>NZ_SOFB01000045.1:0-100389 GCF_004402815.1 Cryobacterium sp. Hz7
CTCAAGACCGCGGACAGATCACGTAAAAGACAATCCTTGAAGGACGTCAGTCAGGGTTAGAGTCACGCAGCCTCAAGACTCTTCTCATCATTACCGTCAGGGTGAGTTGTAGCCAAGAACTCAGAACAAGTCGCCGCGGCGGTCCCATTGCCGCCCAGAAGCCTGACCATTTCGTCGCGTATGGGGACTCGATCTCCCAGAATGGGGGCCATGCATATTTGCGGTCGTGAGGCATCTATTCCTCGCAGATCACCGTGGGGCGAAATCTCTGTAATGCGGGCGAGCTTCAAGACAAGAAACCTGGAAAGAAGATCGGCCGGCTCACGCCTGCACACGCCGAGATCGGCGCAGCATCGACTCCGTCGAATCACGAAGATGTTCGGGTGCAGCCTTTGAACGCTGCGCGTTGAACAGTGCTACAACCAACGCCCAACCCAGCCACAGGAGCGGTCGGAGAAGGCTGCCCTCGTAACTCGACTCCACCCAAAAGGACATGAGCTGGGCAGTGAACCCGACGCCGATAGCATGGGCTAACCAGAGGTGTTCCGCATGTGCACGGGCGAACCACCACGCTCCAACTCGAATCAACAGGATGCCGATGACCACGCCGCAGACCAAGCCGAAGTAGGTTACTTGCTGCATGAAGGTGTTGTGCACGTCCGCCCCGACACCCGCCCCAGCCCCAGCGATCCAGTTGGCACTAAAAGCTCGCTGGGCAGCCGCGTATAAGTCCAAGCGTGCGTCCGCCCCGTCTGAATTGAATCGGTCGGAGAAGAACCTGCCCATCTCGGGGTTCGCAGAGATAGCGACAAGGCCGACGACGGAAATGGGCACAAGCCACGCAGCGGCCTTCTTGGAGAAGTTCCACCCAGCCTTTCCTTCGACAAGGACGTAGATGACAATGCTCGCGGCGAACGCGATTAGCGTCCCGCGGCTTAAAGTCAAAATCACGGCCGCCAAGGCGAGGAAAGCCACAAACCCGGAGAAACGATGACCGGTCCGGCGAGCCCACACAGTAAGTGGGACGATGAAGATCACGAGCAGCGCGGCAAGGTTGTTCGACCGCCCAATGAATGGGTGACTCAACCGCGCGAAGTAAGAGAGGTAGTCGCCCTGAAGCGGGTCGAGCTCGGCCGGTGGCATAAAGGCAGGAACACGCAACCATAGGAGCACCGAGCCGGTGAGCAACAGCAAAACTAAGACACTGATTAGTCTGACGATCTGCGTCGGAGGCGCATCGGTAAGAAGCGTGACGACAACGATGAAGACCACAAATGCCTCTATCGAGGAGACCACATAGAGCGCACTCGTCGTGGTGTCCTGACTCCAAAATAGGGAAACTAGGGCGACCAGTATCGATACGACAGCCAACCAGAGAAATGGTCGCGGGATTGTCGGCATTTTCATCAGAGGAATCAGGAATATAAACAGAATTGCGGTCACGAGCGCCGTGGCATCAAAGAGGGACGCTGTTAGCCCACCACCGATCGGGAACCGGATAGGGAATGCCGCCGCGATAAGAATCAAACTGACAAGAATTTGAGGCCGAGAACGAACACGCAAGCGATGCGTCGCTCGGTGTGTCTCCTCGCGCCATGGTGTATCTGTCATACCTTGTATCTTGCCGCACTGACGCCGTGACCCGCGATTCGCGTAACTTTTCGCCCGTCGCGTTAGGTGGGGATAGAGGCGTCATTTTCGGTGGCGATGCTTAGCCGTAAACGAGCCCTGTCTGTCGATTCCGGGGGACGTTCATCGTGCTAATGACGTGGTGGTGTCAGTGGTGATGCGGTTTCCGTCGGCGTTTTCGGCGATCGTGGATTGCGCTGCGGCTAGGTTGGACCATTGCTATGTCGGCGGCATAGGTCGCGATCAGTGCCGCGACCACGAGGTTGTTTACCGCGCGTTAATGTCCCCGCGAGGCGCGATGAATGGCGTGAATCGCGTCGTCGGAAAAGAGCGGGTAGGTCCGGCCGGCGAAATTGAGGTGTGCGCACCTGAGTCAACGTGCACGCGGGGCGGTCTCGTCTCGGCGTCGCTGCCAACGACAAGATCTACGTCGGCGTAACGGCGCCTTGGGGGTGGCCGCCGGGTTTCAACGCGTTGCAACCGCAGCGCAGTGCCGCCAGCCCCAGCACCACCGGTCGAGGGTGTCTTTAGAGACCGTCCTCCGGCTCCGGGCGCACCAGCCCGGCCAAAGCGCGAACCATCGGGCAGCGCTGCCGCGTCGTCACCCCCCCATCGGCGGCCTCGCGGATGAGTTGATGCTGAAAGAGAAGGATCTTTTTCGTCTGGTCTCGATACATTGCCGGATCCGACGGCGACCCCAACGGCGGTTGGGCGAGCAACGACTAGCCGGTCGGCGGCGGTGATGCCCGCGGCGATGACGTTGGGGGTGCCGATGGGGTTGCGTGATGGGGAGTCCTCTCAAACAGTGAATTCGCTGATCACAAAGTGAGGAAGGCTTCCCTGCCACACCTTCCGCCGCACACAGGCGGCACAGGCGGGCACAGGGGACAGTTGGTGGGGGCGCCACCGCTCACCAGATCGAGCTGCAGGGTCGGCGGCAAACTCCGTGGACACAAGATTGGTAACCTTGTGATCGACGTTGTCGCAGAATACTGCAGAAATGAGTCAATTAGTGCGCAGTGATTCTCGAGCTGAAAACGAAAGTGTGGTAAGCGTTTCGCGGTACGGGGCATCCGGAGCCAGCACCCGCGTTCGAATGTACGACTGGTTCGACCACTTCGATCTCGCTGTGGATCGTCATGAATATGCGGGAACATCCAATGCCGGCTTTTCGACACTTCTGCGCGTGGGGGGCGCGCGGGTGGCGATGGCCGAACTTGATCTTTGCAAACTTGTCGGCAGGGTAGGCGACAAGACGTTGATACTGGGCCGGTCAGCATCTCCCTTTAGTTCAGGCGCGCTTGAGGGTGCGCTTCTGAAGGCTGCGCTTCATTCTGTATACGACTTCGATGACGCTATTTACCTTGCTGCCGGACCGTTTCAGCGTTTCTGGTCTTCGAAGAGGGCCTGGCTTGCATCTGTGCAGGCAGCGGATGTTGTCATAGCTGGGAATGAGAATCTTGCAGAGGAAGCATCGAAACACCGCAGCGAGGTCGTACTGATCCCGAGCTGTGTCGAACCGTCCAACTACACGCAAAAAGCCTCCTACGAGCTTGCTGAGTACCCTCGGGCCGTCTGGATTGGTTCCCCCTCAACCGAAAGCTACTTGACCGAGCTGTCCGCCGTCTTGATGGAACTTAACGCTAAGCACGGCCTTCGAGTGACTGTTATCAGCGCTGGTAATGCGAGTCTCGGCCCACTCGACTCCATCATCGATCGCCAAGACTGGGACCCAGGAACGTTCGCGAGCCAAATCGCATCGGCGGACGTGGGGCTGATGCCGTTGCCAGATACCCCATTTACCCGCGGAAAGTGCTCCTACAAACTCCTGCAATATGCTGCCGCGGGACTCCCCGTAGTTGGCACCGGGATTGGAGCCAATAGCTCTGTTATTCCTCGACTTGGGGGATTTGTCGCAAATAACTCGGTGGAATGGACTGATGCGATTGACGGCGTCATCGAGATGAGCGCTCGAGAGAGATTGAGCATGGGAGGGAGGGCCCGCGCCGGAGTGCAGAAGCACTACAGTTTTGATGCCTGGAGTACCCAGTGGATGGGGGCTGTAGGCATATCGCCAAAGACACCGGGGCCCTGAACCAGGTCTGGGTGGGCCAGATCGCCAACCTGCGCGGTGAGCGGCCCGAGCAGGCGATCATCCAATCTGATCGCGACACCCAAAGCGTCAGAGCAGAATGCCGCGATCACAAACAGCGCCGCATCATCCGGTCGATGGGCTAGCTGTTGTTCCCACACAGGTTGTGAGCGTGGCGTGAGCTAAAAAGGTGAGGACCTCCGGTATCGATTGGGTTACCACACTCAACACGATGCAACGGAGGCCCTCATCTCTTACGTTACTCATGCCAACGCCCCGCTGACCCCGGGAGGCCGGCTGAAGCTGGTTCAGCTCGTCGTGAACGACGGCTGGGCTCAAGCCCGGGTCGCCGAACGGCTCCAGGTCTCTCGCGCGACCGTGGCCAAATGGGTTNTCACTTCTCCCCGAACCAATGTGCTCGGCGCACCGAATGGCGAATCATCGCGCTGCGCTTCACGAGGCGGTGGGGGCCGCACCGCATCGGCTACCACCTGAGGCTGCCGCAATCGACGGTCTCGAAGGTCCTCAACCGGTACCGGATGCCGTTGCTGGGCCATCTAGACCAGAACACGGGCCTGCCGGTGCGCAAACCCAAACCGATTCGGTACGAGTGTTAACGCCGACTGAAAACAGGGCCACTTCTGCCAACTGAAAACAGGGCCACTCTCGTGTGGTTCTAGTGTGCCGTAGTCACGGCGGGTTGGTGTTGCTTGAGCCGGTAGCTGTTGCCTTTGAGGCTGATTACGTCGGCGTGGTGAACGATGCGGTCGATCATCGCGGAGGCGATGGTGAGGTCGCCGAACACGTCGCCCCAGCGGGCGAAGGGCAGGTTGCTCGTCATGATCAGCGAGGCGTGTTCGTAGCGGGATGACACGAGCTGGAAGAACAGGTTCGCGGCGTCCTGGTCGAATGGGATGTAGCCGACCTCATCGACGATCAGCAGGCTGTAGCGGCGCAGCCTGATGAGTTCGGCGGCGAGTTTGCCCCGCGAGTGGGCCTCTTGGAGTCGAGTCACCCAGCCCGTCGCGGTGTCGAAGAGGACCCGGTGGCCGGCCTTGGCGGCCTTGATCCCGATGCCGACGGCGAGGTGTGTTTTCCCGGTTCCGGGTGGCCCGAGGAGGACGACGTTCTTCGCTTCGGTGAGGAACACGCTCGTGCCGAGGTGCGCGATCAGGTTTCGGTTGGCGGAGGGTTGGTGGTCGAAGTTGAAGTCCTCAAGGGTCTTGTGACCGGGAAACCGGGCGGCCTTGATCCGCAGCGCGGCCCCGGAGGCTTCGCGTTCGGAGACCTCTTTGGAGAGCACTGCGGAGAGGTATTCCTCGTGGGACCAGCCCGCGTCGCGGGCCTGATCGCCCAGGCGCCGGAACGCTTCACTGATCCGTGGTGCCCGCAGCGCGCGGGCGTAGTACTCGATCTGCGAGGCCGCTTCTGAGCCGGTCATGACGCGACCGCCAACACGGTCGGTGCGGCGTCGATGTCAACGCTGAAGAGCTCGTCGTAGCGGTCCAGTGAGGCCATTTCGACGACGGCCGTGACCGTGGGCCGGCGGGCGCGTTGGGCTTGGAACTGGGCGCGCAGCTCGGCCGCGCGGAGGACATGTGCCGGGTCGGTGACGGTCAGTTGCCGAGCCCATTTCCGGCGATGCTCGGCGATGAGGACCCCGTCGTGGTGGACGGTCACGCGCTCCAGGCTCGCTGCCACGTCAACGACCCGGCCGATCATGGCTGGGTCGACGGAGTAGTCGTTGCTGAACGCGCGAACGTAGTAATCCCTTGGGAGCCGGACGCTGTTGCGGAACATCACCTCCGGCGCCATCGGCGGCAGGCCGCGCATCGCCGCCCGGTCGAGGCGGACCAGGTCACCGGGTCGCCCTCGTCGCGACCTCGAGAGACGGTTGTTCGCGATGGGCAGGCAGCCAGCCAACTGCTGGTTGAAGTCGTCGGGAGAGATGAAGGCGCGACCCGACATGAATCGGCTGCGGAAGAAGCGATTCATCCGCTCCACCATGCCCTTGGACTCAGGATCGCGGGCCTTGAGCAGCTTGATTTGCGTGCCGAGGGTGCCGGCGAACGCGGCGGCCGGCTCGGTGAGTTTCCCGCGCCCGATGCCGGTCTCGTTGTCCCAGGTCAAACGGGCGGGAACGGCCTCGGCCTCCTGCAGCAACGACCACATCCCACCGAGCAAATCCGGCGTCGTCCTCGAGGGCAACATGCGGGCCTGGATGAATCCGGAGAACGTTGACGTCATCACCAAAACCGGCGGCGCAGCAGCCTGGTCATGGCCCAGCGGCAGGTCTTCGTGCGGGAACCAGAGATCACATTGGACCTGGAACCCGGGCGGGTGCACCAGCCGATCCGCGGGATCCGGCACCGCATACTCCGGCCGCAGCTCGGCGATCTTGGCCCGGAACAGCGACGGAGACCCCGACCAGCCCACCCGCTCAGCAGCGGTCGCGGACGGCATCGTTGGCGTCGCTGCGAGCAACACCCGCACCTGGCCGGCGAACGCGTCGAAACTCGACCCAGTCGGCTCCCGCTGATACGTCGGCGACCGATCCACGGCCAACGCGCGGTCCACCGTTCCTCGGGACACTCCAACCAGCCGAGCTATCTCCCGCTTCGAATGCTTCCCCGTCGAATGCAGGTGGCGAATCTCTGCCCAATCATCCAATTTGATCACCTTCCATGATGGTTGGTGGCCCTATTTTCAGTTGGCGTTTCTGGCCCTGTTTTCAGTTGGCGTTAACAACGAGAAGAAAACACCCGGTGAGCTGGTGCACGTTGACGTGAAGAAACTTGGTCGCATCCCCGACGGCGGCGGCCACCGCACTCTCGGCCGCCAAGCCGCCAAGCCGGCAAACGCAACCGTCAGGCAGGCGTAGGCCACTCATTTCTGCACTCCGCGATCGACGATTATTCCCGGCTGGTCTATTCAGAGATCTTGACCGATGAGAAGAAGGAAACCGCGGCCGGCTTCTGGGGCCGCGCGAACGTGTTCTACGCGACCCACGACATCACTGTGCTGCGCGTCATGACCGACAACGGCCCCTGCTACCGGTCGAAGTTCTTCAACGACGCTGGGCAACATTACGCACAAGTTCACCCGGCCCTACCGACCCCAAACCAACGGAAAGATCGAACGATTCCACCGCACCCTCGCCGCGGAATGGGCTTACGCCCACCACTACAACTCAGACGCCGCCCGAGCAGCCACCTACCAAGACTGGATCCATAGCTACAATCACCACAGACCCCATACCGGCATCGGCGGCAAATCACCCATCAACCGTGCTCACAACGTCAGTGGGAACAACAGCTAGGCCGGGGCTGCGGGGGCGAGGAGATAGGAGAAGGTTTCTTCGCCACGCTGAAGACCGAGTCTCATCACCGCCCCGTCTGGCTTAGCAGCAACAGGGCATCCCGAGAGTTCGGCGCGTGGTTCGTGGACCGCCATGATCGGCGCCGCCGACACTCATCCCTCGGCCGAGGTCAGCCCGGTCGACTTCTAGCTGCAATACTCAGACCAGTCCACGGTTTTCGCTAAGGCCGAATAGGTCTGAGTCCACTAACCCGAGGCAGGGCTAATCAATCACAACCGAGGGGAACACTGAGCGTGTGCGGACTAGCAGGTTGCGTGCAAGCCACTGGGGATGCGACAGCACTCGCAGATGCGATGAGCCGCATGGTGGAAGCAATTCGTCATCGAGGTCCGGACCAAGATGGCCGGTGGATTGACGAGGGTGTTGGTGTAGCTCTTGGGCACAGCCGCCTGTCGATCCTCGATGTGTCGAGCGCTGGAGCTCAGCCCATGACCTCGGCGGATGGCAGGTACGTTCTTTCATTTAACGGCGAGATCTACAACCATCTAGTTTTGCGTCAGACGCTTGAAGATAATCAAGAGGCGCCTTCCTGGCGCAGCCACAGCGACACTGAAACGCTTCTTGAGTGCTTCAGTGCGTGGGGCATCGAAAGAACTCTGAAAGCAACAGTCGGCATGTTTGCGATCGCCCTCTGGGATCGAACCGGCCACGTCTTGACTCTTGCACGGGACCGAATGGGGGAGAAGCCTCTTTACTATGGTTGGCTCAACAGCGCCTTAATGTTCGGCTCGGAGCTGAAAGCATTGAAGGCCCACCCGCGATTTGCGGCAGAGGTCGACAGGGGTGCTTTAGCGCTCCTTCTTCGTCACAACTGCATTCCCGCACCGCATAGTATCTACCAAGGAATACGGAAGCTTATGCCGGGGACTTACCTGAGCATCCCCGTGGCCGATGGCTCAGCGGCTCAAGGATCCGTACCTCGCGCGTATTGGAGCCTGAACGACGTGATTGCTTCGGGTTCAAAGAATCGGTATGCCGGAACCGAAACGCAGGCGGTCGACGCAGTTGAACTGGCGCTCTCGGACAGTGTCCGAGGGCAGATGCTCGCTGATGTTCCAGTCGGAGCGTTTCTCAGCGGCGGGATTGACAGCAGTACTGTCGTCGCGGTTATGCAGGCCCAGAGTCGGCACCCGGTGCGGACATTCTCAATTGGGTCTGCGAACACCGGTTACGATGAAGCGCCGCATGCTAAGGCCATTGCAGAGTGCCTCGGCACGGAGCACACGGAATTGTATGTTCAGCCGGGCGATGCGCTCGACGTCATCCCGAAGCTGGCCGCAATGTATTGCGAGCCGTTTGGTGACAGCTCGCAAATCCCCACCTTCTTGGTCAGCCAGCTTGCCCATCAGGATGTGACCGTCGCCTTGACTGGTGACGGCGGTGACGAATTGTTTGGTGGATACAATCGCTATCTCACGGCTCACAGTGTGTGGGCTCGAATGGCTCGACTTCCAGTCCCGGTCAGGCGGGCGGCGAAGCGCGCGCTGGAGAGCGTTTCGCCCGGCACTTTGGATCGCATGTTCGAGTTTGCCAAGCCCCTCCTGCCAAATCGGTTTGACGTAGCCTATCCGGGAGACAAAGCTCACAAGTTGGCGACAGTCTTGGGTGCTGCGGATGAGGCGTCGTTCTATCGTCGACTAACCAGCAATTGGGACGATCCGACCAGCGCAGTCTTAGAATCGCGCGAGCCGATGACTGCGTTTACTGATCCGGACTCTTGGCCACCGACGGAGTCTTTTGAGGAGTGGATGATGGCCATGGACACTAAGACTTACATGGCCGACGACATCCTGGTGAAGGTCGATCGAGCCGCGATGGCAACCAGTTTGGAAACGAGGGTCCCCCTACTCGATCACCGCCTTTTGGAACTGGCATGGACGATGCCGGTGAGTTTGAAGATTCGAAATGGCGAAGGAAAGTGGCTTCTGCGCCGAGTGCTGGACCGCCACGTGCCTAAAGAGCTGACAGAACGTCCGAAAATGGGATTTGGCATTCCTCTAGGACAGTGGCTGAGGGACCCCCTTCGGGATTGGGCTGAAGCGCTCATTGACGAGTCTCGACTGAAGCGAGAGGGGTATTTTCGGCACGAAGTCGTCCGTGGCATGTGGGCAGAGCACCTCAGCGGGAGGAGAAACCGGGAGCACCAATTGTGGCCCGTTCTCATGTTCCAGGCGTGGCTGAGCGAGCAGGGCTAGTGCGGGATCGTGCTTGCGTGTGCGTCGGAGAGCCGGCTGTCGAGATGCGGCGCTGTGCTGCCTCGGGTGTCGAGGAAATAGGCGTTCACGGAGAGCAATCCAGGACCCGTCGAGCAATGAATGGTCATAAGACACGGGCCAAGCCAATGTCTAGGAGATGTTCTTGGGAGGCGCCGCTCGGCGTTCTGCAGCCGTTCCATTCCAACGAAGAGTCCAAGAGGGAAACAGATGGCACGCGTATCTAATCCGAAGCGGCGAAAGCTCGCTGATCTACTCTTGGCACAGATTTTTCCATTAGTCGCTTCGATGATCATGACGTTTGCGACCGCCGCAATTTTGGGAACGAGCGGGCGAGGCGTGCTGGCCCTTGTGATTTCCAGTGCCGGACTCGTTGGCGCGCTTGGATACTTGAGTCTTCAGGTCGGCATCGTGCGGGCGTTTCGTCTGGGAGACGTCTCTGCTCCCAAACGTGGCTTCAAGATTGCATTCCTAATCGCAATCCTTGTGCTAGTGCTCGGGATCGTGCCTGTGATGCTGAACCCAGGCGTGCGCATCGGTCTGTTCGACGGGGCAATGATCGTAATGGTCGCATGCGGTGGCGCACTGGTCATCGTGAACCTCGTCGTGCTGCGTACTTATCAAGGGTTGGGGTACTCGAGAGTGTTTCGGGACGCCTGGCTGATTCAGTCGGTCGTCTTCCCGATGCTTGGTGTACCTGTCGCGCTCGCTTTTCACTCTCCATTTCCCGTTGTGGCGTGTTGGTATGTGGCTCTCGCTCTGTCGACAGCGTTCGCGCTATCGAGGCGAAATGAGCGGCGCGAGGAGAGGCCGGGCGGAAGTCACGTTCCGCGTATTGATATTCTGAAGACTTCGATCGCTGCACACGTCGGCGTGGCGGGACAGCAGCTACTTCACAGCGCCGATGTGGTTGTTCTTGGCTTGATGGTGAGTGCATCGGCCGTAGGGGTCTACTCGATTGCTGTTCCGATAGCAGGAATGATCTGGGTGTTTTCGGAGGCGCTTAGCCTCATCGCTTTCGACTCAGGGTCCAGGCGCGCGACTGCGGCTGACCAACGAGCTCAGCGTTCCAAACTCACCCGTCTGAATTTCATTGTCGGCGTTTTGGCTTGTGTCGCGATTGGGCTTGGGAGCACGATTCTGATACCGCTTCTACTACCCAAGTACGTTGCTGCAGTTCCGCTTATTCTGATTTTGCTGCCAGGCGTTCTGATTCAGGGCTACGCGCGAATCGGGTTGTCGAGCATACTCACTTCTGGTTCCAAGCGGTCCCTCGTGCTCATAGGTTTAACCTCAGCCGCGCTATGTGTTCTTTACCTTCCCTTTGTTGGTGCGTTAGGTGCTACGGGTGCGGCGATCGCGTCCAGTGTCATCTACTCCGTACAGACTTTTGTTGTGCTTGTTGTGATCAGGAAAAGAATGAAGAATCTGGAGCTGGAAGAAGCGAATGTCGCCGAGTGATGAGCCGTCCCGTGTTGAAAATACCCGTCATATTCAAATCGGCGTTGTAATCGTCGCTTTTTCCTCCAGCCAGATGCTGCTCGATTGCGTGTCTGGCGTGCTGTTAGACCCGACGGTGGAGTCGGTCGTGGTAGTGGATAACTCCTCGGATGCTGAGTCAAAAGTGCTCGTACAGAGGATGACCGAACAGGACTCTCGCCTCCTATACGTCGACCCTGGCGCCAACCTCGGCTTCGCCAGAGCATGCAACGAAGGCGTCACTTTGTTGAAGCCCTCAACCCATGTCTTTTTCGTGAATCCGGATGTGGCCCTTTCTAGGCCTCTATCGTCTCTGGTCGAGCACCTCGAGGCGAGCAACCAAGCGATTGTTGCAGGCCGGCTGATCTCCCCGGGACACCTTGCCAGTGTGAACGCTCGACCCATCGTCTCAATGTGGCTGGAGGCCAAAAAAGCGTTCATCGGTACCCGTGCATACAGGCAAGCATTGCCCGGCGGCGCAGGGACTGACGCTGATCATCCGCTCCTCGTGGGCCAGGTGGATGGTGCGCTTCTCGGAATGAGCGTTGAGACCTACACTCTCCTCGATGGGTTTGATCCGCAGTTCGAGTTGTATTTCGAGGACGTTGACATTTGCGCGCGAGCCGCGGCACTTGGTGGCTGTCTATTTGTGCCGATGCAATGGGGTGTTCACGTCGGAGGAGCGAGCTCGTCAACGGTGTCGGAGATGGCTTACTGTGTAGGCGCAATCAGCCGGGTCAGATACATCCGAAAGCGATTTGGACGATCTGTGGTTACTTCAACGTTTGTTCTCTTTGTCGCTTTGGTGGAGTTCGTTACTCGGACCGTGACAAGGCAGGCCGAGGGCACATCAGCTCGAGCGAAATCGGTTCGACTGCAGACAATGGAAATATTGAGACCGGGGACCGTCGTGCTTCTCAAATAGCCAATCCTGACAAGGACGGACAAGCTAATACGTGAGTGCATGCACTTTCTTCTTCCACGGCGCGCATGCCGACACTGATGACCGCGCTCACTGAGTCGCTTATCGGAGCACTGGCACTGGCACAGACGCAGAACGTTAATTGCCCATGTCAACGCCGACCCAAAACAGGGCCATTAGTGCCGGGCGAGTTCTAGGGCGTGTCTCCCAAAGTTCGGTGAGGGTTTGGTCACGTCCCGCTGAGTGGTGGAATCTCTCAACACCATGCAGGTCAATGGTTCTAGTTTAGGCGGCGGCGAGTTCGGGGAGGATCACCGCCTCGTCGAGGACCTCGATGGGGTTGTTCATGGTGGCCAGCTCGAGCATCGAGGCCTCGGAGAAGTAACGGCGTTCGCCGGCTTCCCACTCGTCGTGCTGCTCGATCAACACCGATCCGGCCAGGCGCAGCAGGGCCGCGGTGTTGGGGAAAACGCCGACGACGTCGGTGCGGCGTTTGATCTCCTTGTTCACCCGTTCGAGCGGGTTCGTGGACCAGATCTGGCGCCAGTGCCGCCTCGGGAAGCCGGCGAAGGCGAGGAGGTCGGGTTGCGCGTCGACGAGCATCGCCGCGACCTTCGGGTGCGAGCGGGAGAGCATCGTGGTCACCTCGCGGAACTGTTTCTCGATGTGCTCGCGGTCGGGTTGGGCGAAGATGGTGCGGATGATCGAGGCGACCATGTCCTGCGATCCCTTCGGCACCACGGCGAGGACGTTGCGCATGAAGTGCACCCGGCAGCGCTGCCAGCCGGCGCCCTGGAACACGGTCCCGATGGCTTTCTTCAGGCCGGTGTGAGCGTCAGACATGACCAGCTTGACCCCGTCGAGGCCGCGAGTCTTCAACGACCGCAGGAAGCTGGTCCAGAAGCCCTCGTTCTCGCTGTCACCAACGTCGAAACCTAGTACTTCACGGCGTCCGTCGGCCGCGACGCCGACCGCGACGACGATGGCTTGGGACACGATCCGGTGCCTGCGCTTTTGGTCAGGGGACACGCATGCCGACGCCGTCGCCGACAATGCAGCGCAGGATGCCGTTTATGCGGAGATCGTCGAGAAAACCTTCGATCCGAAACTGCTGCTGTCGGCCCTGACCCAGGCCGTCAGCGAACGTCGGGTTACGATGTGGAGTCCCGTCGACAAAGAGCAGGACCTCATTGAGTCATTCAATGCAGATGGAGCCCTCCCCGCGAGCGACAAAAAGACCGATCGAGTTGGGGTCTACTTCCAAGAAAACGTCGGCTCGAAGATGAACTATTACCTGAATCAGGCGGTCAGCCCGGGGCAGGCAGCGTGCCGGGCCGATGGAAAGGCGTCCTACCGAATTGGCGTCGACCTCACCAACGGCATTCCGCTTGATGCGGCGAAGTCAGTCAGCCCATCGATTCTGGGAACATTCGACCGGGAGAAGCTCAAACCCGGAGTTCAGCGCTTGATCGTCATGGTCTACGCGCCTTCAGGGTCGCAGATCGTGGGAGCCACCGTTAACGGTGCCGCGGTTCAGCTGGTGCTGTTCCACGACACGGACTACCCCGTGGCCAAGCTCGTTCTCACGATGAACTCGGGCGCCACGTCAAAGCTCAGCGTGGACGCGGTTGCGGCTGGCACGGCAAAGAAAATGCTCGCGGCGCAAGTAACCCCGATGGTGAACCCCACGGCCATCACAAACGTGCCGCTCGACTGTGCGAGCGTGGCTACGCAGTAGGGGCGCCGGTAGGGCGGGTGCTAGAGGCCGATGGAGAGGGCGGCGTAGCCGATGCCGCCCGCGGTGATCGCGGCCACGGCAAGGAGGGCGAACTGCAGGCCCCTGATGCTGCGGCTGCGCCGCAGCAGGGCTGACTCGCTGCGCCATCAAACTACTCGATTGAACGGTATTGGGCTTAGCCACCGCGTCCGAGCCGGTCGCGGCCGTTGCCGACAATCACCTTGTTTTGTGAGCGCCGTCAACCCATCACGAAGCGTCTTTACGGGGCTACGGTTTGGGCTGCCTGGCCAGAGTCTCGTTGCGAGGGTCTCTCCTTAACACTGGCGCTTCTCGACCCGCAATTTGCTGCGCCAAGCGATGGCTGGGTTTCTCGACCAACTTGTGAAATAACCACGCGAGCGGGAACGCACAACAGACGGCGAAGAGGGCGGCCAGCTTCGGGTGTGTTGGGAGCAAATATCCGAACGCCACCACGATTGGTTCGTGCGTCAAATAAAGACTAAATGAGAGGGTTCCGAGCCAGACAAATGGTCGACTTGAAAGTATCCATTGAGCCAGTGGCGAGAACGCCGCAACCAAAATCAACCCAACGACGCCGACGACTATGAGCGGAAGCGTGAGCGCCCCAATGCCTAGGCGAAGGGGGTTCAACATCCAAGTCGATAGGGCAAGTGTCGCGCTCACGATCAACATTCCACCCCACGCCATCCAGCCAATTCTTGAGCCGTTGACCGCCTCGGCCCACCTCGAAATGCGTGACCACCCGTGGGCAAGCGCAACCCCTATGGCAAACATTGGCAGGTACATAAGTACGCCGCTTTGAACAGTCGAACCGAGCGCAAGAAGCACGAGCGACCCGGCCATGACGAGCGCTGGATTGATCCTCTTGGCGACGGCCACGTAAACAGGCAGCAGAATACTGAACAGGACTTCCCATTTAAGCGACCAGAGGGGCGTCACCGTGCCTGATACTCCATCCAGTAGGGTGGCGTCCGCGATAATGCCGACCGCGGTGTATGACTTTGGATGTACTTCGAGCCACTGGCTTGCCGACTGACCGTCGCGACTAACAATGACAATTGTCAAAACCGTGAATGCGATCGCTGCTATTACTGGGAGATAAAGACGAATGAGCCGGCTCGGGTAGTACCGCGCCCATTCGATCTCTCTCCTTGTGGCCGGAAGAGCCAGAACTAGACCGGAAAGGATAAAGAACAAGAAAACCGCTTCCCCTCCTGCCCAAGCCAGGTGAAGAGGTGTATAGGCCAGGATGCCAGCCAGTCCGGTCGAGGGCGCGCCGGGGTGGTAGACACTCGCGAGGGACGGCACAATGAGCGCAGCATGGTGAAGCAGGACCACGACTGCCGCGACGCCACGGACCCCATCGAGCGACACCAATCGATAACTTTGGTGGGTCATTTCGCTCCGATGTGTCGTCGTCGATTGCACGACGCAGGTCGATCGCTTCGACTCTACTGTGTGTTCTACCCCACCCGAGCAAGGTGTCGCGCCCGAGTCCCAGCCTCGATCCAACGGTCGAGTTGCGGAAGTGTCACCGCGTCTAGCCGAGAATGCCTAAGCGTGGCTGCGCAGTAGGGGCGCCGCCAGGGCGGGTGCTACAGGCCGATGGAGAGGGCCGCGTAGCCGATGCCGCCGGCGGTAATCGCGGCCACGGCCAGCAAGGCGTACTGCAGGCCCTTGGTGCTGCGGCCGCGGCGCAAGAGGGCCTTGTGGCCCATCTGCTCGGGCCGGATTTTGTTCACGATGTCGACTCTATTCCTGCGGTGAAGGCCGAATTCCGGCTTGGCACCCCCAAAAGAGGGGGTGGGGGTGCTGCGGTGCGCTGCAATTATGCGCGCGGCTAGGCTTCAGGCGTGGAGAAAACGATATGAAACTGTCCGTGATCGGATGTGGCTATTTGGGGGCCGTGCACGCTTCGGCGATGGCCGAGTTGGGCCACGACGTGGTGGGCATCGATATCGATGCTCGAAAGATCGACCAGCTGGCTGCGGGCACACCGCCGTTCTTCGAGCCGGGCCTGCCCGAGATTCTCACCTCGGCCATGGCGTCGGGTCGGCTACGCTTCAGCACCGACATTGCCGACGCCGCCGGCGCGCAAGTGCATTTCATCGGCGTCGGCACCCCGCAGAAGGCCGGCAGCCATGCCGCCGACCTCAGCTACGTCGATGCGGCTGTGCAGTCGCTGCTGCCTCACCTTGCCGCCGGCGACCTGGTTGTGGGCAAGAGCACGGTTCCGGTCGGAACCGCCGGCCGCCTTGCCGGGGTGATCGAGGCATCCGGCAGCGGGGCCACCCTGGCCTGGAACCCCGAGTTTCTGCGCGAGGGCTTCGCCGTGACAGACACCATCAGACCCGACCGTCTCGTCTACGGGGTGCCGGTCGGCGCGGCCGGCGAGCACGCCACAGCGCTGCTGAACGAAGTCTACGCGTCGGCGATGGCCGCTGAGACGCCGTTGATCGTGACCGACTACGCGACCGCCGAGCTCGTCAAAGTCGCCGCGAACGCGTTCCTGGCCACCAAGATCAGCTTCATCAACGCTATGAGTGAGATCGCCGACGTCTCCGGGGCGAACATCACCGAGCTGGCCGACGCCATTGGGTTCGACAACCGCATCGGCCGTAAATTCCTCAACGCCGGCGTTGGGTTTGGCGGCGGCTGCCTACCCAAGGATATCCGTGCTTTCACCGCCCGGGCGGAGGAACTCGGCCGCGGTGACTCGGTCGCCTTCCTGAAGGAGGTTGACGCAATTAACTTGCGGCAGCGTCAGCGGGTCGTTGCCATGACCCTGCAGGCCCTCGATAAGCCCGTCTACACGGCCAAGGTGGCCGTGCTCGGGCTCAGCTTCAAGCCGCACTCCGACGACGTGCGGGACTCGCCGGCCCTCGATGTGGCCGTGCAGTTGCGGGGCCTCGGCGCCGACGTGATGGCGACCGACCCGCAGGGAATCGAGAACTCGCGCCTGCGGCACCCGCAGCTCACCTATGCGACCAGCATCGAGGAGACCCTGCGCGGAGCAGATGCCGTAGTGCTGGTGACCGAGTGGGCCGAGTTCAAGCAGATTGACCCGGTTTGGGCGGCTACTCTGGTTCGTGTGCCCATAATAATTGACGGTCGAAATACTCTTGACGCTGCTGCTTGGCGTGCTGCGGGCTGGACCTACCTGGGGCTCGGGCGGCCCTGATGACCGACCTTTCTCACGCTTCGGTGACAAAGCCGAAACGCCGAGGGTGGCGGATCGCGCTCATCGCCATCGCCGCCGTCGTTCTGCTGGTTGGCGGGGTTGCGGGCGTCTACGCCTGGACTCTTAGCAACACCTTCGATAGCCAGACCGTGAAGATCCCCGACGTGTTCCCCGACGAGGCGTCACGGCCGCCGGCGCCAACCGGTGATGCGGCAACCGGTGACGGGGCAACTGGGCAGAACATCCTTCTGCTGGGCTCTGACACCCGGGGAGCGAACGACGGTTCCATCACCGACCTTACCGGCCAGCGCTCGGACACCATCATGGTGGTGCACGTGCCGGCGAACCGCAAGAACATCTATGTCATGTCGATCATGCGTGACAGCTGGGTCGACATTCCGGGTGAGGGCGAGGCCAAGATCAACGCCGCCATGTCCTACGGCGGGGTTCCCCTGGCCGTGCAGACCATCGAGGGTCTTCTCGGTGCGCGCATCGACCATGTGGCCATCGTCGACTTCACCGGGTTCAAGGGCATCACGGATGCCCTGGGCGGCGTCGACATCGACAATCCGGTCGGCTTCGACTCGGCCTCGCTGCCGGGGCGCTACTTCGCCGAGGGAACCCAACGCTTGAACGGCACGGAGGCGCTGGCCTTCGTGCGGGAACGGTACGCCTTCGCGGACGGCGACTTTCAGCGGGCCCGCAACCAGCAGGCCTTCATCAAGGCCTTGCTGGGCAAGTCGCTGACGGCGGAAACCCTCACCAACCCCGCCAGGATCAGCGATCTGGTCGGGGCGATTGCTCCCTACCTCGCCGTTGACGAGGGGCTGAACTCGGCCTACGTGGCCGGTCTGGCCGTTGAGCTGCGCGACGTGCGCGTGAGCGACGTCACGTTCTTCACCCTGCCGACGACAGGCACCGGTACCTCGCCCGACGGCCAGTCGATCGTCGTCATTGACCAAGACAAGTTAAAGGAAGTGCAGCAGGGGTTTCAGACGGACACCCTCGATGCTTACCAGTCCGAAGTTCAGACGATCGGTTGACCGGCCACGGCTCCCGTGGTTCTCTGGCAGCGCCTCGACCTGATTCAATACCTTAGTGACTGAATCAAGCAACCGCTCAGGCGCTCGGAGATCTGCGAATCGCCGCAAGGGCCGGATCTATCGTCGTTGGTGGTTCTGGGCGGCGATCGTCGTTGGCGTTGTCATCGTCGCCGGTGCTTGGGTGGGCATCCGGGGGTTGAAGGCGAAGGCCGAACTGGAAGCAGCAATGCCGCTGGCCTCCACGATCAAAACGCAGGTGCTTGCAGGAGACTCAGCAGCGGTCTCTGCTTCGGTGAAGAGCATGGCAAAACACACCGCCCGCGCCCGAGATCTGACCGGCGATCCGGTGTGGCGTGCCGCGGAGTTCGTTCCGGTCGTGGGGGCGAATCTTAAGGTGGTGCGAAACCTCGCCGATGTCGCCGACGACGTGATCAACGGCGCGGCCGTCCCCTTGGCTGAGACCGCAGCGACGCTGAATCCTGCGGCGCTGAAGCCCGCCCAAGGTGCCATTGATCTTGAACCGATTGTTGCGGCCGGAAAGGCTCTCAACCAGGCGAGTAAGGTGTTCTCCGCAGCGAGCGAGCGTGTCAGTGGGCTCGACACGAGCTCGACCATTGGGCAGGTCACCGCCGCTGTGGACGAATTCCACGGCCTCCTAAACAGCATCACGCCGACGCTGGTGTCGGCTCGCCAGGTGGTGGATGCTCTTCCGGACGCGCTTGGTGGGAATGCCCCACGCAGCTATGTCCTCGTGTTCCAGAACAACGCTGAAGCGCGTGCACTCGGAGGCACCTCGCTCTCGTTCGCTTTGCTGACGATTGACAAGGGTCGCGTCACGCTGGGAGACGCCGTGCCGGCGGGATTTGGGAACTTCGCCTACTACCAGGAATCCGTGATTCCTATGCCGGATGGTGTTGAAGCGCTCTACGGTTCGGAATTCGGCCGGGCCATGTCGAACCTCACAGTGAGGCCCAGCTTCGAGAGTGCAGCAGAGACGGCGCAGGAGATGTGGAAACGACAGTTCGGCACAGAAGTGGACGGTGTGATTGCCATTGACCCCGTGGCGCTGGGATATCTTCTTCGCGGGACCGCTCCGATTCCCTTGTCGACAGGCGATGTCCTGACAAGCGACACTCTTGTGCCTCTTCTCCTGAACGGGGTGTACATGCGCTACAGGTCAGATGATATCGGGGCTGACAATTCAGCACAGGACGCCGTGTATGCGGAAATCGTCGTGAAAACCTTCGATCAGCTCATGAGCGGCGATCTCGACCCCAAGGTTGTGCTGTCGGCCCTCACCCAGGCCGCGAGCGAGCACCGGGTGCTGATGTGGAGTTCCAAGGAAGAAGAAGAATCTATCTTCGAGTCTCTCGGGGTAAACGGCGCCCTGCCGAAGAGCGACCCGACGACGGATCGAGTCGGGATCTACTTCCAGGAAAACGTCGGCTCGAAGATGAACTTCTACCTCAACCAGGCTGTCAACCTCGGGCAGGCCGCGTGCCGGGCAGATGGGAAGGCGTCCTATCGCATCGGCGTAGACCTCACGAATGCGATACCAGCCGATGCGGCCACATCGATCAGTCCATCCATTCTAGGCACGTTCGTCCGAGAGAAGCTCGATCCGGGAGTGCAGCGCATGCTCGTCATGGTCTACGCCCCGCCCGGTTCGCAGATCGTGGGTGCCACGGTTGACGGAGCTGCCGTGCAGCTCGAGGCCTTCCATGACACCGACTACCCAGTGGCGAAGTTGATCGTGAGCATGGAGCCCGGGGCCACGTCGAAGCTGAGCGTTGACGTGGTCGCAGCTGGTACCGGGAAGGCGCTCGAGGCGCAGGTCACCCCAATGGTGAACCCCACGATCATCTCGGATTTGCCCCTCGACTGCGTGACCGTCGCGAAGGAGTAGCCGGGGCTACATTCCGCCGGGGAAGGCGCGGAGGATTTTTTGCGGGTGTGGGGAAGGCATCCCGACACCCACAGTCCTGGTCGTATGGTCCAATGAACTGCCGGTGGTGTTCTCCACACCGGTCAGGCCTGCGGGCTGTTTGTTTCTCGGTCAGGTCAGTGTTTCGAGCCGAGTAAGCTTGAGGCTCGGATTTCAAGGGGTGTGCGCGTGGTCGACCAGGAGCTTCAGCGGGAACAGCAGTATGTAGCGAACCTGTATGCGCGCCTCGACGCGCTGCAGCGGGAGGCCGAGCAGCAGCTCGTGGCCGTGCGGCGGCTCGACGTGGGCGGCAACCACCAGTCGCGCTCCGAGCGTGACACGTTCGCGCGCCTCTATGAGGACCGGATCGTGCAGCTGCGCGAGGTCGACGACCGGTTGGCGTTCGGGCGGCTCGAAGTGGCCGCCGACTCCTCTGACTCTGATTCTGCTTCCGACTCTTCCTCTTCCTCTTCTTCCGACTCGACGGATGCCTCCGTCTACCGCTACATCGGCCGGCTGGGGCTGCGCGACGAAAACCTGCAGCCCATCCTGCTCGACTGGCGGGTGCCGCAGGCCAGCGCGTTCTACCAGGCCACCGCGGCGACGCCGCTCGGCGCCCGCGCCCGCCGGCATCTGCTGTCGAAGGGGCGGGACATCGTGCGGATCGAGGACGAGATCCTCGATGCCGCACTGCTCGAGGGCGATTCGGCAACCCAGCACCAGGGGGAGGGCGCACTGCTGGCCGCGCTCACCGCCCAGCGCACCGGGCACATGAGCGATATCGTGTCGACGATTCAGGCGGAGCAGGACCGCATCATCCGTTCAGACCTGAAGGGCGTGCTCGTCGTGCAGGGCGGCCCCGGCACCGGCAAGACGGCCGTGGCCCTGCACCGCGCGGCATACCTCTTATATACGCATCGGGATCGGCTGAAGAACTCGGGTGTGCTCATCGTGGGGCCGTCGGAGTCCTTCCTGCACTACATCGAGGCGGTGCTGCCGTCGCTGGGGGAGACCGGGGTGGTGCTCGCATCCGTGGGCCAGCTCTACCCGGGCATCGAGGCCACCCGAGAGGATGCCCCGGCCGTCACCGCGATCAAGGGCCAGACCTCGATGGCCCGGCTCGTTCAGCGTGCCGTGCGGTCGCGGCAGCGGGTGCCGGCGTCGGCGCAGGTGCTGGTCGTGAACGGTGACCGGCTCACGCTCAAGCCGCAACTGATCGAGACCGCGATTCACCGGGCGCGGGCCGGCGGCAAGCCGCACAACGAGGCCCGGGTCACGTTCGTGAAGAACGCGCTCGCCGCGCTCTCCCGGGAGTGGCTCGCGCAGTTGAAGGACCAGGGCCGGTCGATGGATGACACCGATCTGCCCATGCTGCGCGAAGACCTGCGCCTGGCCGACGACGTGCGGGTGGCGCTGAACACGGCCTGGCTGCCGCTCACCCCCGAGAAGCTCGTGCAAGACCTCTACGCCCGCCCGCAATGGCTGGCGCAGCTCACCCCCACCTGGACGCCCGCGCAGCGCGCGCTGCTGCACCGGCCGCGCGATGCCGAGTTCACCATCTCGGACGTGCCGCTGCTCGACGAGGCGGCCGAGCACCTGGGCGAGTACAACGTGGTCGACGCAGCCCAGCGGCGCGAGCAGAAGGAGCAGCGCAAGCGCGACGTGGAGAACGCCGAGCTGGCGATCTCGAACATGGAGGTGAAGGGGCTCGTGAACGCCAAGGCGCTCGCCGACAACTTCGCCGAGCTCGGCGACCGGGCCACCACGGCCGAGCGCGCCGCCCTGGACCGCACTTGGACCTACGGGCACGTGGTCGTCGACGAAGCACAGGAGCTGTCGCCGATGCAGTGGCGGCTGGTTCTGCGGCGCGGCCCGCTGCGGTCGTTCACGATCGTGGGCGACATCGCCCAGGCGGCGTCGGCCGCGGCCGCGTCGAACTGGCGCGACGCCCTCGAGCCCCTGCTCGGCTCCTCGCTCGAGGCCTCGCGGTGGCGGCTCGAGGAGCTCACTGTGAACTACCGCACGCCGAGCCAAATCGCTTCGGCTGCCGAGTCGATGGCGCTCGCGCACGATCTGCCGATCACCCCAGCCAGGTCGGTGCGGGCGAGCGAGTGGCCGATTGAGACTTTCACGGATGTTGTTTCGGCCGTTAGGCGGGAACGCTCGCTGGGGTTGGGTGGCACGGTTGCCGTGATCGTGCTGGAGCACTTTCTGGCTGGAGTTGTTGCTTCACTGGCTGCTGCGTTCGGTTCCTTGGGCGTCAGTGTCGGTGTCGGGGCTGCGGGGCTGCTCAAGGATGTGGCGGTGCTCACCCCGCAGGATTCGAAGGGGCTGGAGTTCGACGCCGTGATCGTGGTGGACCCGGCGGGGATCGTGGCGGCGTCTTCGCGTGGGGCCGGGGCGCTGTACGTGGCCATGACGCGGCCGACGCAGCGGCTGTATCTCGTGGCGACGGGGGAGTTGCCCGCGGGGCTGTAGCGGTGGTTTCGCTTGTCGGTGGTGGTGCTTGTCGGTGGTTTCGCTTGTCGAAACCCGGCGAGCCATTCTCTGAACCCGCGCCGCGGCATCCGTGCCCCTGCGGTAACTGAGGACTTTATCGCGACACGCCGTTCCCCGTGGCTGGGGTGACCCGGTCTTTTCGGACGGGGTCACCCCACCCGAGCACATAGGGCGTGTCCCGAAATTCTCCGAGTTGACGTCACGACGGACGCTCCCGCGCGAGCCCCGACGGCTCCCGCCGCCGCGGCACCCGTCTCCCCACACGCAGCCCCGCACCCTGCCCGCACCCGCCCCGAAACCCAGCCCCGAAACCCAGCCCCGAAACCAGCCCCGCACCCGCCCCGAAACCAGCCCCGCGCCCGCCCCGCGCCCGCCCCGAAACCAGCCCCGAAACCCGCCCCGGCTCGACAAGCAGGGCCCGCTGTACACTTTTTAGGGCGTCGCGCATGGGTGACGTCAAGCTCCGGGCCACGACTACGGCCCCGAGTAACTGCAAAGGATCCACACTTCACATGACGACACTTCCCCGCCTGGTTGCCTTCGATCTCGATGACACGCTGGCCGCTTCCAAGTCGCCGCTCGACCCGCGCATGGCCGAACTCATGGTCAACCTGCTCGGGGTCGTCGACGTATGCGTCATCTCCGGCGGGCAGATCGCCCAGTTCCACATGCAGTTGATCGACAACCTCGACACCGTGAGTGAAGACATCCTCTCGCGCCTGCACCTGATGCCCACCTGCGGCACGCAGTACTACCGGCACGCCGACGGTGCCTGGAACCAGGTCTACGCCGAGTACCTGACCGACGCCGAGAAGACGGATGCCCTCAACGCCGTCGAAATATCCGCGCGTTCGCTGGGCTACTGGGAGAACGACACCTGGGGCCCGATCCTCGAGGACCGCGGCTCGCAGATCACCTTCTCCGCCCTCGGCCAGGCCGCCCCGGTCGCCGCGAAAACCGCGTGGGACCCCACCGGCGTGAAGAAGAACACCCTGCGCGAAGCCGTGCAGGCGCTGCTTCCCGAACTCGAGGTGCGCTCCGGCGGGTCCACGTCTGTGGACATCACCCGGCGCGGCATCGACAAGGCGTATGGCATGAACAAGCTCGCAGCCCTCACCGGCGTGCCGCTCGACGACATGCTGTTCGTGGGCGACCGCCTCGACGAGAACGGCAACGACTACCCGGTCAAGGTTCTCGGCGTGGAGTGCGTCGCCGTGCAGGGCTGGGAAGACACCGCCGCGTTCCTTGAGACGCTGATCCCGCAGCTTGAGGCCGCCTCCGTCTGACATCTTCCGCTCGGTCGATCCCCGCGAGTCCCAGGCGGCATTTCTCCGCCCTGCACTGCGCTTGCTGATGGCGGAGCTCGGCCTCACACCAGGGGTGCGGTAGTGCCTTCGCAACACGCGCCACGAATCATTCTGTCCCGGCATTCGCATTCTTATCGGGCATTCGTTTCCTAAACGGCCCATATCCATGGGGGAAAGCCCGGGCTATGTTGACGACACCGTTCTCTTGAGCGGTCTCAGGAGGCAATCCGAATGCCGAACGAAACAACGAACTTGTCGCGCCACAAACCCCCCGAGCCGAGTCCCGGCGGGGCTCGCCAAGCGCCGCGGAAACGTCATCCCTGGCGCATCACCTTGGGCGTGCTCGTCACGGTTGTGCTGGTCACCATCGCCGCGGGCGGCATCTATGCGTTCAGCCTGACCCGCGCTTTCGACAGTGGCACCGAGAAGATCTCGAACGCCTTCCCCGACGAGGCTTCTCGTCCGCCGGCCGGCCAGTCCGCACCGGGTGCAGCCGATCCGGCCGCCGCCGGACCGGATGCAGCCCCCGCCGACCCATCTGCAGCGGTGGATGCGGTTCCCGACGGGCAGGCGCAGAACATCCTCCTACTCGGATCGGACACCCGCGGCGCCACCGGGAAAAACCTCTCCGACATCCGTGGCGAGCGTTCGGACACCATGATGGTGGTGCACGTGCCGGCCGATCGCAAGAACCTCTTCGTCATGTCGATCCTGCGCGACAGCTGGGTCGAGGTGCCTGGGCACGGGCAGGCGAAGATCAACGCCGCGCTCTCCTGGGGAGGGGTGCCGCTGGCAGTGCAAACCGTGGAAAACCTTCTCGGCACCCGCATCGATCACGTGGCCGTGGTCGACTTCTTCGGGTTTAAACAGGTGACGGATGCCCTCGGCGGCGTCGATATCAACAACCCGATCGGTTTCGACTCATCCCACCTCAAGGGTCACCGCTTCGAGCCGGGTAGCCTGCACTTGACCGGCACGGAGGCCATCGCCTTCGCGCGGGAGCGGTATGCGTTCCAGGATGGCGACTTTCAGCGGGTGCGCAATCAGCAGATCATCATCAGCAGTTTGCTGACGGCGGCGATGCGCAAGTCCGTGCTTGCCGATCCGGTGAAGACGTCGGGTTTGTTGGAGACGGTCACGCCCTACCTTGCCGTGGACGACGGCTTCAACTCCGCCTACCTGACGTCGCTGGCCTGGGAGCTGCGCGAACTGCGCCAGCCGCAGGTCACGTTCTTCACGATGCCGACCGACGGAACGGGAACATCGGGCGACGGCCAGTCGATCGTGAACGTGGACTGGGAGGGTCTCGATGCCGTGCGCGATGGCTTCCAGACCGACACCTTGAGCGCCTACCAGCCGGAGCTGCAGACGATCGGGTAGCCGCGCGCGGCTCTGCGGCGCGCACTCGCGCTGGACCCCTCCGAACCGACCGCCCTGCGTCTGCGCGACATCCTCTTACTCCCAGTAAGCCTGCCCCTGCCCGTCGCGCCCCACTTGGGTCGGGCTGACAGCTGCGGCTAACTCAGGAGAAACCCGGCCGAGATCATCCATTGCCGCGGGTTTCCGGGGGCTGTGCCGGGCATCCAGCCCTGGTCTCCTGAGTTAGCCACCGGTGAGGCCGGTGCCCGGTGCCTCAGCTGGCGTAACTTCTGCAGTTCGCGGCCGGAGGGCCATGCCAGGCCGGGTCGGGCACATCCGTCAGAATCAGCAGGAGTTATGCACGCCGGAGGGGGCTAACTCAGGAAAACCGGGCCGGCTGCGGCTTGCACCCCCGGAATTGCGAAACGGACACCGAGGCCCATCCCGGATCTCCTGAGTTAGCCACAGAAAAGGCAAGTGCACGTGCCGACGGGCACCCCGGCGCACACCCGCACCCGACCTGCAGTCCCCGTCAGAGCCCGCGGCCGCCGCGCAACAGAACCAACCCGAGCACCGTTCCGACCGCAGTCCCGACCGTGTTCGCGACCACATCGGCGAGGGTGGCGAACCGGTCCGGCAGGAAGATCAGCTGCCCGAGTTCGATGGTGCAGCTCGCCGCGAACCCGACCAGCACGGCCAGCCACCACCGTCGTGCGCCGGCCACGAGCACGACGAACAGGCCGACCGGCACGAACAGGGCGATGTTGGCGATGAACTCGACCAGGCCGTAGCGCACCCAGCCGGGCGCGCCGTGTTCCTGCAGCCAATCGATAAGGGCCAGGAGTGAATCGTATGCCGCCCGGTCGACCGGCACCGGCCAGAACGCGATGAAGGCCAGCGCGACCAGATAGGCGAGCATGAGCCAGGGCGCCCACCGGCGCAGCCGGGTGGGCACGGCTCCGCCCGCCGCGGCAGGGCCCGGCGGTCTCGGCGGGGGAGTGCGACTCGCGTCGGTCATGTCTCGCCTCCCGGTACGTCACGGTCGGCAACCGACGGCGCCGGGACCTGACCGCAACACTGTCGATCTATTTACCGTAGACGCATCCGTGCGCGGGGGCCCGCAAATACGCTCTGAGCCGAAGGATGCCCACCGCCGACCACTTCTATTCCGGTCGAGAGTGACCGGTAAAGCGGGGGCTCTCGATCGGAACGGGCACCCTCACGACGGGAACCCCGCCCCTACCGCCCGGCCGACACCCGCTTCGGCAGCACGAAGACGAGCAGCAGTGCCAGCACGCTGAACGCGGCGCTCACGCCCATCGCCGCGGTGGCGCTGTCTGTGAAGCCGGCGGCGACGGCCTCCGCACCGGGGCCGGCCACGACCAGCGTGCCGAAGAAGACGCTGCCGATCACGGCGATGCCCACGGCGCTGCCGACCCGCTGCATCACGCCGACCACGCCGCTGGCCGCACCGGCCTCGGAGCGGTCCACGGTCGCCACGATGAACTGGGCGTTCGGCGCGATGAAGAATCCGCTGCCGAGACCCGCGATCAGCAGCGGCGGCAGCAGCTCCCAGTTGGTGATCGCCGGGCCGATCAGGAGCAGGGCGAGCCAGACCCAGACCAGGCCGATGGTGACCAGGGACACGCCGATGATCAGCACGGTGCGGCCGAGCCGCTGCGCCAGCCGGTTGCTCTGCGAGGCGCCGATGATGGTTCCGATCGCGAACGGGATCGATACCAGCCCCGACTCGAGGGCGGTGTGCCCGAGGCCGGCCTGCCAGAGGATCGAAATGGTGAAGAAGATGCTGGTGAACGCGGCGAAGTAGACCAGCGCGAGCACGATGCCGCCGGTGAACGCCGGGTGCCGGAACAGCCGCGGCGGCACCAGCGGGCTCTTGCCCCACCGGGTGTACGCCACCTCCCAGAAGCCGAATGCCACAATCAACAGCGCCCCCGCCGCCAGGGTCAGGTAGGTCCAGAGCGGCCAGCCCTGGTCCTCGCCCTCGATCAGGGGAACGAGCAGCGCCACGAGCCCGCCGGAGATCAGCAGCAGGCCCACCCAGTCGATGCCGCCGCTCGGGGTGCCCGGGGCACGTTCGGAGCCGGCCGGCAACAGGATCGCCGCCGCGACGAGGGCGACGATGCCGATCGGCAGGTTGACCCAGAAGACCAGGCGCCATCCGTTCTCGTCGCCGAAGGCCTCGATGATCAGGCCGCCGATGATCGGGCCGAGCGCCGTGGATACGCCGATCACCGTGCCCATGATCGCGAACGCCTTGCCGCGGGTGATGGGCGGGAACAGAAGCTGGATCACAGCGGTCACGGCCGGCACGAACATGCCGCCGGCAAGCCCCTGCACGACCCGGGCGATGATCAGCTGCAGATCGTTCTGCGCGAGCCCGCAGGCGAGGCTGGCCAGGGTGAACAGCAGCAGACCGGTGAAGAAGACCCACTTGTGGCCGATGCGGTCGCCGAGCCGCCCGGCCGGGATCAGCGCGATCCCGAAGGCGAGCGCGTAGCCGGAGATGATCCAGGAGAGGGTGGCCTCCGAGGCATCCAGGCTGGTACGGATGGTCGGAAGCGCCACATTCACGATCGTGGTGTCGAGCAGCGCCATGAACATGCCGGCCAGCAGCACGATCAGGGCCTGCCAGGCATGCCGTGGGATAGCGACAGGTGCGGGGAGACCCGGGCTGGAATCGGTCATGACATGATCCTCTCGCGCTTCTGGCCGCGCCGGCCCGGTCGCACCAAACACCAACTACCAAACACCAACTACAAAAACCCCCACTCCGAAGAGTGAGGGTTTTGCATATCTGTCGGGGTAACAGGATTTGAACCTGCGACCTCGTCGTCCCGAACGACGCGCGCTACCAAGCTGCGCCATACCCCGATGGCCCGTAAGCCCTAACAAGTATAACCCCCCGGATGCCGTACCACGACCATCCGGTGCCGAGCCTGCCGATACCCCCGCTACGCCGCCGTCAGCGTGAGCAGGGTCGCCTCCGGCGCGCAGGCGAACCGCACCGGCGCGTAGATCGACGTGCCGAGCCCCGCGGACACGTTCAGGTACGAGGTGTGCAGTCCGGAGTCCCAGAGGCTGAGGCCCTTGACCTGCTTGCGTGGGATGTCGCAGTTGGTGACGAGGGCGCCGTACCGGGGAACGCACACCTGCCCGCCGTGCGTGTGCCCGGCCAGGATCAGCTGGGCACCATGGTTGACGAACGAGTTGAGCACCCGCTGGTAGGGTGCGTGGGCGACGCCCACCGTGAGCGTCGACCGCGGCGGGGTCGCCTCCTCGGGGTCGGGCCAGTGCTCCTCCGACAACGGGTCGTTCGCGCGCAGGTCGTCGATCGCCCGGGTGATCAGGTCGAGGCGGTCGAGCCCGATGTGCGGGTCATCCACCCCGAACAGCTCCAGGTGGGTGCCGTTGATGTCGAGCGCGGCCGCCGCGTTGTCGAGGTCGATCCAGCCGAGGTCGCCGAACACCCGGTGCAGGTGGGCGATGTCGAGCTTCTCGTGAAACGCCGAGCGAAGCGTCGACGGGGCACGAAAGTACCGCATCGGGTTCTTCAACTGCGGCCCGTAGTAGTCGTTCGACCCGTTGACGAAGATGCCCGGAATGCCGCGGAACGGTTCGAGGGCATACTCGATCCCGGAAATGCCGTCGGCGTGACCGAGGTTGTCGCCCGTGTTCACGATCAGGTCCGGCGCGAGGTCGGCCAAGCCGCGCACCCAGTCCTGTTTATCCCGCTGCCACGGTGCCATGTGCAGGTCGGAGAGGTGCAGCACCTTGATCGGGGCGGATCCCGGCGCGAGCACCGGAACGAGAACCTCGCGGAGGGTGAACATGCGGCGCTCCACGAGAGAGCCCCAGGCGAACGCGACGACTCCGGCCGCGGCTACCACCCCGGCGCTGACGGCCAGGGAGGTGCCTGCGGAGTTGGCGCGCGTCATCCGTTGCCCCCGCCGTTCGCGTCGGGTTTCGCGTCGGGTTTCGCGCCGGCGGCGAGCTTGCCGACCACGATCGTGACGGCGCTGCCCGCCGCGGCGCCGGAGCCGGCGGTCGGTGTCATGGAGAGCACCGTGCCGACCTGCTTCGGGTCGGTGACGTCCTGCTCCTGCTTGACGATGCCGAAGCCCGCCAGGGTGGAGGTAGCTTCGGCCTCGGTCTTGCCCACGACATCGGGCACGATCTTGAGCGCGCCGTTGCTGGAGTAGACGGTCACGGTCGAGCCGCGGCTGGCGCTGCTGCCGCCGGCCGGGTCGGTGCGGGCCACGGTGCCGGCGGGCATCTCGGAGTCGGTCACACCGCCGTCGACCACGTCGAAGCCGGCCGAGGTCAGGGTGGAGGCGGCTTCGCTCATCGACTTGCCGCGCAGGTCGGGGACCGGAATCTGAACGGCCTGCAGCACCTTGTTGGATGCCTCGGCGAAGGCGTCTCCGCCGTACTTCGCGTTCGCGACGCTCATCACCTCCGGCCACATGCGGTGACGGGCGGTGGCAGCCGTGCCGCCCTCCCAGTCGTCCACGAGACGCTGGTTGATGTCGCCGGTGACGCTGACGACGCCGATCACCGTGGCGACCTTGGTGCTCGCGCCGCTCATCCAGGTGTCCTTGTTGCCGTCGGTGGTTCCGGTCTTGCCGATCATCGGCACCTTCGGGGAGGTCGCGGAATTCGACGCGCGTCCCGAGCCTTCGGTCATCACCTTTTGCATGGCATACGTCATGCCGGCGTCGACCTCAGGGGTGACCGCCTGGGTGCACTTGGTCTGCGGCGGGGTCATGTCGACGCCGTCGCCGCCGACGATCCGGTCGATCACGATCGGGCTGCAGCTGACGCCGTTGTTGGCGATGCCGGCGAAGGCGATGGCCATGCTGAGCGGCGCGACCTCGTTCGTGCCGAGCACGGCCGAGGGACCTTGTTCGAGAGGCTTCAGGTCGGCGCGGCCCACTCCGAAGGAGTTGGCCATCGTGGCGATGCCGCACTGGTCCAGCTTCTTCGCCATGCCGATGAAGCCGGTGTTGATGGAGTCGATCGTCGACTGCAGCGCGCTGTAGTTGGTGCCGGGCTCGTTCGCGTCGTTCTTGGGGTTGAAGACATAGCTCTGGTTGCCTTCACAGCTGTTCTTGAACACGCCCCAGTCGCTCTTGCGGCGGGAGTCGACGCGCTCGTTGAGCGTGTGCCCCTGGGTCAGCCACTCGGCGAGGGTGAAGACCTTGTAGGTCGAGCCGGGCTGGAACCCGAGCGAGCCGCCCTCGTTGGAGTTGGTGTTGTAGTTGATGCCCGTGTAGTCGTTGTTGTTCTCGGTCACGGCCGGGTCCTGGCTGTAATCCTTGTTCTGGGTCATGGCCAACACTCGGCCGGTGCCCACCTCGACGCTGGTGATCACACCGCCCACGTCCCAGTCCCCGTACTGCTTCGGCACGTGCTTCTTCATGGTGGTCTCGGCGGCGTTCTGCAGGTCGAGGTCGAGCGTGGTGTAGATCTCGTAGCCGCCACGACGGAAGTTGGCCATGCGGGTGACTTCGTCTTCACCGAAGGAGGGGTCGTTCCGCAGGGTGTTGACGACCAGGTCGCAGAAGTAGGCGCTGCCGCCGGCTGTCGCACACCCGGTGCTGGGTTCCGTGATGGTGGGCTCGATCACGGTGGCCAGGGCGGCGTCGTGATCTTCCTGGGTGATCTTCTGGTACTTGAGCATCTCGCCCAGGATGTAGTCGCGGCGTTCCTTGTTGGCGGCATACCCGTTGGCGACGCCGTTGGTTTCGCTGTCCGGGTTGTCGAGCTGGAACTTGACCGGGTTGTTCACGATCGCCACCAGGCTCGCCGCCTGCGCCAGTGACAGGCCCGCGGCGGTGGTGTTGTAGTAGTAGTTGGCGGCCGATTCAATGCCGTAGACCGTGCCGCCGAAACCGGCGATGTTCAGGTACTGGCGAAGGATGTCGTCTTTCGCGTACTGCTTCTCCACGCCGATGGCGAGGCGCATCTCCTTGAGCTTGCGGTCGGGGGTGGTCTCCGTGGCCGTGTCGTAGCAGCTCATGCGCTTCTTTTCGTCGGCCAGAGCCTCGCACTTCTGCACCTGCACGTTTTTCACGTACTGCTGGGTGATCGAGGATCCGCCGCGCGCGGTGCCGGTGGCCACGGTGCTCACGACGCCCTTGACGGTGCCCTCGAGGTCGATGCCGCCATGCTCATAGAAGCGGGGGTCCTCGCCCGCGATCACGGCATCCTTCACGAACGGGCTGATCGCGTCCCACTCGACTTCCACCCGGTTCTGATCGTAGAACGAGGCCAGAAGCAGGGGGCTGCCGTCGGCGTTGGTCGCGTAGATGTTGCTCTTCTGCGCCAGCTGGTCGATCGCGAGGTAGTCGGGAAGGCTCTCGAACATGTTGATCGTGTTCGTGGCTGTCATGCCGGAGAGGGCCAGAGCGGGGGTGACAGCGGCGGCGACGAGGACGCCGGCCACGGCGCTCATCCCGACGAAACCGAGGAACCCGCCGAGCGCTCCACTGACCGTACGATTTTTGGCAGACATACTATTGAGACTAAGTGACAAATCTGAATAACCGCCTGAATCGGAGCCTTATGCCTGCCTGGGAGTACCTTACGACGCCGCTGATGATTCACAACACAGCTGCCATTTTGAACAACTGGGGCTCGGAGGGCTGGGAGCTCGTGCAGGTCGTTCCCGGACCCGAGGGTGGGCTTGTCGCCTACCTCAAGCGCCCCGTCGCCACCGAAGGAGCCTGAGGCGTGGCGCAGATCGCTGCCCGACTGGCCGAGCTCGGCATCGAGCTGCCGAGCGTCGTGCCGCCCGTGGCCACCTATGTGCCGGCCGTGGTCTCCGGCTCGCTGGTGTTCACCAGCGGTCAGCTGCCGATGATCTCGGGGGCGCTGCCGGCCACCGGCAAGGTCGGCGACGGCCACGGACTCGTGCCGGCCGCCGACGCCCAGGACTACGCCCGGCAGTGCGCGCTCAACGGGCTTGCCGCCATCCAGGCCGCGATCGGATCGCTGGACCGAGTGACGCAGGTCGTCAAGGTCACCGGCTTCGTCGCATCCGACCCGTCGTTCACCGGCCAGCCCGGTGTCGTCAACGGTGCCTCCCAGGTGCTCGGCGAGATCTTCGGCGACCGGGGCGTGCATGCCCGCTCGGCCGTCGGCGTCGCTGTGCTGCCGCTGGATTCCCCGGTCGAGCTGGAGCTCATCGTCTCCTTCGCCTGAGCCCCAGAAAGCGGGCAGGCCCACTGGGCCTGCCCGCTTTCGTGTGTCTACTCGGGTGCGTGCCCGAACGAATTGGTTAGACGCTGGTTACTTCAGGGTGGACATGATCGCCGTCATCACCGAGGTGTCAGCGAGGGTGGTGGTGTCGCCGACCTCGCGGCCCTCCGCGACATCCTGCAGCAGACGCCGGATGATCTTGCCCGAGCGCGTCTTCGGCAGCTCGCTCACGATGAAGATCTGGCGGGGCCTCGCGATGGCACCGATTTGCTGGGACACGTGCGCCCGCAGCACGGCCTGGATGTCCGCGTGCGAGGACTCCTCCAGGTGGCTGTACTTGATGATGACGAACGCCACCACCGCCTGGCCGGTCGTGTCGTCATGCGCGCCGACCACGGCCGCCTCGGCGGTCATCGGGTGCGCCACCAGCGACGACTCGATCTCGGCAGTGGACAGACGGTGCCCCGACACGTTCATCACGTCGTCGACCCGGCCGAGCAGCCAGATCTCACCGTCACGGTCGAGGCGGGCGCCATCACCGGCGAAGTAGCGCGGGTTCTCCGATCCAAACTTCTCCCAGTACGTCTCCTTGAAGCGCTCCGGGTCACCCCAGATGCCGCGCAGCATCGACGGCCACGGTTCGGTCACCACGAGCAGGCCACCGTTGTCTCGGCCCACGTGGTTTCCCTCGTCGTCGAGCACATCGATCACGACACCGGGGATCGGGCTCTGCGCCGAGCCGGGCTTGGTCGTCGTCACGCCGGGCAGGGCGGAAATCATGATCGCGCCGGTCTCGGTCTGCCACCAGGTGTCGACCACCGGCGCGACATTGCCGCCGATGACCTCGCGATACCACATCCACGCCTCCGGGTTGATGGGCTCGCCCACCGAACCGAGCAGGCGCAGGCTGGTCAGGTCGAAGCCCTGCGGGATCTGGCGACCCAGCTTCATGAAGGTACGGATGGCCGTGGGCGCCGTGTACAGGATGCTCACCTTGTACTTCTCAACGATTTCCCACCACCGGCCGGGGTGCGGGGTGTCCGGGGTGCCCTCGAAGAGCACCTGGGTGGCGCCGTTGGCGAGCGGGCCGTAGACCACGTAGCTGTGGCCGGTGATCCAGCCGACGTCGGCGGTGCACCAGTAGACATCCGTCTCGGGGTGCAGGTCGAACACGTTCTTGTGGGTGAACGCCACCTGCGTGAGGTAGCCACCGGTGGTGTGCAGGATGCCCTTGGGCTTGCCGGTGGTGCCGGACGTGTAGAGGATGAACAGCGGGTTCTCGGCCGGGAAGCCCAGCGCCTCATGCTCTCCCGCGACCGAGGCGAGCTCGTCGTGCCACCACAGGTCGCGGTCGAACCACTCCACGAAGCCGTCGGTGCGCTTGACCACGAGCACGTTGCGCACGGTGGTCTCGCCGCCCTCCAGAGCCGCGTCGACGGCCGGCTTGAGAGCGGACGCCTTGCCCTTGCGGTAACCGCCGTCGGCGGTGATCACGAGCACGGCGCTGGCGTCATCGATGCGCGAACGGAGGCTTTCGGCGCTGAAACCGCCGAAGATGACCGAGTGCACGGCGCCGATGCGGGCCACGGCGAGCATCGAGATGACGGCCTCCGGGATCATCGGCAGGTAGATCGCGACGCGGTCCCCGGCATTCACGCCGAGTTTTGTCAGCACATTCGCAGCACGCTTCACTTCGGCAGTGAGCTCGGCATATGTGATGTCGCGGGAGTCTCCCGGCTCACCCTCGAAGTGCAGCGCGACCCGGTCGCCGTTGCCGGCCAGCACGTGCCGGTCGAGGCAGTTCCAGGCCACGTTCAATTCGCCGTCTTCGAACCATTTGGCGAACGGTGGATTGGTCCAGTCCAGGGTTTTTGTGAACGGCTTATGCCAGTGCAGAAGCTCGCGGGCTTGATCAGCCCAGAATTTCAATCGGTCGTCCGTGGCGTCCTGATAGATCTGCGGCTTCGCGATGGATTGTGCGGCAAATTCCGGTGTCGGCGGGAATCTGCGGGATTCATGGAGAAGGTTATCGATCTTGACGCTCATACGTATGTCGCTCCTTTGCGATGCGCTGCGTGTATCGGGCGCGTTAACCAGCCCCTCCTGAACCCTACACGGCGACATGTGTCGCCCAGGTTGCGCGGAATTGCGGCGAGTTCCCACCCCCAATTGTGGTCTCATCAGGCACCCGGGTTCTGTGTCCTCATTTATGAGGACACGGGGGACTTGCGCATCTGTAATTCCCCTTGTACATTTGTCTTTGTCTGAACGAAAGTTTTGACCTGCGGTGTGTCTGGTTCCCCCCCAATCAGCGCACTGCCGAGGCGGCACCTGTTCCCCCCAATAGGTGCCGCCCCCCTTTTTAACCTTTGGTTTTTCGCGGTGGCGCGTCCCGGTCCTCCCCAGCCGGCGGTCGGCCCGGGTTCTCCTCGATCCGGCGCAGGGGCCGGATGCGCTCCCACCGCCGATCTAACGTCGGGGCATGCCCGAGCCGTTCGTCGCCGTCCCGTCGTATGGCAGGTCCGTGCCTGCCCGCCCTCCCAACGGTGCTCCCGACCGCCGCACGGATGCCCGGCCGCCCGGTGCGCTCAGCCCCGGTGTGCTCAGCCCCGGTGTGCTGCCGGCGATCCGGCCTCTCGACGTGTTCGTGCTCGGCCCGCTCGCCGAATTCGCCGCCGACGGCGAGGTCACCGATCTGTTCGTCAACGGCGCCGCCGGGCTGTGGGTGGATGCCGGCCACGGACTGCTGCACGCCCCGCAGTGGAGCTGCCCGGAACCGGCTGTGCGGGAATTGGCGGTGCGCCTGATCGCCCTCGGCGGGCGCCACATCGACGAGGCCAGCCCCTGCGTCGATGTGCGGCTGTCCGACGGCATCCGGGTGCATGCGGTGCTGCCGCCGGCGTCGAGCACGGGCACGCTGCTGTCCATCCGGCTGCCTCGCGCCGAGCGGCTGAGCCTCGCCACGCTCGCCGCCGCGGGTCTGTTCGGGGTGGGGGAGGCATCCGTCGCCGTCGCCGACCGGCTGCGCGTGGCCGTGCACCGGCGCGAGAACCTGCTCATCACGGGAGCTGCCGGCAGCGGCAAGACCACCCTGCTCGCAGCGCTGCTGGGCGAGGCACCGCCTGGGGAACGCATCGTGGCCATCGAGGACGTCGCCGAACTGCGCATAAACCACCCGCATGTCGTGGCGCTCGAGGCACGGCAGCCGAACCTCGAGGGTGCCGGCCGGATCGGCCTGGAGAGTCTCCTGCGCGAGGCGTTACGGATGCGCCCCGACCGGCTGGTGCTCGGCGAATGCCGCGGTGCCGAGATCCGGGAGCTGCTGGCCGCGCTCAACACCGGCCACGACGGCGGCGCCGGTACCCTGCACGCGAACTCCCTGCACGACGTTCCGGCCCGACTCGAGGCCCTCGGCGCTCTCGCCGGACTAAGTCCGGAAGCGGTGGCGCGGCAGGCGGTGAGCGCGATCGGGCTGGTGCTGCACCTCGAGCGCCGCGAGGGCCGCCGTCGGCTCGCTCCGCTCGGCCGGTTCGCGCTGGACGCCCGGGATCGCCTGCTGGTGATCGCCGCGGCCCCGGGGAACCGCTGGGCCCCGGGGGAGTCCGGCCCGCCCAGACCGGTCCGCACACACGGGCGGCGGGCCGCCGCGGCCGCCGAGACTGGAGAGTCGGAATGAGAGTCGGCACGAGACTCGGCAGGAGAGTCGGCAGGAGACTCGGCACGTGGCTCGGCGTGAAACGGCGGCACGGTCCGCCCAGCCCGGCCATCGAGGAGGTGGCGCAGGTGACCCAACGCATCGCGGTTCTCCTCGCCGCCGGCGTCTCCCCGGCATCCGCGTGGGCCTACCTCGAACCCGTCGCTTCGCACCCCGTCGGCGAAAAGTCTCTGTCGCCGACACCGCCCTCTTCGGGGGCACAGATCATCCGGGCGGCGGCCGACGCCGGGCGCCGCGGCGACAACATCGCCGACGCCGTGGCCGCCGAGGCCCGCGCACTCGGCGGCCAGATCGGCGCCGCCTGGCTGGGCCTCGCCGCGGCCTGGCAGGTGGCCACCCAGGCCGGAGCGCCGCTGGCCTCCTGCCTGCGGCAACTGGCGTCATCCTTCCGGGACCTCGGCCAGTTGCACGCCGACCTCGCCGTGGCGCTCGCCGGCCCGAGCGCCACGGCACGGATGGTCGCGTTCCTGCCGGTCGTCGGTGTGCTGTTCGGCAGCCTTGTGGGCTTCAACACGCTGCAGACGCTATTCCTCACCGCACCCGGCTGGGCCTGCCTCGCCGGCGGCGGCGCCCTCATGCTGGCGGCGGACCGCTGGAACCGGCGGCTCGTGCACTCCGCCCGGGCACGGGACCCGACCCCCGGGCTCGAACTGGACCTCACCGCCATCGCCATGACCGGCGGCGGCTCCGTCGACCGCGCCCGGACCCTGGTCGACGCGGCGGCAGAGCGGTTCGCCCTGCACCGCGCGGACTCGGCGGCCAGCATCGACCGGGTGCTCGCTCTGTCGGTGCGCGCCGGCGTTCCCGCCGCGGAGCTGTTGCGAAGCGAGGCCGACCAGCTGCGTCGGCAGGCCCGCAGCGACGGCCAGCACCGGGCCGCCACCCTCGCGGTCACGCTCATGATCCCGCTCGGGGTGTGCGTGCTGCCCGCATTCATGCTGATCGGAGTTCTGCCGCTGTTGATGACCGTCCTCTCGTCCACAGTGCTCGTTTTCTGAAGTTCTGCACCGAAGCGAGCGGCTGTCGGTGTTCCGCCCTCGCCCGCGCCAGTCTGAGACCACTCGTGCCGCCCACACACCGCGTCGCCCGACGCGAGAAGGAGACGAACGAATGCCCACCATCGAACCGACCACCGATTATGCCCTGACACCGACCACCGATCAGGCCGCCAAACCGACCAGGGGTCAGGCCCTGCAACCGACCGTTGAACCGGCCACCGACGAGGTCACCAACCTGACCAGGAACCTGATCGCCGAGCGCGCCACCGGCACGATCGACGCAGCGACCACCGGCCCCGGCCTCGGCCACGATTCTCTGCGCAAGGCGGCACCGGCACCCCGGCTTCCGCGCCCCGATCGGTTCCGGCTGCCGAGCGGCCTGCGCGCCGAGACGGGTGCAGCCACCGCCGAATACGCCGTCGCAACGATGGCGGCGGTCGGATTCGCCGGCCTCCTGATCGTCATCCTGCGCGGGGACGAGGTGCGCGGCATCCTGACCGATCTGGTGCGCAATGCGCTTTCCGTGGGGTAGCCGCCGGCCCGACGGGCACTCCGACGTGCACTCCGACGTGCACTCCGACGACGCCCCGAGCGCCCGAAGCCGCGCGCGGCGCCGCCCCGGCCCCAGGGACCGCCCCCGCGACCGCGGCAGCGTCACCGCCGAGTTCGCGACGGTCGTTCCGGCTGTAGTGCTCGTGCTCGCCTGCTGCCTGGGCGCCCTGCAGGTGATCGGCCAGCAGGTGCGCCTCACGGATGCCGCGGCCGACGCCGCCCGGTCCCTCTCCCGCGGCGACAGCGTCGACCGGGCCTCTGGGCTGGTGCAGCGGGCGGTGCAAGGGGCCTCGATGACCCCGGAGCGCCGGGGTGAGTTCGTCTGCGTAAACCTGCGCGCACCGAGCTCGTTCGGCGCTTTCGCGGCCTTCGGCCTCACGCTCCGGGCCGGGTCCTGCGCGCTCGGCGGTGGCCGGTGAGGCCCCGCCGGGGGAGGTCCCGGACGCTGACTTCCCGGGCTCTGCGGCGGCGGCACTGGTCAGCACCCGAGCGCGGCTCGGGCACGGTGCTAGCTGTCGGGGTGCTGGGCGCGATCATGCTCCTGACGGCGGTGCTGCTGCCGCTGTTCGCCGCGCTGGTGGTCGGTCAGGCGGTGCAGGGGGCAGCGGATGCCGCGGCGCTCGCCGCCGCCGACACCGCCTCGGGCGCCGTGGCCGGGATTCCCTGCGCGGCGGCGGCCGAAGCCGCGAGGCTGAACGGGGCATCCGTCACCGTCTGCACGGTGGAGGGACTGATCGCATCGGTGACCGCGGTGCGCGGCTACCTCGGGTTCGAGCTGGGCGCGCAGGCACGGGCCGGGCCGCCCGATTCGCCCGGCGGCCCCGCCGGCTGACTTCGTCTCAGCCGGCGGGAAAGCTACCGGCGCGAAAGCCACGGGCGGCTCAGTCGAAGAGGGCCTCGATGTAGCGGTAGTCCACGGCGGTGGGTCGAGCCGGAGATGTGCTGGAGTCGAATTCGAGGCCGGAGCCGCGTAGATAGAGGTAGCGCTTGTTGCCGTCGGCAGGGATCTCGAGTCGCGGCCGCGGATCGCCGGATTCCAGGAACTGGGTGGTGACTGTCTTGCCTTGGAGGGGGCCGTCCGTGAGCTTCGCGGTGTACGTGCCCGTCGCTGAATTCGCCATGCTCCAATTGTCTCCGCCAGCGCGGGCCTGGCAACCCCCAATGGTCTCGCGCGGCGTGGTCGATTAGGCAGGCACCATATTGAAGTGTGTATGGTGTGCCATGGCCCACTTGGACCCGTACCTATAAAGAGGAGTCTGGTGCCAGGCACTAAGAAGCTGGTCATTGTCGAATCGCCGACGAAGATGAAATCGATCGCCGCGTATCTGGGCGACGGCTACGAGGTCTTGTCCTCGGTCGGCCATATTCGCGACTTGATCGAGCCCAAGAACCTGCCACCCGAACTGAAAAAGGGTCCGCTCGGCAAGTTCTCGGTCGACGTGGAAAACGGTTTCGAGCCGTACTACGTCGTGTCCGACGCGAAGAAGAAGACCGTGGCCGAACTCAAACGGGCCATGAAGAACGCCGACGAACTCCTGCTCGCAACTGATGAGGACCGCGAAGGCGAGGCCATCGCCTGGCACCTGCTGCAGGTCCTGCAGCCCAAGGTGCCGGTCAAGCGCATGGTCTTCCACGAAATCACCAAGGAAGCCATCCTTCAGGCGAAGGACAACACCCGCGACCTCGACACCGCCCTCGTCGACGCGCAGGAGACCCGGCGCATCCTCGACCGCATCTACGGCTACGAGATTTCCCCCGTGCTTTGGCGCAAGGTCGGCCCGGGCCTGTCCGCCGGCCGCGTGCAGTCCGCGGCCACCCGCCTCGTCGTCGAACGCGAACGCGAGCGCCTCGCGTTCGTGTCGGCCGGCTATTGGGACCTCATCGCCCAGCTTGCTACCGGCGCGTCCCGGGCGGATTCCGCATTCCAGTCGAAGCTCGTGCGCCTGGGCGGAGAGCGCATCGCCTCCGGCGGCGACTTCGACGACCTCGGCCGGCTGAAACCCAAGGTGACGGCGGTCACGCTCGACGAGGCATCCGCCCTCGCCCTGGCCACCGCCCTCAAGGAACCATCGGTCGCCCTGACCGTGACGAAGGTGACCGCCAAGCCCTACCGTCGTAGCCCGGCCGCGCCCTTCACCACCTCGACCCTGCAGCAGGAGGCGGCCCGCAAGCTGCGCTTCACCGCCCGCCAGACCATGAGCGTGGCCCAGTCGCTCTACGAAAACGGGTACATCACCTATATGCGAACCGACTCGCCGTCGCTGTCGCAGCAGGCGATCACGGCCGCGCGCACCCAGGCGGCGGCGCTCTACGGCCCCGAAACGGTGCCCGACAAGCCCCGCCTGTACAAGGGCAAGAGCAAGAACGCTCAGGAGGCGCACGAGGCGATCCGTCCGTCCGGCGACACATTCCGCACCCCTTCGGCGCTCGCATCCACTCTGCGTGGCAACGACTTCAAGCTCTATGACCTGATCTGGAAGCGCACCGTCGCCTCGCAGATGGCGGATGCGACCGGCTCGACCGCGTCGGTGACCATCGCGGCCGGGCCGACCGGCACGTCCACGCACCCCGCGACATCCGGGGTGCTCGCGGAATTCGCCGCCAGCGGCACCGTGATCACGTTCCGCGGCTTCATGCTGGCCTATGAGGAATCCCGTGACGAGGAGCGCAACGCACCCACCGACGCCACCGAGTCCAAGCTGCCGCCGCTCGAAGAGGGCCAGAAGCTGACCCTGCTCGACGTGGAAGCCAAGGGCCACGAGACCACCCCGGCCGCCCGCTACACCGAGGCGAGCCTGGTGAAGAAGCTCGAGGAGCTCGGCATCGGCCGCCCCTCGACGTACGCGTCGATCATCTCCACGATCACCGAGCGCGGCTACGTCACCCCCCGCGGCCAGTCGCTGGTGCCCAACTGGATCGCCTTCTCCGTCGTTCGCCTGCTCGAGGAGTACTTCTCCGACCTGGTCGAATACGACTTCACCGCCGAGATGGAAGACGACCTCGACCGCATCGCCGACGGCAAAGCCGACCGGGTGGACTGGCTGACCAGCTTCTACTTCGGTTCCGACAAGCACCGCGGCCTGCGCCAGGTCATCGACAACCTCGGCGAGATCGACGCGCGCTCGATCAACTCGATGCCCATCGGCGACGACATCACCCTGCGCATCGGCAAGTACGGTCCCTACCTCGAGGTCATCGACCCGGGCGCGGCACCGGATGCCCCGCCGCGCCGGGTGAACATCCCGCCGAACCTGGCCCCCGACGAGCTGACCCCGGCGAAAGCCCGCGAACTCATCGACGCGCCGGTCATCACCGACCGCGTGATCGGCGAGAACCCGGAGAACGGCAAGCGGATCGTGGCGAAGGACGGCCGGTTCGGCCCCTACGTCACCGAGCTGGAGCCCGAGGTCGAGGTCGTCGAACCCGGCGAGACCATCGACCCGGTCACCGGCGAGGTGACCCTGCTTGCCGATTCGGCCGCCGCCGAGGCTGCCTCCACGACCAAAACGACGGCCGCGGCCGCGAAGCCCAAGCGCAAGCCCCCGGCGAAGAAGGTCGCCGCGGTGAAACCGCGCACGGCCTCGTTGTTCAAGACCATGGACCTCGCCACGATCGACCTCGACACGGCCCTGCATTTGCTCGCCCTGCCGCGCGTGGTCGGCCTCGACCCGGAGACGGGCGCGGAGATCACGGCCCAGAACGGCAAGTTCGGCCCGTATCTCAAGAAGGGCGTGGACACCCGGTCACTGACCAGCGAGGACCAGATCTTCGAGATCGATCTGGCCGGTGCGGTCGACCTGTACGCCCAGCCCAAGTACGGCGCCCGGCGGGCGTCGAGCGCGCTCAAGGAGTTCGAGGCTCCCGACCCCGAGAGCGGCAAGGCGATCAAGATCAAGGACGGCCGGTTCGGCGCCTACGTCACCGACGGCATCACCAACGCCACCATCCCGAAAGCCGAGACGGTGGAGGAGGTCGACTTCGACCGCGCCGTGCAGCTGCTCGCCGACAAGCGCGCCAAGGGCCCGGCCGTCAAGAAGGCGCCGGCGAAGAAGGCCCCGGCCAAGAAGACGGCGGTCAAGAAGGCCCCGGCGAAGAAGACGGCGGTCAGGAAGGCCCCGGCTCGGAAGTCGGCCGTCAAAAAGCCGACTCCGTCGGGTGCCACCACGACGGTGCGCGCTCAGCGCACCCCGGCTCAGAAGGCCGCGACGGCGGCCAAGGCTGCGGCGACCCGGGCGGCCACCGCGGCCGCGAAGGCCGCGACCCAGGCGTCGTCGCTGTCGTGACCCGAGAAGTTCCGGAAGCCGTGACCGGTCCCGCCGCTGCCGGGCTGTTCATCACCCTCGAGGGTGGTGACGGGTGCGGCAAGACGACCCAGTCGGAGCTTCTCACCGACTGGCTCCGGCAGAGCGGGCGCACCGTGCTGCGCACCCGCGAGCCCGGCGGAACGGATGTCGGCGGCGCCATCCGTGAGATCGTGCTGCACCACCGCGGTGAGATCGCACCGCGGGCCGAGGCGCTCCTCTACGCCGCCGACCGGGCCCAGCACATCGCGACCGCGGTGCGGCCGGCGCTCGCCCGAGGCGAAGTGGTGATCCAGGACCGCTACCTGGACTCATCCGTCGCCTACCAGGGTGCCGGACGGGTGCTCGACGCCACCCCGGTGCGTGATCTGTCGCTCTGGGCGGCGGAGGGACTGTTGCCCGCGCTGACCGTGCTGCTCGACCTCGACGAGACCGTGGCGCGCGGCCGCCTCGACGCTGAGAACAAGCCCTTCGACCGGCTCGAGGCGGAGAAGAGCGACTTTCACCGCCGGGTGCGCGCCGCGTTCCTCGCCCTGGCCGACGCCGAGCCGGAGCGGTTTCTGGTCGTGGACGCCGGGCGTCCGGTGGCCGAGATCGCCGCCGTCATCCGCGACCGGGTCGCCGCGCTGCTCTAGAGGCGAAGTGAACGGATGTCCGAGGCCGCTGCGGCCCGGCGGCCCGCCGCTGCGGCGGCATCCGTTTCACGCGCGGGCTCGCCGTGCGCCGTGCGCCGTGCGAATTCGACGGAGATTTTGGCCCTGGACCCCGTTATCGGCCCCAAACCGGCCGTTTTCGGCAAAATCTCCGTCGAATTGGTTCGGCATCAGGCGCGGTGCTGCGCCGGCTGGACGGAATGCGCCGACTGGACGGGCCCTGCCGGGGGCGCAACCAGCTGACGGCGCCGGCTGGACGAGCTCTAAGCCCTCTGTCACCGACGAAAGGTACTCTGGTCCGATGACTGTGTGGGATGGCCTGACGGGTCAGGCGAGAGCGATCGCGATCTTCCGCGCGGCGGCCGAACGTCCGAGTGACGGAGACGCCGAGGCGCGCGCCGGGTCGGCCATGACGCACGCCTGGCTGATCACCGGGCCGCCCGGCTCGGGCCGCTCCAACCTCGCGTTCGCCTTCGCGACCGCGCTGCTCAGTCCCGGCACCGAGGCCGGTGACGAGAGCGCCCGCCGCCTGGTCGACGCCCGGACGCATCCCGACCTGACCGTGCTCTCCACCGAGGGCGTCATCATCAAGATGGACTCGGTCAAAGAGGCCGTGAAGCGCTCGCAGTACTCACCGTCGGTGGGCCGTTACCGGGTGGTCGTGGTCGAAGACGCCGATCGCATGGTCGAGCGCACCTCCAACGTTCTGCTCAAGGCTTTGGAAGAGCCGCCGGAGCGCACCGTGTGGATTCTCTGCGCTCCCAGCGAGGCTGACCTGCTGCCCACGATCCGGTCCCGCGTGCGATCGGTGCGGTTGCGGGTGCCGAGCATCGACGACGTCGCCGAGCTGCTCGTGTCCCGGGACGGTGTCGACCGGGCCACCGCGGAACGAGCCGCTCGGGAGGCGCAGAGCCACATCGGCATGGCCCGCCGCCTGGCGACGAACCCCGAGGCGCGAGCGCGACGCGAGGAGACCCTGCGGGCGGCCCTCGGCATCCGCGGCGTGTCGGCGGCGGTGAATGCGGCGGCCCGGCTGCTCGCCATCGCCGGTGACGACGCGAAGGCGATCACACTCGAGCGCGACGCCGCCGAGCGTGAGGGCGTGTTGCGCTCCCTGGGCGTCGAGCCGGGACAGTCGGTCCCGCCCGGCCTGCGCAGCCAGATCAAGGCCCTCGAAGATGACCAGAAGCGGAGGGCCACCCGCAGCCTCCGCGACGGGATCGACCGCATCCTGGTCGACCTCACCTCGCTGTACCGCGACGTGATCATGGTGCAGCTCGGCCGGGAGACCAGCGTCATCAACCGGGAACTCCTCACGGAGGTGCGGGCGGCGGGAACCGTCTGTGCGCCCGCCGCCACGCTGTTCACCCTGGACGCGATCGCCCAAGCCCGGCAGCGGATCGAATCGAACGTGGCGCCGGCGCTGGCCCTCGAGGCCATGCTCGTATCGGCAATCCGCCGGTGACCGAGAACACGTCCCAGAAAAGGGGAATCCGTTGACCAGACGAACTCGCGTGCGCACCCTGTCGGCGCGTGCCAGGGCCACCGCCCTGGCACTGGTGCTCGCCATGGGCCTCAGCGGCTGCGTGCCGCTGTTCCTGCCGGGGCAGGCGCCGACCACCTCGGTCCCGACCGGGGAGAAGGTCGACGCCGACCTCGAACCGTTCTATGACCAGGTGCTGAAGTGGGCGGACTGCGACTCCGGCCTGCAGTGCACCACGGCTTCGGCGCCGCTCGACTGGGCCGACCCGGGCAGCGGCGAGACGGTCGACCTGGCGCTGGTGCGGCATCCGGCCACGGGCACCCGGGTGGGTTCCCTGCTGGTCAATCCCGGAGGCCCCGGCGGCTCCGGTTACGACTTCGTGAAGGATTCCCTCGACTACGCCACGGATGCGAAGCTGCAGGCCGGTTTCGACGTCGTCGGTTTCGACCCGCGCGGGGTGGGCCGTTCCTCGGCGGTGAGCTGTTACGAACCGGCTGAGATGGACGAGTACCTCTACGGCCTGCCCGCCGCGGTGCGGGGGAGCGACGCCTGGATCCAGGAGCTGTCGACGGCCGCCGTCGACTTCGGGGCCGCCTGCCAGGAGAATACCGGCGCCCTGCTCGCACACGTCGACAGCCTCAGCGCAGCCCGCGACCTCGACCTGCTGCGCGCCGCGCTCGGTGACGAGAAGCTCAACTTCCTCGGCTACTCCTACGGCACCTTCCTCGGTGCGACCTACGCGGACCTCTACCCCGAGCGGGTCGGACGCCTCGCCCTCGACGGCGCCCTCGACCCGTCCACCAGCAACGCCGATGTGACCCGGGTGCAGGCCACCGGGTTCGAGAACGCGCTGCGCTCCTATCTGGCCGACTGCCTGGCCGGCGAGGAGTGCCCCTTCGACGGCACCGTCGACGAGGCCATGACTACCATCGGAGCCCTGCTCGCCTCGGTTGACGTCAGCCCGATCACGGCCACCGACAGCCGTCGACTCGGCGCGAACACGCTGCTCACCGCCATCATCTACCCGCTCTACCAGGCCACCGCGTGGCCGAACCTGAGCGAGATGTTCGCGAGCGTTCTGCAGGGCGACGCCGACATGGCCTTCCAGTTCGCGGACGGCTACAACGGCCGGTCCGCCGACGGCACCTACCGCGACAACGCGACCGAGGCCTTTCTGGCAATCAACTGCGTGGACTACAGCTACAACGACGATCCCGCCTCGATGCGCGCGCAGGCCGCCGAGATCGAACAGGCCGCCCCGACGATCGGCAAGTACATGGCGTTCGGCGACATCGGCTGCGCCAACTGGCCCTACCAGTTTGACGGGGAGCGGTCCGAGATCGTCGCCGAGGGGGCCGACCCGATCCTGGTCATCGGCACCACCAACGACCCGGCCACACCCTATGTGTGGGCCGAGAACCTGTCGGAGCAGCTCGCCAGCGGCCACCTCGTCACCTTCACCGGCGAAGGGCACACCGCCTACAACAAATCGAACGACTGTGTGAACTCGGCCGTCGACGATTACCTGCTGAAGGGCACGGTGCCGGCCGAAGACCCGATGTGCTGAGCATCCGCCTGGCTGCAGATTTGCGCGCTGTGTAAGAATTGAGGCATGTCGCTGCACCACGAGGAACCGGGCCTACGCGAACGTAAGCGGCTCGCAACGCGACGCGCCATCCAGCGCGCCGTGTTGACGCTCTCCTGCAAGCGGGGGCTCGAGAAGGTGACCGTCGAGGACATCAGCCGGCTCGCCGACGTGTCGCCGCGCACCTTCTTCAACTACTTCCCCTCGAAGGATGCCGCGCTGGTCGGCGACGAACTCGACCTCGCGTCCGAAGAGCAGATCGAGGCCTTCGTGCACGGCGGCCGCGATGGGGACATCCTGGCTCAGCTGGCCGCGCTGCTCTCGGTCAGCCTCAGGAACACCGAGGGTGACCGGGAGATCCACCAACCGCGGCGTCAGGTCATGAAGGAGAATCCCTACCTGTTCGGGATGCGGATGGCCACCCTGCGCAACTTCGAGGGTCGACTGCAGGAGATCGTCACCCGGCGCTTCGTCGTCGACCACCCCGAGCTCGGCGCCGGCTCGGCGCAGCTTGAGCAGCGGGCGCTCCTGTTCACCCTGGTGGCCGTGGCTGCGCTCCGCCACGCCTGGCGGTGCTGGGCCGACTCCGACGCGGCCCGCCCCCTGGCCACGCACGTCGCGGCATCCTTCGCGGACCTGTACGAGATGACCCTGAAGACCAGCTAGACTTTGTAGCTGTGTCCGAGGTTTTCCGAGAGGAATAATCGTGACGCCGCCTTAGCTCAGTCGGTAGAGCGTCTCACTCGTAATGAGAAGGTCATCAGTTCGATTCTGATAGGCGGCTCCATCTCAACTCAGGCAGCCGTGGCTTTCGCTCGTGCCGCGCACGCCCGGCACGCGAGTGCGCACCGCGAAGTCACCCGAATCGCGTACAGGGGCGTTGGGCTCGTGGCCGGGACGAAATCGACCGCCTCATCGACCGAAGTCGCCTCACCCGCGTGGTCGCCAACCGCAACCTTGCGGAAAGCCACTTAGTGCAGGCACGCACGCACGCACGCACGCGGCGCGGCTCATCGAGCTGATACCGCCCTACTGAGCCCGCAACCTGAGGCTGACTGAGCCGACCGGGGCATCCGTCGTCACGTAAACGCGGAGATTTTCGGGAAACGCCGGTTCTACGGCCCGGCCGAGCGGCGTGTTGCGAAAATCTCCGGAGTCACCGTGCTGTCTCCACGGATGCCCGGTGCCGGGCCGCCGGACCAGGTCGCCGGGTCGTGACGGGCTCGACCGCCGGCCGCATGCGATCGCTAGGCTGATCCCATGACCGACACAACCCGCACCGACACTATTCGCTGGGGAATCCTGGCCACGGGCGGGATCGCCCACGCATTCACGAACGACCTCGTCCGGAACGGTTTTCAGGTGCAGGCGGTCGGTTCCCGCTCGCAGGCGTCGGCGGATGCCTTCGCGGCCGAGTTCGGCATCCCCACGGCTCATCCGAGCTACGAGGCCCTGGCCGCGGACCCGGATGTCGACATCATCTACATTTCGACCCCGCATCCGTTTCACGCCGAGAACGCCAAGCTCGCCCTGAATGCCGGCAAGCATGTTCTGATCGAGAAGCCGATCACCCTGAACGGCGCCGAGGCCCGCGAGGTCGTCGACCTCGCCGCGACCCTGGGGCTGCTGGTGCTCGAGGGAATGTGGACCCGGTTCCTGCCGCACATGGTGCGCATCCGCGAGATCCTCGCCGAGGGCACCCTCGGCGACGTGCGCACCCTGATCGCCGATCACACCCAGGACCTGCCGGATGACCCGGCGCACCGGCTGAACGCCATGCACCTGGGCGGCGGGGCGCTCCTCGACCTCGGCATCTACCCGCTCACCTTCGCGTCCGAACTGTTCGGACGCCCCGAGACGATCCTCGCGACCGCCACCTTCAAGGCCACCGGCGCCGACGCGCAGATCGCCACGACCTTCCGCTACGCGGGCGGGCAGATCGCCCAGACCCTGTCGGCCAGCAACACCACCGGCCCGAACACGGCCACCATCCTCGGCACGCTGGGCCGCATCGACATCGACCGGGTCTGGTACTCGCCCACGGACTTCCGGGTGCTCAACAGCGCGAACGAGGTCATCGAGACCTTCACCGCCGAGATCAACGGGCGCGGCATGCACTACCAGGCGGCCGAAGCGGAGCAACTGATCCGGGCCGGCAAGATCTCGAGCGACATCCTGCCGGTCGAGGAAGTGGTGGCGATCATGGAGACGCTCGACCTGGTGCGCGCGCAAATCGGCCTGCGGTACCCCGGGGAGTACGCGGGAGTCCGTGCGCCGTGCTCCGGTCGATAATCTGACCAGTAGAGCGGGAGGGGGCAGAATGGCGCTCCGTGGATCCCGTGGTGGTGTCACGAACCGGCCTCACCGCCCCCATACGTGGCCGTTGCGGCTCCTCGGCGCGCTGGTCGCGTGCTCCGTCGTCGAGCCGTTCGAGTTCGTTCCGCCCGTCGGGTGACGCCACCCCCCGTTTTGGGGTGGTCATACTCGGTGGCGTTGGTCCATCGGCCCATGACGGCTCGGCTAGCGTGTACGCAACGGGAGCGGGGGATCCGATGCACGCCAACGCGCACGCGGATCGAATCGATGACCGCTCCCTTCGCCATGCGCGGCTCGGCCGCTGGATCCTGTGGCTGATGTGGGTGCTGCTGATCGGTTACGCGATCGGCCTGTTCGCCGCCTTCGGCCCGGTTTTCACCGGCTCCTTGTCGCTAATCACTGCGGGGCTCCCGGCCCTGCTCTGCTGGGCAGCCGCGCTCCGCGCGGAGCGCGGCCGCACGCAGCTGATTCTGGTGTCGGCCGCGATGACGGCCTTTACCCTCGGCAGCACCTATTACCTGCTCGCGGGCGCGGCGACGCTCTCGTTTCCGTCTCCGGCCGACATCGGTTACACGCTTTTCTATCCGCTGATCCTGGCCGGACTCGCTGTCCTGGTCCACCGTCAGCGTGGTGAAATACCCCGGTCGGTCCTGGTGGACGGAGCCATCGGGTCGCTTGGCGCGGCATCCGTGCTGGCCGTGTTGCTCAGCCCGGTGATTGCATCCGCGGGTGTCTGGCCGCCCTCCCCGGCCGCCCTGGTGTCCGCCAGCTACCCTCTGCTCGATCTGTTGCTCGTGTCGGTCATCACGGGGATTGCCGCCGCCCGCGGACTCGACGTGGGCCGACGGTGGGCCCTGCTGGTGCTCGGACTCCTGATCTTCGCGGCAACCGACGCCGTCTACGCCTTCCAGGTTTCCGCCGGAACGTACACCTTCGGGGAGCCGTTGGATGCGGGCTGGGCGCTCGGCCTCACCCTCATTGCGGTCTGGGCGTGGGACCTGGCTCGGCCCGGTGTCACCGCCCGGCGCCCCCTGAGCGGCGTGTGGACTCTCGCGGTGCCCGGGGCAGCCACGATCGCCGGGATGGCGGTGCTCGTCCTCGGCACGCAGGTGAAGATCTCCACAGGCGCCGTGCTCCTCGCAGGCGTGACCCTGGTGCTCGGGACCGTGCGCACCCAGCTCGCCTCCCGGCAGATCGGGCGGATGGCCGACCTTCACCGCCAGGCGAGCACCGACGACCTGACCGGGCTGCCGAACCGGCGCGCCCTCTACGCCGAGGCATCCGCTCACCTCATGCCCGGGGACGGCCACCGGTGTGCCCTGCTGCTCCTGGATATCGACCGGTTCAAGGAAGTGAACGACAGTCTCGGCCACGACGTCGGCGATCTGCTGCTGGTGCAGGCCGGATCGCGCCTGTTCGATCAGCGACGACCGGGCGATCTTCTCGCCCGGCTCGGCGGCGACGAGTTCGCGCTTCTGATCCAGGACGCCGGCCACGACGAGGCCGTGGCGGCGGCCGCGCGGCTGCGGGCGGTCCTGGCCCGGCCGTTCACGCTGGAGGGCATCGCGATCGAGTCCAACGTCAGCATCGGCATCGCCCTATTCCCCGACCAGGGTGACACCCTCAAGGTGCTGCTGCGCAAGGCCGACATGGCCATGTACAAGGCCAAGTCCTCCCGCAGCGGGCACCACGTCTTCGTCTGCTCCGACGACGATCACGGCGACTCCAGGCTGCGGATGATGGAAGACCTGCGCGGCGCCCTCGCCACGGACGAACTCGTGCTGCACTACCAGCCCAAGATCGAGCTGGCCACCGGGCACGTGCACGGTGTGGAGGCGCTGGTGCGCTGGCAGCACCCGAGCCGGGGTCTGCTGCCTCCCGACGTGTTCCTGACCCTGGCCGAAGACGTCGGGCTCATGCGCGACCTGACCCGGATCGTGCTGGGAAAGGCGCTCGACCAGGCCGCGGTCTGGCGTGCGCAGGGAACACCGCTGACCGTTGCGGTCAACATGTCTCCCAGCACCCTGATCGAGTCCGATCTGCCCGCACGCATCGCCGCCATGATCCAGGTGCGGGGGTTGTCGGCCGCCGACCTGATGCTGGAGATCACCGAAGAGTTCCTGATGGAAGACCGGGCCAGGGCCAGGGACATCCTGATCCGCCTGCGGGAGAGCGGCATCCGCATCGCCGTGGATGATTTCGGCACCGGCTACAGCTCCCTCGCCTACCTCCGGGACCTGCCGATCGACGAGCTCAAACTCGACAAGTCCTTCGTGTTCCCGATGGCCGACGACGCCAGGGCCGCGGCCCTGGTGGCCTCGATCATCGCGCTCGCGCACAGCCTCGGCGTGCGCATGGTGGCGGAGGGCGTCGAGGACGCCGTCGCCTACGCCGAGCTGACCCGGTACGGCTGCGACGAGGCCCAGGGCTTCCACATGTCCCGCCCGCTTCCGGCCGCGGCACTGGATGCCTGGCTCGCCGCCCGGCACGCGCCGGCGGCCACGCGGGCGCCGTCGCAACGCCGCAGTAACGCCGTTGCAACGCCGTGGGCACGAGGCACCGGCTGACTCACAAGCCCGGCGGGTAGGGTTCACGGGTGGAAGAATCGAAGCCTCGCAAACGCCTCGCGGCCGTCCTCGTCACCGTGGCGGTGCTGCTGGGCGCGGGTGCCGTCCTGATCGGGGCGTCGACCCGGGCCCCGGATGCCGCGGCCACCGCCTCCATCGCCGCCGCGAACACCGGTGCGAGCGTGAACGTGCCGGCCGCGGAACCCGTTTCGGAGCGCCCTGTGCCGGCCACCGCCTCCGATGCCAGAAACCTGCGTACGTGTTCGGTCTCAGCGCTGGCCGCCGACCCCCGGTTGGCTGATTTCCAGGCCCAGGTGATCAACGCCAGCACCGGCGAGGTGCTTTTCGACCGCGGCGGCGATACCTCCTCACGCACGGCGAGCGTGCTCAAGGTGCTGACCAGCGCCGCCGCCCTTGAGGTGCTCGGACCGGACTACCGGGCCACGACCACCGTCGTCACCGGCAGCACACCGGGGTCTGTCGTGCTGGTCGGCGGGGGAGACCTCACCCTCACGCGCCTGCCCACCGGCACGGAATCCGTCTACCCCGGCGCAGCCCACGTCGATGAGCTCGCCCGCCAGACCCTCGCCGCCTGGCGGGCGAACCCGGCGAACCCGCCGATCACCTCCCTCGTGCTGGACGCCTCGTTCTTCGGCGGGCCCGGCTGGGAACCGAGCTGGGATGAACTGGAACGCAACGCCGGTTCCATGCCCGACGTGACCGCCCTGCAGGTCGACGGTGACCGCGACGACCCCTCGCGTCAGAGCTCTTCCCGCAGCGCCGACCCCGTCGGGCGCGCCGGCGCGGCCTTCGCCGCCGCGCTCGGCGGCGGCGTGAGCGTCAGCGTCGGCACCGCGCCGGCCGGGGCCGAACAGCTCGCCGCCGCCCGGTCCCAGCCCGTGTCCGTGCTGATCGGGCAGTCGCTGATCGTGTCGGACAACACCCTCGCCGAGATGCTCGCCCGGCTCGTCGCGGTGGAGTCCGGGGCCGGCAACACCTTCGGCGCCCTGCAGGAGTCCGTCGTCACGGCGCTCGACGCCTATGGCATCGACACGACCGGCATCATCATCCGGGACGGCTCAGGCCTCAGCGACGACAACGCCGTACCGCCGTCGTATCTCACCCGGCTGTTCGTCAAGATCAACGCGCGCGACGGCGACCTCGGCGTCATCTTCGACGGCCTACCGATCGCCGGTGGACCCACCGGATCGCTGTCCTACAGCGACCGGTTCACGGGCGACAACACCGTCGCCGACGGCGCCGTCTTCGCCAAGACAGGCTGGATCGACACCGGCTACACGCTCTCCGGCATTATCCGGGCGGCCGACGGCACGCCGCTCACCTTCGCCGTTTACGCGCTCGGGGATGTGAGCGATAATGCGAAGCAGGCGCTCGACACCATCACCGCCGGGTTCTTCCGCTGCGGCGACAACCTGTCGAACTCCTGACTTCAACCGGCGACAGAAGGAGCAATCCGTGACCAGGGCCCTGTTCATCATCGACGTTCAGAACGATTTCACCGAGGGCGGGGCCCTCGCCGTCGAGGGTGGGTCTGCGGTGGCCGCGGGCGTCAGCGCGCTGCTGGCGGAACATCCGGATGCCTATGACGTGATCTTCGCCTCCCGCGACTGGCACGACCCCGACAGCGACAACGGCGGACACTTCGCCCGGGCCGGCGAGCCAGGCTCCATGGACCCCTGGCCCGTGCACTGCGTGGCGGGCACCCCTGGCGCCGAGTACCACCCCTCGCTGCTGTTGCCGGACACGACCATCCACATTCGCAAGGGGCAGGGCCAACCGGGCTACTCCATTTTCGACGGCATCTCGATGGGCGGCGAGAAGACGGGCGAGCTGCTCATCGCGAACGGGGTGACCGACATCGACATCGTCGGCCTCGCCACCGACCACTGTGTGCGCGCGTCCGGCCTGGATGCGCGGGGCCACGGCCAGCATGTGCGGGTACTGACCGACCTCGTCGCCGGCGTCGCCCCGGACACGAGTGACGCGGCCCTGGGCGAGCTGGCCTATGCCGGTGCCGTGCTCGTCACCTCCGACGTGGTCGTCTGAGCGTGGGGGTGACCGGCCGGGCGAGTCCGGCCCCGGCGAGTCCGGCCCCGGCGGGGCCGGCCGCGGCGGTTTCTGCTTCGGCGGTTTCTGCTCCGGCGGGCTCTGCTCCGGTGGGCTCTGCAGGCGGGGCGCTGTTCGCGCAGCGCCTCGACGGCGTGCGGATCGCCTACGACGTCGTGCCCGGCGAGCGCCCGATCCTGCTCGTGCACGGGTTCGCGTCGACATCGCAGGTCACCTGGGTCGGCACCGGCTGGGTGCGAGCCCTGCAGGACGCCGGGCGCGGCGTGATCACCCTCGACCTCCGCGGTCACGGCCGCAGCGACAAGCCGCACCGCAGCATCGACTACCTGCCCCGGCAACTCGCCGCCGACCTCGTGGTCGTGCTCGACGCCCTCGGGCTGGAGCAGGTCGACGTGGTCGCCTATTCGATGGGCTCGCGCGTGGCGGCGGCGCTCGCGCGGCTGGCGCCGTCCCGGGTGCGCCGACTGGTGCTCGGCGGAGCCGGGCCGGACGAACTGTTCGAGACGTGGCATCCGGATGCCGTGCGCCGGTTCGTGACCGCCGGCACCGCCGGCGCCGACCCGTCGATCGCGGCGATACTGGGTGCCGCGATCACCGCCGGCGCCGACCGTGAGGCCCTCGTGGCGTGCGTCGGCGGGGTGGCCGGCTCCTCGCTGGACGTGCCGGTCGAGATTCCCGTGCTCTACGTCGCCGGCGGCGCCGACTGCATCCCGGCCGGGGTCGCCGAACTTGCCCGCGCGCGCGGTGCCGACTACCTCGAACTGGCGGGCCGGGACCACGTGAACACGCTCACCTCCCGCGAGTTCAAGCGCGCCGCACTGCAGTTCCTGGCCTGAGCGCCCTGAGCGCCCTGAGTCCGGGCACTCGCTCGCCTCTCACGCCCCTAACGAATTCGACGGAGATTTTGCCCGCATCGCCCTAAACACCTTCAGAAACCCGCACATATCGCAAAATCTCCGTCGAATTCGTTCGCGCTGTGGGGCGGAGCGCGTGGGGGCTGCCCGAACCGCACAAGAGATGCTGCGCATCCGGCTGGCGCTGCTGGGCAACCGGCCGATGTTGGGGCTAACTCAGGAGATCCGTCCGGGCCGGCCCGGACATCCGCGCTGGTTCCGCACTGGTCCGGGGCGGCCGGGCCACCGGGCGACGGATGTCCTGAGTTGGCCACACGCGCGAGCTCGGCTGGCCCTGGCCCTGACCCTGACGAATTCGACGGAGATTGTGCCCATAACCGCGTCCAACACTCCGAAAACCCGCACATATTGCACAATCTCCGTCGAATTGGTTCGCCGCCGGCTGGGGGGAGTGAGCCCCGGCGCCTCCCCTAGGCTGGGGGCGTGCGGGCCTCGCTGCCGAGGCCGCCGAATGCCGACCGGGGGACCGTCATGACAACCGACATCCAGGATGCGATGGGTTCGGTTTCGACAGGCTCGACCACCGGATCCGGCTCGTTCACCGGCGCCCGGGGCAGGAAGTACTGGCTCGCGCCGGCCGCCGCGATCTTCGCCGTCGCCTGGGGCGGCAACGAATTCACCCCACTGCTGGTGATGTACCGACAGGCGGACGGGTTCTCCAACCAGCTGGCGAACCTGCTGCTCGGGGCCTACGTACTCGGCATCATCCCGGCGCTACTGATCGCCGGCCCGCTGTCGGACCGGTTCGGCCGCCGACCGCTGATGCTGCCCGCGCCCTGGGTCGCGATCGCGGGGAGCGTGCTGCTGGCCCTGTCCGCGGGAAATGTGCCCATGCTGCTGGCCGGCCGCATCCTCTCCGGCGTCGCCCTCGGCCTGGCCATGGCCGTGGGCACCAGCTGGGTGAAGGAACTCTCCGCGAGACCGTTCGACTTCGGGGCCGACCGTTCCTCGGGGGCACGACGGGCGACCATCGCGCTGTCCCTCGGTTTCGCACTCGGCGCGGCGAGCTCCGGAGCGCTGGCCCAGTGGGCGCCGTTCCCCGGCGTGCTGCCGTACGCGGCGCACACCGTCATCGCCGTGCTCTTCGGCCTTCTGCTGTTTTGCACCCCGGAGTCCCAGGGACGGGGCATCGCGGCCGGGGCCCTGCCGGCCGTCCACCCGGCCATCTCCCCGTACCCGCGGTTCCTGCTCCTGATCGTGCCGGTGGCGCCGTGGGTCTTCGGAACGGCCACGACCGCCTACGCCATCCTGCCGGCGCTCGCCGCGACCGAGATCCCGTCCGCGCCGGTGGCATTCGCGGCCCTGCTCTGCGTGGTGGCTCTCGTCGCGGGAGCGTCGCTGCAGCTCTTCAGCCACCGCATCACCGCCGGGCACAATGCCCGAGGAATCATGTTCGCGCTGATGCTGACCGTCGGGTCGCTGCTGCTCGCATCCGTCGCCGTGAGCCCACCCGTGCTCTGGCTGATTTTGGCGGCGGCGGCCCTGCTCGGCGCCGCGTACGGCCTGCTGATGGTGTCGGGGCTGCAGGAGGTGCAGCGGATCGCGCCGCCCGACCACCTCGCCCGGCTGACCGCGATCTACTACGGCATCACCTACCTGGGGTTCTTCGTGCCGTTGGCGCTGTCCCTACTCGAGCCGTGGCTAGGCTACCCGGCGATGTTCGCGGGCGGGGCCGCGTTCTCGGCCGTGTCGCTGGTGGTGGTGATGCTGGTCTTTCGCCGGGACATCTCCCTGCATCGCGCCGCGGCGAGCCGATGAAATCGCGCGCGACCTGCAGCCCGCAAAAAAAGTTTTACAGAGATTTCCATGCATGTGCATCCGTTTGGGGACGTGCGAGAGAAGTAGGGGTTAAAGAGGTTTCAAGAATCTCTTCAGAGTGACCCACTCACAGATCCATTACGCAGGAGGAAACGATGCACAAGTCCCTCAAGATCGGAATGACGGCCAGCGCTCTCGGTGCTCTCGTCGCCCTCGGCGGTCTCGCTCCGGCACAGGCAGCCGAAGACGTCGCGAAGCTGTCTGTGTTCCACGGAGTTCCCGGCCTCACCGTCGACGTCTACGTGAACGACAAGCTGACCCTGGACGACTTCAAGCCGGGCGACCTCGCCGGTCCGCTCGACCTCGCACCCGGCACCTACAAGGTGGCCATCACCGCGTCGGACGCAGCGGATGCCAGCGCACCTGCCATCGGCCCGGTCGACCTCCCGCTCGAAGCCGGCAAGAACTACACCGCCGCCGCGCACCTCGACGAGGCCGGCAAGCCCACGGCGTCGCTGTTCACCAACGACATCTCGCAGCTCGCCGCCGGGGAGGGCCGCCTGACGGTTCGCCACGTGGCAGCAGCCCCCGCGGTCGATGTTCTCGCCAACGGAGCCGTCGCGATCACCGCCCTAATGAACCCGAAGGAATCCGTGCTCACGTTGCCGGCCGGCACCATCTCGGCCGCCGTCGCCGCAACCGGAACGACTGACCCGGTGATCGGCCCGGCAGACGTCAACGTCGCAGAGGGCACGAACACGATCGTCTACGCGTGGGGCAGCCTGACCGACAAGAACCTGGCCCTGGCCGTTCAGACCATCGACGGGCTTCACTCCAACCCGGACAGCATCCCCGCCGGTGAGGCCGGTCTCGTCGCCACCAACCAGGCGGACGACTCCATGGGGCTCATGGTCGGTGGCTTCGCCGCCGTGCTGATGGGTCTGGTCGCCGCCGCCGTCGTCGGTATGCGTCGCCTGTCCGCGGCTCGCCGCTAGTCACGCCAGTCAGAAAGGGAGATCCACAATGAGAGCCACAGTGGGCACTTTCACAGTGCTCGCTGTGGCTCTTGCCCTGCTCACGGGCTGCAGCAGCGCCCCGAGCACATCATCGCCCACGGCCTACGTTTCCCCGACGAACGCAGCGCCGACTCCGACGCCGTCGGCCCCGCTGCCCGTCGCCGAGGTCGACGTGCCGACCGTCAGTTCCTCGCTGGATCAGAACCAGACCCCGCAGGCCCGGCCGCCCCAGACCATCCGAGTCGACTCCCTCGGAATCGACATGGCCATCGAGTCCGTCGGTCTGGCCGACGACGGGGCGATGGAGCTGCCAAAAGACCCCTCGCTCGCCGCCTGGTATCGCTTTGGACCGTCACCGGCCAGCACCACCGGCGCGACCGTGATCGCCGCCCACGTCGACTCCCTGATTTACGACATCGGACCGTTCGCCCAGCTCGCCTCGGCGCGTGCGGGCACCGAGATCGTGGTGACCACCGACGACGGTCAGGAGCGTCGCTATTCCGTGGAATCCGTTCAAACCGTGGCCAAACAGGATGTGCCTTGGGACTCGATCTTCGACCGGTCCGGTCCCAACCGGCTCACCCTTGTGACCTGCGGCGGCGAATTCGACTACGACGCCCGCACCTATCTGTCCAACGTAATCGTCTCGGCGAGTCCAATCGCATGACCCAGGCACCATGACGCAGAGGGGTGGCTATGCTGGTCATCACGGTGGTCGAGGCTTGCTCTCCGGCGGAGTCTGACATGTACGACCTCCCGATGCGCTCACCAACCGGGGGAAACCGATACGACGTGACGGCACTCACCGACGAAGACGACCACGCCCAGCTCGTTCTCGCGTTTCGGGCGGGAGACGAACGTGCGCTCGCCGAGGCCTACGCCCGCTGGTCATCCCTCGTCTACACGATCGCCGTTCGTTCGCTCGGCGATCCCGGCGAAGCCGAAGACGTCACCCAGAAGGTCTTCATCGCCGCCTGGCGCGGGCGGGACGGATTTGATGCGTCGCGGTCGCCTCTGCCGGCCTGGCTCGTCGGGATCACTCGGCACACCGTCGCGGATGCCCACGAGGCCCGCTCACGACGGCGGCGGGTCGAGGAGGCTGTCCTCGTCGACACCGCGCTCAGCCAGACCGACGAATCCGCCGACATCGCGGATCGTGTGCTAATGAGCGACGAACTTCGCCGGCTCGGACCCGTTCCTCAGCAGGTGATGCAGCTGGCCTTCTACGACGATCTCACGCACACCCAAATCGCCGATAACCTCGGACTGCCGCTCGGCACCGTTAAGAGTCACATCCGCCGAAGTCTTTCGAGACTGCGCACCAGATTGGAGGCGAACGATGACACACATTGACCGGGAAAACCTCGCTCTCATCGCAATGACAGAGTTCGACCTCACCGAACCCGAACGCCAGCACCTGTCGGAATGCCCCGAGTGCTCCTTGGAACTCATCGCCCTGCAGCACACCGCCCACGTCGGCCGGTCCGCGCGCAGTGTGCAACTCGTGGAGCCCGGCGATCGAGTCTGGGCCGGTATCCACGCCGCCCTCGGCCTGTCCGACGCCGTGGCCGCCACCCCTGGGCGCAGCGGCTACGAGGCAGCGGACCAGCCCCCTACAACGGTCGAGCCTGTCGAGACCCCTGCACCGGTGGTCGAGCCTGTCGAGACCCCGTCCGCCACGGTCACCGACATCGGCTCCGCCCTGCGCCCCCTCCCACGACGCCGCAACTGGATGCCGATGGCCGTGGCCGCCGGCATCGCCGGACTGCTCGGCGGCCTCGGCGGCGGCATCTGGTGGCAGCCCGCACAGCAGCAGGAACCCGCGCCGGTGCTACTCGCCGAGGCCCAGCTGGACCCGTACCCCGGCTGGGACGCCGCCGGCAGCGCCTACGTCGCGAAGACGGCCGACGGCCACCGGGAGGTCGTGCTCGACGTCACCGGGGTGAGCGCCGACACCGATCTGCGCGAGGTGTGGCTGATCAAGGCGGATGCGTCCGGGCTGATCAGCATCGGACTGCTCGACGGTGAGTCCGGGCGCTTCGCCATCCCCGACGGCGTCGACCTGTCGCAGTACCCGCTGGTCGACGTCTCCGCGGAACCCGACGACGGCGACCCGCAGCACTCCGGCGAGTCGATCCTGCGCGGGGAACTGCGTACGGCCTGACACCACCCGCACGTGAGTGTCAGAGCGTATTGCCGAGCTTGAAGCCGTGCTCCACGTCGTTCTTGCGGGTGTACGAGAACCCGTCGGCGCCGACCGTGACGGCCATCTCGCTGGACTCGGTGCGGGCCATGACCGGCTGGGGGTTGCCGTCCAGATCGAGCACCAGTGAGGCATCCGTGTACCAGCTCGGCACGACCGCGTTGCCCCACCAGTCGCGGCGCTGATTGTCGTGCACGTCCCAGGTGACGACGGGGTTGTCGGGGTCGCCGGTGTAGTAGTCCTGGGTGTAGATCTCGACCCGGTGGCCGTCGGGGTCGCGCAGGTAGAGGTAGAACGCGTTCGAGACGCCGTGGCGGCCGGGGCCGCGCTCGATGACGTCCGACATCCGCAGGGCGCCGAGCTTGTCGCAGATGTAGATGATGTTGTGCTTCTCGTGCGTGGAGAAGGCGATGTGGTGCATCCGCGGGCCGTCGCCGCCGGTCAGGGCGGTGTCGTGCACGGTGTCCTTGCGGCGCATCCAGGCAGCGTAGGTGACGCCGTCTTCGTCCTGGATGTCCTCGGTGACGCGGAAGCCGAGGTCCTCGAGGTAGCCGCGGCCGAGTCCCACGTCGGGGGTGACCTGGTTGAAGTGGTCCAGGCGCACGAGGGCGCCGGGACCCTGCAAGTCGTAGCGCCAGGCCAGGCGTTCGACGTGGTCGACCGAGTAGAAGAACTCGTAGGGGAAGCCGAGCGGGTCTTCGACGCGCACGGAGTCACCGACACCCTTCACGAACCCGTTGATGCGGCGTTCGGTGCGGCAGCCGAGCTCCTGATACCAGGCCTCGGCCAGACCCACGTCTTCGGGGGCGCGCACCCGGAAGGCCATCGCGGCGACTGCGGCGACCGGGCCCTGGCGCAGCACCAGGTTGTGGTGGATGAACTCCTCGAAGCTGCGCAGGTAGATCTCGGTGTCGCTCTCCTCGGTCACGACGAGGCCGAGCACGTCGACGTAGAACGCGCGCGAACGGGCCAGGTCGGTGACGACGATGTCCATGTAGGCGCAGCGCAGGATGTCCGGCGGGGTCGCGGTCGGCGTGGGGATGGGGGTGGTGGTCATGGAATCCTCCTCATTGAGATGTCGCGGTGGTCGAGCGTGTCGGTGGTCGAGCGTGTCGGGACCCGGGACCGGGGACCCGAGATCAGTGGGCGCCGAAGCGGGCGGTGTGCACAGGCCCGAGGGAAACGTGCACGGCCTGCTGCTCGGTGTAGAAGTCGATCGAGCGGTAGCCGCCCTCGTGGCCGAGGCCCGAGGCCTTGACCCCTCCGAACGGGGTGCGCAGGTCCCGCACGTTGTGTGAGTTGAGCCAGACCATGCCCGCCTCGATCGACTGCGCGAAGGTGTGCGCCCGGGTGAGGTTGCTGGTCCAGATGTATGCGGCCAGGCCATACTTGACGCCGTTGGCCAGCTCGAGGGCTTCTTCGTCGGTGTCGAACGGCGTGATCGCCACGACCGGTCCGAAGATCTCCTCCTGGAAGATGCGGGCCGTCGGGGCGACATCCGCGAACACGGTCGGGGACACGTAGTTGCCCTCTGGCAGGTTCTGGGGGCGGCCGCCGCCGGCGAGCAGGCGGCCCTCGCTCTTGCCGATCTCGACGTAGCTCATCACCTTGGCGTAGTGCTCGGGGTGCACGAGCGCGCCGACCTCGGTGGCAGGGTCGTGTGGGTCGCCGACGACGATGTTCTGTGCCCGGGCCGCATAGCGGGCGCAGAAGTCGTCGTAGATCGGGCGTTCCACCAGGATGCGGCTGCTGGCGGTGCAGCGCTCGCCGTTGAGCGAGAACACCCCGAACAGGGTCGAGTCGAGCGCGGCCTCGAGGTCGGCGTCGGCGAAGACCACGGCGGGGGACTTGCCGCCGAGCTCCATCGACATGCCCTTGAGGTTCGCGGCGCAGTTGCGGTAGATGGTCTGGCCCGTGGTGGTCTCGCCCGTGAACGAGATGAGGGGGACATCCGGATGCTTGACCAGCGCGTCCCCGGCCTCCTCACCCAGCCCGTTGACCAGGTTGAAGACCCCGTCGGGCAGCCCGGCGGAGCGGAAGATCTCCGCCCACAGGCTCGCCGACAGCGGCGTGAACTCGGCCGGCTTGAGCACGACCGTGCAGCCGGCGGCCAGTGCGGGGGCGAGCTTCCAGCTCTCCAGCATGAACGGGGTGTTCCACGGGGTGATCAGCCCGGCCACGCCGACCGGTTTGCGGAAGACGTAGTTGATCTGGCTGCCTGGCACCTGGTAGGTGTCGTCGGTCTGCGCCACGATCAGGTCGGCGAAGAAGCGGAAGTTCTCGGCCGCCCGCTTGGCCTGGCCGAGGGCCTGGGTGATCGGCAGGCCGGTGTCGAACGTCTCGAGTTCGGCGAGGCGGGCATCCTGGGCCTCGACGGCGTCGGCGATCTTGTTCAGGATGCGGGAGCGTTCGCGCGGCTTCATCCTCGGCCACGGCCCGGCCACGAAGGCGTCGGTCGCGGCGGCGACGGCGAGGTCCACGTCTTCCTTCTGGCCGGCTGCGGCGGTGGCGTAGGTCTGGTTCGACACCGGGTCGAGCACGTTGAAGGTCGCGCCGGAGACGCTGTCGACGAACCGGCCGCCGATGAAGTGCTGGATGCGGGTCGGCAGGTTCTCGGGCACATGCTGCGCGCGGGTTCTCGTGGTGGTGGTGTCGGTCACGGTGGTCTCGGTCATGGTGGTGTCGGTCATGGCTCAGGCTGCTTTCGGGGTGAAGCCGGCGACAGTGAAGCCGTCGACGGGGGAGAGGTACTGCTCGCCGGCGGCCAGGAGCGCCTGCATTTTGGCGATGCCCGCATCCGTCGGGGTGATCAGCGGCGGGCGCACGAAGCCGCTCTCGATCAGGCCGCGCTGCTCGAGCACCCATTTGCCCGGGGCCGGGTTCGTCTCGACGAAAAGCAGGTCGACGAGTGGGTGCAGGCCGTAGTGGATGCGCCGGGCCGTCTCGATGTCGCCGGCCATCCACGCGTTGTACATCTCGACGTGCGCGACCGGGGCGATGTTGCTCGTGGCGCTGATGTATCCCACGCCGCCGAGGGCCAGCAGAGGCAGGCAGAGCAGTTCGATGCCGCTCCAGACCAGCAGTTCGGGGCCGCAGAGCTGCAGCACCCGGGAGAAGTGCTCGAAGTCCTTGGTGGTCTCCTTGACGCCGACGAAGTTGTCGAAATCGCGGTAGAGGCGGGCGATGGTCTCCGGTGCGATGTCCACGGCGGTGCGGCTGGGCACGTTGTAGGCGACGATGGGCAGGTCCGGAAATTCCTCGGCCACGGTCTTGTACCAGAAGTAGAGGGCTTCCTGGGTGGGGCGGGCGTAGTAGGGGGTGATGATCAGGGCGGCGTCGACGCCGGCGTCCTGGGCCGCGGCGGTGAGCTCGAGGGTCTCGTCGAGCTTGGCCGAGCCGGTGCCGGGCATGAACGGCACCCGGTCGCCGACCGCGGCGGCCACGGTGCGGATCGCGCTGGCACGTTCGATGATGGTCTGCGAGCTCGGCTCGCCGGTGGAGCCGCCGAGCGAGATCCCGTGCGTGCCGGAGGCGAGCTGCCAGTTCACGAGGTTGGTGAGGCCGGCGTGGTCGACGGCGCCGTCGGCCGTGAACGGGCTCATCAGGGGCGCGATAGAGCCTGTGATCTGACTCGGGTCGGTGCGGAACTTCATTGTTCTTCCTTTCGAGGGCAACGGATGCGTCCGCGACTGTTGCCGAATCGGACGAATGTTCCCGGTGTGCGGGCAACAGTCGTCCGCTACGGGAACAGTTGCGGGATTGGCTGTCAGGGGGTGGAGGCGGTGGGGGCGGTGTGCTGCTGGGCGAGGAAGGCGTTCAGGGTGCCGAGCCGGTGGTCGCGCGCGGCCAGTTCGATCTGCAGGGGATCGGCGCCGTCCTTGATCAGGTCGAGCAGCGCGGTGTGCTCGGCGACGGACTCGTGCGCCCGACCGGGCACGAAGCTGAACGTGGATTCGCGAAGGGTGCCGAGCCGGCTCCAGCCCCGCTGCACCAGGTCGAGGATATGCGCATTGCTGCAGGCCTCGAACAGGGCCGAGTGGAACTCGCGGTTCAGGCTGGTGAAACGCACCGGGTCGAAGTGGTGCAGGCACTCGTCCATCTCCAGGTTGATCTCCCGGGCGCGCAGCAGCGTCTCCGGGTCGAGCCGCGGCGCCGACAGGGCGGTGGCGTAGCCCTCGACGAGGGCCAGCGTCTGCATCGTGTGGGTGTACTCGGTGACGTCGAGCATGGCCACCTGGGCGCCGACGTTGCGCTCGAACGTGACCAGACCCTCTGCCTCCAGCAGGCGGATGGCCTCCCGCACCGGCACGGTGCTGACACCGATCTCCCGGGCGATCTGCCCGAGCACCAGGCGGTAGCCCGGGCTGAAGCTGCCGTCGGAGATGCGGGCCCGGATCCACCGGTGGGCGAGCTGCGCCTTGCTCAGCGACGCCTCCGCGCCGGTGGTCGAGCCGCCGGTGGTCGAGCCAGTCGCAACGCCAGTCGAGCCCGCCGAGCCTGTCGATCCAGTCGATCCTGTCGAGACCGAGGCCGTCATGCCTGCTCCTCCAGCCAGACCCGATAACGGGCCTTCCACTCGGCGTTCATCGGGTAGAGCCCGTCGACGCCGTGCCCGGCCGTGACCATGGCGGCGATGAAGGTCTCCTCGCGCTCCTGCACGATGGCTGCGGCGACCACCTCCTCAACCAGGTGCGGCGGGATCACGATCAGCCCGTCGGCGTCCCCGACGATCACGTCGCCGGGCTGCACGGATGCCCCGCCGCAGGCCACGGTCAGGTCCGTGTCCCACGGCACGTGCCGGCGTCCGAGCACGGCAGGGTGCGGTCCGGCGTGGTAGGTCGGGATCTCCAGGGCGGTGACGGCCGCGAGATCGCGCACACCGCCATCCGTCACGATGCCGGCCGCGCCGCGCATCTGGGCGCGCAGGGCGAGGATGTCGCCGACCGTGCCCGTGCCGCGCTCGCCGCGGGCCTCGATCACGAGCACGTCGCCCTGTCCGAGCGAGTCGAAGGCGCGCTTCTGGGCGTTGTAGCCGCCGCCGTGCGACTCGAACAGGTCCTCCCGCGCCGGAATGTACCGGAGTGTGCGGGCCCGGCCGACGAGACGGGCGCCCGGCCGGGTCGAGCCGAGGCCGTCGATCGACACCGAGTTGAGCCCGCGCTTGCGCAACTGGGCGCTGAGGGTGGCGGTGCCCACACTGTTGATCCGGGCCTTCAGCTCGGGGGTGAGGGCGAACGGCGGGGGCGTCTGCTCCGCTGTGGGTGCGGTGACGGATGTCGGTGCGAGCCCGGCCGCCTCCGCCGAACCCCACGCCTCGGTGCGCTGCAGATCGTCGACCCGCGGGCCGGCCCCGAACGCGCCGAACGGCACCGTGCCCTGCCGAATCGGGCTGACGAGGCGGCCGGTGCGGGGTGCGCCCGGGGCTCCTGGGGCATCCACTTCGACCTCGACGATGTCGCCGGGCACGACGACCGACGATCCGGCCGGCGTGCCGGTGAGGATCAGGTCGCCGGGCTCGAGCGTGAGCAGCTGCGAGAGGTCGGCGACGAGCCGGCCGAACCCGAAGAGCAGGTCGGCGGTCGTGTCCTCCTGTACGAGCGTGCCGTTGACCCAGGTGCGGATGCGCAGCGCTGCCGGGTCGAGGCCGGCCGCCGGCAGCAGTGTCGGCCCGACGGGGGTGAAGCCGTCGGCGCCCTTCGAGCGCAGGTTCGAGCCCTTGTCGGCGTAGCGCAGGTCGTACACGCCGAAGTCGTTGGCACAGGTCACGTGCGAGACCGCCGCCCAGCCCTCCTCGGGCGAGACGCCGCGGGTGCGGCGCCCGATCACCAGCGCGATCTCGCCCTCGAACACCAGCAGCTCGCATCCGTCGGGCCGTTCCACCGGCGTGCCGCTGGAACTCCGCGACGACGCCGGCTTGAGGAAGTACGACGGCTGCTCCGGCGTGCGGCCGCGCTGGGCGGCCCGGCTCGGGTAGTTGAGGTGCACCGCAATGATCTTGCCCGGTGTGGCGAGATCGGTGGTGGCGGTGACGCTGATACCCGCGCTGTTGCTTGCGCTGCCGGTCGCGCTGGTGCTTGCGCTGTTGCTTGCGGTGACGTCGGCGGCGCCCACGGAGGTCGAGTTCGGCATGTTTTGCGGCTTTCTAGTCGTGCTGGGAAATGCCGAGCGGGACTCCACGGGTTTCCTTCACCACGGAGACCGCGACGAAGGAGATCGTGGCCAGCACCATGATGTAGATGCCGATCGACGGTGACCAGGCGGTCTCGTCCAGCAGCAGCTGCGCGATCAGGGGAGCGAACGCCCCACCGAGGATGGCACCCATGGCGTAGCCGATGGACACGCCCGAGTAGCGTACCTGAGCCGGGAACATCTCCGCGTAGAGCGCCGCCTGTGGACCGTACGAGAAGCCGAGCCCGCTGGCCAGCACGACGAGCGCCACCGTGAACCAGAGGATCTCGCCGGTGTCGATCAGCAGGAACATCGGGATGGCCCAGAGGAACAGCCAGGCGTAGCCGAACTGGAACGTGCGGATGCGCCCGATCTTGTCGGAGAGGATGCCGCCGATCATCGTCGACGCGAGCCAGAACGCGGCGGCGATGGTGCTGGCCAGCAGCACGGGGGAGCGTTCCATGCCCAGGCCGCCGGCCTCGACCGGCTTGGTGGCGTAGGAGGAGAAGAACGCGATCAACAGGTAGCCGGCGGCGTTGTTGGCGATGAAGATCAGGGCGGTCAGGATGACCTGGCGCCAGTGGCCGCGGAAGAGCTGGCGGAGGGGGGCGGCCGATTCCTTCTTGCGATCCTGCATCTCCTTGAAGACGGGGCTCTCGTCGACCGAGCGGCGAATGATGAAGCCGACCACGATAAGCAGCACCGAGACGAGGAACGGGATGCGCCAGCCCCAGGCGAGGAAGGCCTCCTCGCTCATCGTGCTGGTCACCAGGAGCATGACGCCGGTGGCGAGGATGAGCCCGGTCGGCACGCCGATCTGCGGGTACGCGCCGAAGAATCCGCGCTTGTTGACCGGGGCGTGCTCAACCGACATCAGGGCGGCACCGCCCCATTCCCCGCCGGCCGAGAAGCCCTGCAGGATGCGCAGCACGATCAGCAGGATCGGCGCCCAGACGCCGATCTGCTCGAAGGTCGGCAGGAGGCCGATCAGTGCCGTGGCCGCGCCCATGATGACGAGGGTCAGCACGAGCATGGCCTTGCGGCCGAGGCGGTCACCGAGGTGGCCGGCCACGACCGCGCCCAGCGGGCGGAAGAGGAAGCTGATGCCGAGGGAGGCCCAGGCCACGAGCTGCGCCAGACCGGCGTTGTCGTTGGCGAGCGGGGCGAAGTACAGCCCGGCCAGCACGAGGCCGGCGGCCTGCGCGTAGATGAAGAAGTCGTACCACTCGATGGTGGTGCCCACCATGGTGCCTGCGAGGACCCGGCGTTCCTCGTGTCGTTTCGCGGCGGTCGCTTTCGCGGCGCTCGCTCGGTCGGTCGTCAATGCCATGGAATACCCCTTTGTATTTCCCTGTGTGGTGCTGGAATCGTGCGATCTCGAAACGGTATCACAGATCGTATATTATCTACAGGGCTAGGAACGGGGTCGTCCGGGGGGCCTGGATGGTGCCGCCGTCTCGTGGTCCGGATGCCGCCGTGCGCCGGGCCGGCTGCCGGCGCCCGGTCGGCGGCGCCCGGTCAAAGCGCCCGCGTCTGGCCCGGTGTGGCGGCAATTAGCGCAGGTCGGCTGCAATCACGGCCGCGGCCGTCACAAGGCGCGCGCCGATCGCGGCGTCACTCTGCCCGGTGCCGAGGTAGACGACCGCCAGAGCCGCCGGTGCCTCGCCGGGCACGATCAGCGGCACCGCCACGGAGGCCAGCCCCGGAATGACCTCGTCATGACTGGTGGCGAAGCCGCGTGCGCGCACGTCGGCGGCCTCGCCTCGGCGGGCTCCCTCGCCGAGGTTCACCCACTGGGTCGCCGTGAGCAGGGACTGGATGGCGATCCCGGGTGCACCCCGGCCGAGCGGATGCCGCGTGCCGGGGCGCTGCGCGACCGTGGCGTGCGCCTGCCGCGGTTCCACGCTGACCAGAGTGACGACCTCCGCCCGGTCCAGCACGGTCACGAAGGCTGTCATCCCCAACTCGTTCGCGACGCTCGTCAGCTCGGGCAGCGCCGCGGCCTGCAGACCGCGGGAGACGCCGCGGGCGAGCGCGGCCATCCGTGGGCCGAGGCGTACGGCGCCCGCGGCATCCCGGATCACGACCCCATGGTCCTCCAACGTGCGTAATATTCGGTAGGCGATCGAGCGGTGCACGCCGAGGGCGGCGGCCACGTCGGCAATGGTCAGGGCCTCGTCGGCGTCGGCGAGAATCTCGAGCACGCGGATGCCGCGCGACAGGGTCTGCGAATGCGGCGCACCGTTCGGGCCGTTGGCACTGGGCCCGCTGGGCTTCCTCTGCTCGCTCATCCCGTTACCCCGCTCATTGACGTCGACACGGTGCCATTCTCGCATTCGTGGTTCAGGGCCCGCGGTCGCCCCAGGAGCTATGCACTCGGAGTGTGCGTGCGTGTGTGTGCGTGTGTGCGTGTGTGCGTGTGTGTGGCCAACTCAGGAGACTCGGGTGCCGCGCGGCATCTGTCGCCCGGACCAGTGCGGGGAGCGAGGGGGTGGTGCGGCGCGTCTCCTGAGTTGGCCACACCACCGTGACGGCGCGCCCGCGCGCGAGGGTTCCCGGTCCTCGGGTCCGAATCCTCCTCGTGCATATCTCCTGCAAATTGTGGGGGGCCGCATCGCGCCCCCGTCCGGGTCTTTCGGCGGCCCGGGCCGGCGCCCCCACCAGCGTGCAGAAGTCATGCCGGGTTCGCGGAGGCTAACTCAGGAGTTCCGGGATCGGGGCGGCCGATTCGGCACGGGCCAGTGCGGACCCGTGCGCCACAGGTGCGGGATGGTGGTTTCGCCGCGGTGAATCTCCTGAGTTAGCCACACGGAGCGCTGTCGCCTCGCTGCGCGCATCCGTGCGCTGACAGGCAAGACCCACGGGGGAGACCGGCCTATCGTGAGCCGAAATGACCGCGATCTGGGTGTCCGTGTGCCTGGTCGCTGCCGTCGCGGCGTCCGGCCTGGGAGCGGCGTGTGCGCTCACCGGGCTCCGGATGCCGGGCCGCGCCCTGGTCGCGGCTCCCACCATGGTCGTCATGACCGTCTCGTGCTCCGACATGGTGCTGCCGGGCATGAAGCTGCTCGGCTCCTTGGCCTGGGCGGGGCTCCTGGGCGGGGCTCCTGGTCGGGGCGGCGCTGCTGTCCCTACTTGACCGGCGGCACCGCATGCCCGCCGCGCATCACGCCGTATCGCTGCTACTGATGTCCGTAATGTGGGTCGCGATGCTGCCGGCGGCGTCGACTGAGGCTACGGCGGCTTCGGTCGGCTCGGTCGCGGTGGTCCGCTCGGTTGGCTCGGTCGCGGTGGCCGGCGCTGGCGCCGGAACCAGTGCCACGGCTAGTGCCACGGCTGCCGCTGCGCCCGTTGCCGCTGCGCCCGTTGCCGCCGGGACCGCTGTGGGAAACGGCGCCCATGCCGGGCACGCGCCGGCGATCACCGACGGCGGAACGCTGCCGGCCTGGCTTGTGGTGCTGCTGGCTGCGGCATCCGTTGCCCCCGCGGCCAGCGCCGTGCGGTCGGCGCGCCGCCCGACCGGGTCGGGGGTCGAGCCGGCCACGCTCCGACTGGAGTCGGCCCAGCACCTGAGTATGGCGCTGACGATGACGTTGATGGCCGCGGGGATGTTCCTGCCGCTGACCGGTTGCTGACGGATGCCGGGCACCCCCCTGGCCGGGAGGAATCCGCAGCCATGATCTCACCATCACACGACCCGGCCGACAGCACAGTGCCGCCAGGACCGATCACCCAGGACCGGTCACACGGGACCGTGCCGACACGTCGAGCGGTGCGGCTAACTCAGGAGATGCGCCGCCGCATCCGTTGGATCGCCGCACTGGTCCGGGTGCCGGCTGCCGTCCCCCGCCCGGATCTCCTGAGTTAGCCCCAGGGCGCAACCCTTACCGGTACATAACTCCTGCAAATCGTAGCCCGGCCGAAGCCGTTGCCTGTGCTCCGGGGGCCGTGAATCCGCTGCCGGCGGGGCCACTCGGGCGCCGGGGCACCCAGGCTGTCCGTGCCCGACGGGCGGATGAAAGGTGCGGCTAACTCCGGAGACGCGCCGCGGCATCCGTGGGATCGCCGCACTGGTCCGGGTGCCGGCTGCCATCCGCCGCCCGGATCTCCTGAGTTAGCCCCGAGGCGCCCCGCATCCCGCCACCCGCCCCCGCCTCGCGATTAGACTGATCGGATGCCCGTCATCGAGATCAGCGACCTCAGCGATCCGCGGCTTGTGGACTACGCCCATCTCACCGATGTGGCACTGAAAAAGGCGCGCGGTACCGAACACGGCCTGTATATAGCCGAATCGGCATTGGTTCTCGAGCGGGCCCTGCGCGCCGGACACCGGCCGCGGTCGGTGCTCACACTCGGCAACACCGCCCCGGAGGCCGGCGCCCTCGTCGGCGAGGACGTGCCGGTCTTCGTCGGCCCGGGGGCGCTTCTCGCCGAGCTCACCGGCTACGTGCTGCACCGCGGCGTGATCGCCTCGATGCACCGGCCCGAGCTGCCCGACCCGGAGTCGCTACTCGCCGGCGCCCGCCGCATCGTGATCCTCGAGAATGTGTCCGACCCCACGAACGTCGGCGCGATCTTCCGCTCCGCCGGGGCCATCGGCGCCGACGCGATCCTGGTCACACCGCGCTGCTCCGACCCCTTCTACCGTCGCGCCATCCGCGTCTCGATGGGCACCGTGCTGCAGGTGCCCTGGACCCGCGTCGGCGACTGGCCGAGTACCCGCGCGCTGCTCACTCGGCACGGTTTCCACCTCGCCGCGCTCGCCCTGACAACGGATGCCGTGAGCCTGCGCGACTTCCCCGGGCACGAGCACGAGCGGCTGGCGCTGCTGCTCGGCGCGGAGGGTGAGGGGCTCACCCCGGACGCATTGGCGGCCTCCGACACCGTGGTGCAGATCCCGATGAAGCACGGCATCGACTCCCTCAACGTGGCCGCCGCCAGCGCCGTCGCGATGTGGGCGTTCTCGGGCTGACGCCCCGCCTGCCACACCCGAACCTGCACGGCTCACCGCCGCACGCCACACCCGCGCGCCACACCCGCGCGCCACATCCGTACGTCACACCCGCACCTGCACGGCTCACCGCCGCACGCCACACCCGCGCGCCACACCCGCGCGCCACACCCGCACGCCACACCCGCACGTCCCTGTCCTGCCGCGTTTGTGGCCAACTCAGGAGATACGTCGGCCGCGTTCTGTTAGCCCCCGGACCAGTGCGGCGGAACCCGCCGGACGACGGCTTCCCCACCGGATCTCCTGAGTTAGCCCCACGCGCAGCCCGTACCCCATGCGCAGCCCGTACCCCATGCGCAGCCCGTACCCCATGCGCAGCCCGAATCACACGCGCAGCCCGTACCAGATGCGCAGCCCGTACCAGATGCGCAGCCCGTACCCCATGCGCAGCCCGTACCCCATGCGCAGCCCGAATCACACGCGCAGCCCGTACCAGATGCGCAGCCCGTACCAGATGCGCAGCCCGAATCACACGCGCAGCCCGCAGCCCGCAGCCCGCAGCCCGCAGCCTGCAGCCCGCAGCCTGCAGCCCGCAGCCCGCAGCCTGCAGCCTGCAGCCCACACGCGCTCCCCGCTCCGCGCCGCGGTGGCACCAGAAGCCTAGGCTGAGGTCATGAGCAACGAGGCTGTCATTGTCGATGTCGTGCGCACCGCGTCGGGTCGAGGCAAACCGGGCGGCGCCCTCTCGGGCGTGCACCCCGCGGACCTGCTGGCCGGGGTGCTGAGCGAACTGGTCACCCGCAACGGGCTCGATCCCGCGCTCGTCGACGACGTGATCGGCGGCTGCGTCAGCCAGGTCGGCGAGCAGGGCTACAACCTGACCCGCACCGCCCTGCTCAGCGCGGGTTTTCCCGACTCGGTGCCCGGCGCGACCATCGACCGGCAGTGCGGATCCAGCCAGCAGGCGGCCACGTTCGCCGCGCAGGGCGTGATGGCCGGCAGCTACGACATCGTCATCGCCTGCGGCGTCGAATCGATGAGCCGCGTGCCGCTGGGCTCGTCGCTCGGCACGGCCCAGAGCCCGCAGAACCAGCAAGGCGGGCAGAGCCCGCAGAACCAGCAAGGCGGGCAGAGCCCGCAGAACCAGCAAGGCGGGCAGAGCCCGCAGAACCAGCAAGGCGGGCAGAGCCCGCTGAACCAGCAAGGCGGGCAGAGCCACCAGAACCAGCAGAGTGTACAGATCCCGAATCCGCACGGCACGCTGATGCGCGACCGCTACCCTGACGGGCTCGTCAACCAGGGCGTCTCGGCCGAGCTGATGAACCAGAAGTGGAAACTGGGCCGCGGCGAACTGGATGCCTTCGCCGCCCGCTCGCACCGGCTCGCCGCGGCCGCCGCCGAACGCGGCGATTTCGACGGCGAACTGCGGCCGACGACTCTGCGGGACGGCCGGGTCGTGGCCGCCGACGAGACCATCCGCCCCGGCACTACCCTCGATTCCCTGGCCGCCCTGCCGCCGGCGTTCCGCACCGACGCCCTCGCCGCCCGCTTCCCAAAACTCGACTGGCACATCACCGCCGGCAACTCGTCGCCGCTCACCGACGGCGCCTCCGCGGCTCTGATCATGAGCGCCAAACGCGCCGCCCAGCTCGGCCTCAACCCGCGCGCCCGGTTCCACAGCTTCGCGGTGACCGGAAGCGACCCGCTCTTGATGCTCACGGGCGTGATCCCGGCGACCCGGCGCATCCTGGAGCGCTCCGGTCTCAGCATCGACGACCTCGACGCCTACGAGGTCAACGAGGCGTTCGCCACCGTGCCGCTGGTCTGGCTGCGCGAACTCGGCGCCGACCCGGCCCTGCTCAATCCGCGCGGCGGGGCCATCGCGCTCGGCCACGCGCTCGGCTCCTCGGGCACCCGGCTCCTCGGCACCCTGCTCAACCACCTCGAACTGACCGGCGGCCGCTGGGGCCTGCAGACCATGTGCGAGGGCGGCGGCATGGCCAACGCCACCATCATCGAACGGCTCTGAGATGCGCGTCGACGGATGCTCCGCCCTCGTCACCGGAGCCGCCTCCGGCCTCGGGCTGGCCACCGCCACCGCCCTAGCCCACGCTGGGGCAGCGGTCGTGCTGCTCGACCTGCCCGGCACCAGAGGGGAGCAGGCGGCGGTCGTGATCGGCGGCCGGGCGTGTTTCGTGCCGGGTGACGTCACCCGCACCGAGGACGTGCAGGCCGCCGTCGACGCCGCCGCCGCGATCGCCCCGCTGCGCATCGTGGTCAACTGTGCCGGCATCGCCCCCGGCGAGCGCACCGTCGACCGCACCGGGGCCCCGCTGCCGCTGGACGACTTCGACCGGGTCATTCGCATCAACCTCGTCGGCACGTATAACGTGATCCGGCTGGCCGCGGCCGCCATGCAGGCTACCGACCCGGTCGGCGGCACGGACGGAGCCCCCGGGACGAACGGCACGGACGGCACTCCCGGCACGATCGACCAGACGGCAGGCACCGTCCCGGAGCGCGGTGTGATCGTGAACACGGCATCCGTCGCAGCCTTCGACGGGCAGATCGGTCAGGCGGCCTATGCCGCCTCGAAGGGCGGCGTCGCCGCGATGACCCTGCCGCTCGCCCGCGAATTCGCCCGATCGTTGATCCGGGTGGTGGCGATCGCGCCCGGCATCTTCGACACCCCGCTGCTTCAGGGGCTCCCCGAGAACGTGCGCGAGTCCCTCGCGGCGCAGGTTCCACACCCTTCCCGGCTCGGCAACCCGGCCGCGTTCGCCGCGCTCGTGCGGCACATCGTCGAGAACCCGATGCTTAACGGCGACACCATCCGGCTCGACGGCGCCATCCGGATGCCGCCCCGCTGACCGGGGCCGAGCCTGTGTATTCCCCTGCGGCCCCGACGACGCCAATTTCTTTAGGGTAGGCTTACCTAAAAGCACTGCGGGTCATGCCCGCACGACAGTAGGGACGCAACACGATGATCTTGACACGCCGCTGGGCACTGCTTACCGCTATCGGAACGGTGGCCCTGCTCGGGGTGACCGGGTGCAGCGCACCTGAGGAATCCAGTCCTGGTGCTACCGACGCGTCCACCCCGTCGGGTTCGATCACGGTCTACAACGCCCAGCACGAGGAACTGACCCAGGCCTGGGCCGACGAATTCACCGCGGAGACCGGCGTCACCGTCACGCTCCGCAACGGCGACGACTCGGAACTCGGCAACCAGCTCGTGCAGGAAGGCGCCGCGTCGAAGGCCGACGTGTTCCTCACCGAGAACTCGCCTGCGATCAGCCTCGTCGACAAGGCCGGCCTGTTCGCCCCGGTCGACGACGCCACGCTGGCCCAAGTTCCCAAGCAGTTCCAGCCGTCCACCGGCACCTGGACCGGCATTGCCGCCCGCTCGACCGTGTTCGCCTACAACCCGAGCATGATCAGCGCGGGCGAACTGCCGGCCTCGCTGCTCGACCTCGCCGACCCGGCCTGGGCCGGCCGCTGGGCCGCGTCGCCCTCCGGCGCCGACTTCCAAGCCATCGTCAGTGCGCTCCTCGAGCTCAAGGGCGAAGCCGCAACGAGCGACTGGCTCGCGGCCATGAAGGAGAACGCGGTCGTCTATAAAGGCAACAGCACCGTGATGAAGGCCGTCAACGCGGGTGAGATCCCCGGCGGCGTGATCTACCACTACTACTGGTTCGCAGACCAGGCCGGTACGGGCGAGAACAGCTCCAGCACCCAGATGCACTACTTCAAGAACCAGGATCCCGGTGCGTTCGTCAGCGTCTCCGGCGGCGGAGTGCTTGAGACCAGCGCGAACCCCGTGGCCGCTCAGGCGTTCCTCGCTTTCATCACCGGCAAGGCCGGCCAGGAAATCCTGAAGACCGGCACCTCGTTCGAGTACCCCGTTTCCGACGCGGTCGACGCGAACCCCGCGATGGTGCCGCTTCGCGAACTCGACGCCCCCGTCATCGACCCGTCCAAACTCAACAGCACCAAGGTCACCGATCTGATGACCGAGGCCGGTTTCCTCTAGGCTGAAACTGGTGATACCTGCAGCCCCCCCGACCGCGAAACCGGCGCCCGACCCGTCGGACACCGGTCGCGGAGCCGTCGCCGAAACCGGCGCAACGGGGCTTGCGGGGCGCACGGATGCCGCCGGCCGGGTCGGCAAACGACCGTCACCATTCATCGTGGCGGCCGCCGTCACCGTGTCCGTGCTCGGGCTGCTGCCGCTGGGCTACGTCATCGTCACCGGTATCCTGACCGGTTGGCCGACCCTCTCGGCGCTCGTGTTCCGGCCGCGGGTCGGCGAACTGCTACTGAACACGATCGGGCTGGTCGTGATCACGGTGCCGCTGACCGCGGCGATCGGGGTGGCCGCCGCGTGGCTGGTCGGCCGCACCTCCCTGCGCGGCCACCGGGTGTTCGCCGTGCTCCTGGCGACGCCGCTCGCGGTGCCGGCCTTCGTCAACAGCTACGGCTGGGTAAGCGCCGTACCCTCCTTGAACGGGCTCTGGTCCGGGGTTCTGATCGCCACCCTGTCGTACTTCCCGTTGGTCTACCTGCCCTGCGTCGCCGCGCTCCGTCGGCTGGACCCCACGGTCGAAGAGGCAGCAGAGTCGCTCGGCAGCGGTGCCTGGGGCGTCTTCTTCCGCGTCATCCTGCCCCAGTTGCGGCTGCCGATCCTCGGCGGCGCCCTGCTGGTAGGGCTGCACCTGCTCTCCGAATACGGCGCGTTCGCGATGATCCGCTTTGACACCTTCACCACCGCCATCGTGGAGCAGTACCGGTCCACGTTCAACGGCCCCGCGGCCAACGCCCTCGCCGGCGTTCTCGTGCTGCTGTGCCTGTTCCTGTTGATCGGGGAGTCCGGTGCCCGCGGACGTTCCCGGTACGCCCGCATTGGCTCGGGTGTGGCCCGGGTCACGCCGCGGCGCTCCCTCCGCGCCTTCACGCCGGTCGGCTACCTGTTCCTCGGTGGGCTGTTCGCACTCGCGATCGGAGTCCCGTTCTGGAGCGTCATCCGCTGGCTCTACCAGGGCGGCGCAATCGTGTGGACCGATGCCGTGCTGGTCCAGGCCCTGCTGCAGACCGTGGGCTACGGCCTCGTCGGCGCCGCGGTCACCTGTGTACTCGCGTTCCCGATCGCGTTCCTCGCGGTGCGCTACCCGAGCCGGCTGTCCCGCGGCCTCGAATCGGTCAACTACCTCACCAGTTCCCTCCCTGGGATCGTCACGGCCCTCGCGTTGGTGACCATCAGCATCCGTTTCGTGCAGCCGCTCTACCAGACCACCGTGCTGGTGATCGTGACGTACTTGCTGATGTTCCTGCCGCGCGCGCTGGTGAACCTCCGGGCCGGGCTCGCACAGGTTCCGGTCGGACTGGAGGAGGCGGCCCGGTCGCTCGGCAAGCATCCGTTCGCCGCGTTCCTGAGTGTCACCACCCGCTTCTTCGCGCCCTCGGCCCTGGCCGCGGGGGCGCTCGTGTTCCTTGGCATCGTCACCGAGCTGACCGCTACGCTGCTGCTGGCCCCGAGCGGCACCCGCACCCTCGCGATCCAGTTCTGGTCGAAGGTGAACGACATCAACTACGTCGGCGCCGCGCCCTACGCCCTGATGATGATCGTGCTGAGCCTGCCGGTCACCTACCTGCTGTTCGCCCGCTCCCGGCTGACGAGCGTGTCATGACCGCCGCCGTCGAACTGTCCGGGGTCAACAAGAGCTTCGGCAGCACCCGTATCCTCGAGGACATCGCCCTCTCGGTGCCGGAGGGTAGCCGCACGGTCGTGGTCGGCTCGTCCGGGTCGGGCAAGACCACCCTGCTGCGCCTGATCAGCGGCTTCGAGCTGCCCGACTCGGGCACCATCAGCGTGCTCGGTCGAACCGTGGCCGCCCCGGGCGCGGCCGTGGCCGCGCATCGGCGCGGGATCGGCTTCGTCGCGCAGGACGGCGCCCTGTTCCCGCACCTCACCGTGGGGCAGAACATCGCGTTCGGCCTCGGCCCGGCGCTCCGCGGCGGCACCCGCAAGCAACGCGCCCGCGCCGTGAGCGAGCTGCTCGAGATGGTGTCGCTGAGGCCCGACTTCGCCGCCCGCCGCCCCGACGAACTGTCCGGCGGCCAGCAGCAGCGCGTGGCCCTGGCGCGGGCCCTCGCCCGCCAGCCGCGGGTGATGCTCCTCGACGAACCGTTCTCCTCCCTCGATGCCGGACTGCGGGCGGCAACCCGCGACATCGTCGCCGAAACGCTGGAGCGCGCCGGCATCACCACGGTGCTCGTCACCCACGACCAGGCGGAGGCGATGAGCTTCGCCCACCAGCTCGCGGTGCTCCGCGACGGCAACCTCTGCCAGGTCGGGCCGCCGCGCGAGGTCTACTGGCGCCCCGTCGACCTGTTCACGGCCCGGTTCCTCGGCGACGCGGTCGTGCTACCGGCCACCATCTCGGACGGTTTCGCCGCCTGCGCGCTGGGCACAGTCGCGGTCGCCCCCACCAGCCTGCGCGGCGACGCCTGCATCATGCTGCGCCCGGAGCAGATCATGGTCGAGCACTGCGAGTCCGGAGGGTCGGATGCCGCCGCCTCCTGTACCGGCCAGGTCGAAGCGGTCGATTTCTACGGGCCCGAGGTGCAGCTGGCGGTGCGCCTGTTCTGCGTGGGCGCCCCGGCGTCCGGCTTCCCCCAGAGCCCAGGGACGCAGAGCCCCGGGACGCTGGTGCACGTAAGGCAGCACGGCACGATGGGCACCGTCGTGGGCAGCCGGGTCAGCCTCACCGCCCGTGGCACCGCCACCGCGTTCGCCGCCCGCCCCTGACCCTCGCCCTGCCGCCCGTCGGGCCGCTCCGTCGTGCCCTGTCCGCGCCGAGCCGCCCGTCGTCTCCTGTCCGCGCCGAGCGTACGCTGTTCATCACAGATGGAGCGCCGTGTCCGGTATCGAACCAATTCGACGGAGATTCTCGCAAAAAGAAGCAGTTTCGGAGCGTTCGGGACCGTTTCTGGCAAAATCTCCGTCGAATTCGTTCGACGGAGACGGAGACGGAGACGGAGACGGAGACGAAGTCGTCTTCGTCGACGAATGACCCGACGACGTAAGTGGCTCAGTGCCAGGATCCCCACTACTCCGCGGCGTGCGCCTCGAGGAACTCGTAGACCTCGGTGTCGTCGACGCCGGGGAAGGTGCCGCTGGGCAGCGGCGACAGCACGTGCGCGTGCAGCCGGGCGCTCGGCCAGGCCTTGCCGGCCCAGCGCGAGGAGACCTCGGAGGCCGGGCGGCGACAGCAGGACTCGTCCGGGCAGCGGGACACCGCCCGCTGCGTGGTCTCCCGGCCGCGGAACCACTTGGCCTGCACGAAGGGCACGCCGACGCTGATCGAGAACTCGCCGGCATCCGTCGCCCCGGTCTGGGTGGCGCACCAGAAGGTGCCGGCCGGCGTGTCGGTGTACTGGTAGAACTCGGTGGTGCGGTTGGTGTGGGTGAAGGCGCTGCGGGCGCTCCACTGCTTGCAGACGAACTGGCCCTCGATCGAGCCGGTCACGTCGGCCGGCAGGGGAAGGTCGTCGTTCTCGTAGCCCTTCTGCAGGGCGCCGTCGCCGGTGACGCGCAGGAAGTGCAGCGGCATGTCCAGGTGCGAGGTGGCCAGGTTCGTCAGTCGTAGCGCCGCGGCCTCGTGGGTCACCCCGAAGGCGTCGCGGAAGTCCTCGACCGAGAGCTCGCGTTCGCGCTTGGCGTGGGAGAGGAACGCGACTGATGCCGCCTGCGGCATCAGGCAGGCGGCCGCGAAGTAGTTGATCTGCAGCCTCTGCCAGAGGAACTCGGCGTAGCTGCCCGGCCGCTCGTGGCCGAGCAGCCGGTGCCCCATGGCCTGCAGCGCCATCGAGCGCAAGCCGTGACCGCCGGGGATCGACGCCGGCGGCAGGTAGATGCGGTGATTGACCAGGTCGGTGACCGACCGGGTCGAGCCGGGCAGGTCATTGACGTAGATGAGGTTGAAGCCGAGCTGCTCGGCCATCACGCTGACCTCCCGGTGGGTGAGGGCGCCCGACACATGCCCGGATGCCCGCACTCGGTCTTCGGCGAGCTGCTCGATGTCGGGCATGAAATTATCTTGTTCGCGCATCTGTTCGCGCAGTTCCGTGTTCGCGCGGCGGGCCTCTTCCGGCGTGGCGATGGCTTCGCTGGCGCGGCGAGCGAGTTCGCGGTGCAGACCGAGAAGGGACTCGAGCGCCGCCATCGGCATGCCCTTGGTCATCTTCACCCGCGGCAGGCCGAGGGCGCCGTAGAGCGGATTGCGCTGCGCGCGCTCCAGCTCGATCTCGAGTGCGGCCCGCGTGTTCGGCGCTTCGTTTTTGAGCAGGTCGGTGAGCTCCACGTCGACGGCGGTGGCAATGTCCTGCAACGTCGACAGCTTGGGGGAGCGGCGGCCGTTCTCGATCAGGGAGAGCTGGCTCCCGGCCATGCCGACCTGCTCGCCGAGCTGGTCGAGCGTGAAGCCGCGCTCGGCCCGGAAATGACGGACACGGAGTCCCAGGGTGATCAGATCAGCGGCACGTGTCGACATTCCTTAACGATAACGAAAGATTCGCTGTTCTTAACCTGAGCACTTCCGGCACCGGTGGCATCGGTGGATCATTGTGGAGAGAGCGGGCGTATTTGCGTCCCCCCACGACTGCAGACCACTGGTTCACGCCGGATTGACCACGAAAGGCCAGGAGATGACAATCGCGAATTCCCGACTTGAGACCGGCGGGGGCGAGTCCCGCTACGTCGCCGGCACCACCGACCCCAACCTTCAGGCCTGGGTGGACGAAATTGCCCGGCTGACCCAGCCCGACGCCGTCGTCTGGTGCGACGGATCGTTGCGCGAAGCCGATGTGCTCGCGAAACAGCTCGTAGCCGAGGGCAAGCTCATCCACCTGAACCCGGAGTGGCGCCCCAACAGCTACCTGGCCCGCACGAGCCCGTCGGACGTGGCGCGCGTCGAGGACCGCACCTTCATCTGCTCGGTCGACCCGGGCGATGCCGGCCCCACCAACAACTGGGCCGACCCGAACGCGATGCGGGGCGAGCTGCAGGGAGTCTTCGCGGGCAGCATGCGCGGGCGCACGATGTACATCGTGCCGTTCTCGATGGGCCCGCTTGGCGGCCCCATCTCCCAGCTCGGCGTGGAGATCACCGACTCGCCCTACGTGGTGCTGAACATGGGCATCATGACGCGCATGGGCCAGAAGGTGCTGCACATGATCGAGGCCGGAGCCCCCTGGGTGCACACCGTGCACAGCGTGGGCTACCCGCTGGTCGACGCCGAGGGGCGCCGCCGTGGGGACGTCTCCTGGCCGTGCAACGACACCAAGTACATCGTGCAGTTCCCGGAGACCCGCGAGGTGTGGTCCTTCGGCTCGGGCTACGGCGGCAACGCGCTGCTCTCGAAGAAGTCGTTCGCGCTGCGGATCGCATCCGTCATGGCCCGCGACGAGGGCTGGCTGGCCGAGCACATGCTCCTGATCAAGGTCACCTCCCCGGAGGGCGGCGTCTCGCACCTGGCCGCGGCGTTCCCGTCGGCCTGCGGCAAGACGAACCTGTCGATGCTGCGTCCGACCATCCCCGGGTGGAAGGTCGAGACCATTGGCGACGACATCGCCTGGCTGCGCCCCGGGCCCGACGGGAGGCTGTACGCGATCAACCCGGAGGCCGGCTTCTTCGGTGTGGCCCCCGGAACCGGCGAGGTCACCAACCCGACCGCCGTGGCCACCGTCTGGGGCAACACGATCTTCACGAACGTCGCACTGCGCGACGACGGCGACGTGTGGTGGGAGGGTCTGACCGAGACCACTCCCAGCCACCTGATCGACTGGGAGGGCAAGGATTGGACGCCCGCCTCCGGCCGCCCGGCCGCCCACCCCAACTCCCGCTTCACGGTTGCTGCGGCGCAGTGCCCGTCGATCGCCGACGACTGGGAGGCCTTCGGCGGCGTGCCGATCGACGCCATCCTCTTCGGCGGACGCCGCGCGACGAACGTGCCGCTGGTGGCCCAGGCCCGCAGCTGGAAGCACGGCGTGTTCATGGGCGCGACCATCTCCTCGGAGAAGACCGCGGCCGCCGAGGGCACCGTCGGCGAGTTGCGCCGCGACCCGTTCGCGATGCTCCCCTTTTGCGGCTACAACATGGCGGACTACTGGGCGCACTGGCTCAAGGTTGGCCGTGGTCTCGGCGGCAAGGCGCCGGAGATCTTCCAGGTGAACTGGTTCCGCAAGGGCGCGGACGGAAGCTTCCTCTGGCCCGGTTTCGGCGAGAACTCCCGCGTGATCGAGTGGATCGTGCGCCGCGTCGAAGGCTTCGCGGATGCCGTGGACACCCCGATCGGACACCTCCCGGTCCAGGGTGGCCTCGACCTGAAGGGTCTGGACCTGGCCGACGCGGATGTCGAGCAGCTCTTCGCGATCGACCCGGCCTCCTGGCTGGCCGAGTGCGACCTCACCGAGGAGTACTTCGCCAAGTTCGGCGACCGGGTGCCGCCGGCGCTGCTCTCCGAGCTCGCGAGCGTGCGCTACAACCTCCGAAACGCGTAGCGGAGCTCGGCGCCGCTCGTGCACTGCGGCATCCGTTGCCTGACGAATTCGACGGAGATTTTGCTCCCGTGGGGCTGTTTCGGGTGTGTGAACCGCTTCAAATCCGAAAATCTCCGTCGAATTGGTTCACGAGCGCCCGCAGTGGCGGACGTGCGGGGCCGGGGGCGGTCGTACGATGCTGCCAGTCGGGCGGCGGTGCCCGGCGGGAAGTCGCAGGTGCGGTGCAACACGACGGCGGACTCGTGGAGAAACGCATCGACCGGTTCGTGCGGGCGCGGCTGCGCCCGGCGGTGCACCGGGCATCCGTGTCGCTGCGGGCCGGCGCCGGTATCCCCGAGGCGGTCGCGGAGGGGTACCGACTGAACCTGCCGCTTTGTTCGGTGACCGGGGTGAGAGCGGCCCGCGTGGATCCGTTGATCGAGGTCGACCACCCGGCCGTCATGGTCGAGGCGGTCAAGCTGGCCGAGGACCGCAGCGGGGATCTGATCGTGCGGCTCTACGAGGCGCACGGGTCGCGGGTGCGGGTGCGGGTCATCCGTCACTTCGCCGCGACGGATGCCACCGAAACCGACCTGCTGGAACGCCCCCTGACCGCGCCGCGGGCTCCGTTCGCCGCCGATGGCTCCGCGCTGACGCTCGAGCTGCGTCCCTTCCAACTGGTCACCCTGCGCTTCGCGCGCCGCTGACCGCCCGCGGTCCCGGCCGCACTACTACCCGCCCTGTTACCCGCCCTGTTACCCGCCCTGTTACCCGCCCACCTACCCGCTGTCCGCGCGCTGACAGGGCCACATGCGCCTTACGAATTCGACGGAGATTTTGGCTAGATCGGGTGTTTCAGGCCCAAAACTGGCGGTTTCGACTAAATTCTCCGTCGAATTGGTTCGGGCAGTCCAGGCTAAACGAGTAGCTGGTGCTTGGCGAGCTCGCGGTAGAGCGGCGTCGAGGCGACCAGCTCGGAGTGCGTGCCGGTGCCGATGACCTGACCGTGGTCGAGCACCACGATCTGGTCGGAGTCGACCACGGTCGACAAGCGGTGCGCGATCACGATCAGGGTACGGTCCACGGCGACCGCGTCGATCGCGGCCCGCATCTTCTGCTCGTTGACGCCGTCGAGACTCGAGGTGGACTCGTCCAGCAGCAGGATGGGCGGCGCGGCCAGCAGGGCGCGCGCGATCGCCAGCCGCTGGCGTTCGCCGCCGGAGAGCATCACGCCGGACTCGCCGACCGCCGCGCCCAGCCCGGCCGGGTCGCGCTCGAGCACCTCGGAGAGGTTCACGGCGTGCAGCACGGCGATGCACTCCTCGTCGGTGGCGTCGGGCGTGGACAGGGTCAGGTTGTCTCTCAGCGAACCGGCCAGCACGGGGGCGTCCTGTTCGACGTAGCCGATCTGCGAGCGCAGCGCGGTGCGGTCGAGGGTGCGGATGTCCAGTCCCCCCATGCGCACAACGCCTCCGGTCGGGTCGTAGAAGCGCTCGATCAGGGCCAGGATGGTGCTCTTGCCGGCACCGGACGGGCCGACCAGGGCGGTGCGCTTGCCGCGCGGGGCGTCGAAGGAGACGCCGCGGAGCACCGGGCGGGGCTTGCCGGCGGCGTCGGCGTCGCTGCGCTCGGTCGCCCGTTCGGTCGCCTGCTCGGCAGCACGGTCGGCCGCGGCCGCGGAGCGGTCAGCGGCCGCGAGATCTGCCTCGACGAGGTCGGGTTCGGCCAGCACGGCCTCCATCACGGCCGGAACCACGATGGCGGTCTCGAGCACGAACGGAGCCGCGACGGCGGTCTCGATCATCGCGTTCTCGGCGGCGACGAGCTCGGCATCGGAAGCCGTGTGAGCGGAACGCCCGGCACCGGAAAGAGCGGCGGAATCCGCCGACGCGGCCGCAACAGAGCCGATAGTCCCCGCACCGGCTGCGGCGCCGGCAACACGGCCGACACCGGCAGCACCGGCCTGCGACCCGGCCTGCGACCCGGCCTCCGCACCCGCGGCATCCGTCGCTGCCGAGGCGACCAGGTAGCCGAACTGCACGTTCTCGAACGAGATCGCCGGGGCATCCGGCCGCACGGACTCGTTGGCGGCGCCGACCGTGATGGCCAGAGGGGCGATGTCGCGGTCGAACTGGTCCTCGGTGGGCAGGTCGATGATCTCCTGGATGCGGCCGAGGGCGCCGAGCGCGGCGTTCACGGAGGTGATCGCGCCGAACGCCTGGCCGAGCGGCACGATCATCAGAAACAGGAACAGGATGAACGCGATCAGGTCCGCGATCGTGATGGTGCCGCTGGCCACGCGGAAGCCGCCCACGCCCAGCACGACCAGGAACGACACCTGCATGGCGATGCCGGCGATCGGCACGACGAGGGCCGAGATCCTCGCGACCTGGATGCCCATCCGCCAGGCGCCCTTGGCGTCCTCCTCGACGGCGGCGATCTCCCGGTCGGTGGCGTTCGAGGCACGCACGGTGCGCACCGCGCTGATGGCGCGCTCGACACTGGCGGCGAGGTCGCCGACCTTGGCCTGCGCGGCGAGGCTGGCGGCACGGATGCGCTGCGACAGCAGTGTGACGGTGACCACCGACACGGCGATCACCAGTACCGTCAGGCCGAGCAGCACCGGATCGATCACGAGCATGGCGATGAGCGCGCCGACGAACGTGAGCGACCCGCCGATCGCCTCGACCAAACCCTGGGTGAGCACGGCCCGCAGCAGCGTGGTGTCCGACCCCACCCGGGAGACCAGGTCGCCGGTGCGGCGGGTGTCGAATTCGCTGATCGGAAGGCGGAGCATCCGCTCGATCAGTTTGCGGCGGCTGGAGAGCACGACGCCCTCACCGGTGCGCTGCAGCAGATAGTGCTGGTAGCCGCTGATCAGGGCGGAGATGACGACGAGTGCGACCAGCGCCCACACCAGGCTGCCGAGCGCGTCACCCTCCTGCACGATGGTGATGACCTGGCTGACCAGGAGCGGCTGGGCGAGGCTGGCGAGGGCGCCGAGGATGCTGAGTACGATGACGAAGCCGAGCACCTTCTTGTGCTCGAGCAGATACGGGACCAACTGGCTGAACGTCGCGCGGGGTCCGCCGGCATCGTCGCGGCGCCCCATCCGGCCGAGGCGACCGCGACCGGCCGTGCGACCGGCCGTGCTGGTGGGCGGGCGGGCGGCGGAACGGGGGTTGCTGGGGGTACTCACTGAATGATCTTAACCGCATCCCGCTTGGGATGGGCCCGGCGGTCTCCAGCAGGGAACCGTGTCGGAGCCCGTCGTCGTGGCCCGGAATCTCGTCACGAGGCACCAGGATTTCGCCGCCGTGGACGGCATCTCCTTCGAGGTGGCGCCCGACGAATCCTTCGGACTGCTCGGCCCGAACGGGGCCGGCAAGTCCACCACCATGCGCAGGCTGGGCGCCGTCTCGACCCGCACCGGCGAGACCTATGATCCTGCTCGGCCTGGCCTTCACGACCCGGCGCCTGCGCACCCTGTTCCTCGACTGACCCGGGTCTCGACAGGTTCGACCACCGGTGGTCGAGAGCTGGTCGAGAGCTGGCCGAGAGCCGGCCGAGAGCCAGGTCAGTGCTCGATGTCGATGTCGCGGGTCTCGCGGCTCAGCAGCAGGGCGACCAGGGCGATCACGGCCATCACCGAGAGGTAGACGCCGACCCAGAACGGGCTGCCCTCGCCGAGGGTCCACAGCCAGATCGCGATGAACGGAGCCACCGCCGCCCCGAGGATCGAGCTCATGTTGTACGCGAAAGCGGAGCCGGTGTAGCGCACGCTGGTCGGGAACAATTCGGGCAGCAGCGCGCCCATCGGCCCGAAGGTCATTCCCATCAGCGGCACGAAGAGCAGGCCGAATCCGATGATCGCCAGGGTCACGAAGATCAGGGTCTTGCGGCGCCCGTGCCTGTCAGCCCAGGGGCCGGAGGCCAACGTGAACACGCCGAAGAACAGCACGTAAGTGGCCAGCATGATGAAGGTGCCGAGGATCAGCTGGCGCCAGTGCGACCGGAACACGGCCGCGACCGGCAGTTTCTCCACACGCTTGGTGGCGACGACCTTCGTGAAGGCGTCGGATTCGACCAGGCGCGGGCGTACCCAGAGGCCGACGACGACCATCACCGCGGAGAAGAGGAACGGGATGCGCCACGCCCACTCGAGGAACGCGTCCGAGGGGCGGGTCGGGTCGTCAGCGGGTCGGGTCATCACCGGGCAGGGCCAGTGCGATGGCCAGGAACAGGCCCTTGGCGATGATGAAGCCGAGCGGGGCGCCGACCTGCGGGAACGTGCCGTACCAGGCGCGCTTGCCGACCGGGGCGTTCTCGGTCGCGACCAGCGCGGCGCCGGACCACTCCCCGCCGAGTGCGAAGCCCTGGGCGAGGCGCAGGACCACGAGCAGGTCCGGCGTGCGCCAGCCGATCATGGCGTAGGTGGGCAGCACCCCGATCAGGAAGGTCGCGATGCCCATGGTCAGCAGTGCCCCGACGAGAGTGGCCTTGCGGCCCCTCTTGTCGCCGAAGTGGCCGAAGACCAGCGCGCCGATGGGGCGGGCCACCATGGCCGCGCCGAAGACGGCGAACGACGCCGGCAGCGCCGTGGTCTCGTTTCCGGTCGAGAGAACAGGTGCGGGAAGTCGAGAAGGGCGGCCGTTTGTGACAGCCGCCTTTGCACGCTACGTCCGGAGTCTCGGCTCCGCTAATCCTCGGCTCACGCTCCGGAAACGATACGGATGCCGCCGCATTATGGTCGTGTCTTACTCGCGCAGCTTCTGCAGCAGCTGAGCGGTCGCGATGGCCGCCGCGGCCGCCTCCTCGCCCTTGTCCTCCTTCGAGCCGGGCAGGCCCGCCCGGTCCAGGCCCTGCTGCTCGTCGTCGAGGGTGAGCACGCCGAAACCCACCGGCTTGCCGGTGTCCAGCGCCACCCGGGTGAGGCCATCCGTTGCCGCCGACGACACGTACTCGAAGTGCGGGGTGCCGCCACGAATGATCACGCCGAGCGCGACAACCGCGTCGGCGCCGTTGTCGAGGGCCACCTTGCACGCAACCGGCAGCTCGAAGCTGCCGGGAACCCGCACGAGCGAGTAGCGGGCACCGGATGCCTCGAGCACCCGGGTCGCACCGGCGATCAGCCCGTCGGTGATCACGTCATGCCAGCGTCCGGCGACGATCACGATGTCCAGCCCGGTTCCGTCGATCTCGATCTCCGGGGAGCCTGCTCCGCTCATAGTGCGATTCCTTTCAGCATGTCTGCTTCTGTGATGTGGTGGCCCATCCGGTCGCGCTTGACGGCCAGGTAGTCCTGATTGTGCGTGCCGACGCCGACGACGAGCGGCACTCGCTCGGTCACGGTGATGCCGTGCGCCTCGAGCTGGCGCACCTTCTCCGGGTTGTTGGTCAGCAGCCGCACGGCGGACAGGCCCAGGTCGTGCAGGATGGCCGTGGCGGCGCCGTAGTCTCGGGAGTCGGCGGGAAGGCCCAGCGCCACGTTGGCGTCGAAGGTGTCCAGGCCGTCCTCCTGCAGCTTGTAGGCGCGCAGCTTGTTGATCAGCCCGATGCCGCGGCCCTCCTGGCCGCGCAGGTAGACGACGACGCCGCCGAGCTCCTGAATGGTCTCCAGGGCGGCATCCAGTTGAGGCCCGCACTCGCATTTGAGCGAGCCGAACGCCTCACCGGTGAGACACTCGGAGTGCACCCGCACGATCGCGCCGTCGGCGGGGGTGCCGGAGACGATGGCCACGTGGTCGGCGCCGGTCATCCGGTCCCGGTAGGCGCGCACCTGGAAGTAGCCGTGCCGGGTGGGCACCGTGGTCTCCACTTCGAAGTCCACCCGCGGCGATTCGAGGATCGGGCTGACTGTGGGCAGCTCGGTGTCGGTGTGGAACTCCTGCAGGTAGGCGATCAGGTCCTTGATGGTGATCACCAGCACGCCCTCGCGCTCGCCGAGGGCGAGGAGCCCGGGCAGGCGCATCATCTCGCCGTCTTCGGCGACGATCTCGCAAATTCCGGCGACCGGTACGAGGCCGGCCAGTTTCATCAGGTCGACGGCCGCCTCCGTGTGGCCGTCCCGCTCGCGCACACCGCCATCCCTCGCGCGCAGCGGCATGATGTGGCCGGGCCGGTGCAGGCTGGACGGCGTCGAGGCCGGATCGGCCAGCACTCGCAGGGTGTGCGCGCGGTCGGCCGCGCTGATCCCGGTGCTGAGCCGGTCGGCCGCGTCGACCGACACCGTGTAGTTCGTGCCGCGGGGGTCCTCATTGTTCGGCACCATCACCGGCAGATCGAGCTTGTCGGCTAGGTCGTTGGTCATCGGCGCGCAGATGAAGCCGGAGGAGTACCGCACGGTCCAGGCGATCCACTCCTGCGTGGCCATCTGGGCGGAGATGATCACATCGCCCTCATTCTCACGGCCCTCGTCGTCGGCGACGATGACCGGTTTCCCGAGCCGGAGGGCATCCAGCGCGGTAGGAATGTCGGCGAGGCTCATGAGTGGCTCCTTTTCGATCCGGCGTCCGCCAGGGCGAGCATGCGCTCCACGTGGCGGGCCAGGATGTCGGTTTCGATGTTGACGTGATCGCCGATCGTGCGCTGTCCCAGCGTCGTAACGGTGAGGGTTTCGGGGATGAGAGAGACTTCGAACCACTGGTCCGGTTCGCTCGCCGGGCTGATGTTGCTGACGGTCAGCGAGACGCCGTCCACGGCGATGGAGCCCTTGCCTACCACGAGCGGGGCGAGTTCGGCGGAGAGGCTGAACCGCAGCACCCGCCAGGCCTCACCGGGGGTGACGGCCAGCAGGGTGCTGGTGCCGTCGATGTGGCCCTGCACGATGTGGCCGCCCAGGCGGTCGCCGACGAGGGCGGCGCGCTCGAGGTTGACCGGGCTGCCGGCGCGGGCGGCATCGAGGGTGGACATGAGGAGGGTCTGGGCCATCACGTCGGCGGTGAAGGTGTCGCCGGTCCGCTCCACCACGGTGAGGCAGACGCCGTTGACCGCGATCGAGTCGCCGTGGCCGGCGTCGGCTACGACTCTAGGGCCGCGGATGGTGAGGCGGGCGGCATCCGTGGATCGCTCCACCTTCTCGACCTGGCCGAGTTCCTCGATGATTCCGGTGAACATGATTGTCCTATCTCGGCCGGGCGACGACGAGGAGGTCGTCGCCGAGTCGGTCGTAATGGTCGATGGCCAGGCGGCGCTGGTCGGTGATGCCGGCCACCCCGATGTCGCCCAGGGCGAGCCGGGCGCCGCCGAGCAGCGTGGGCGCGAGGTACACGAGGTACTCGTCGACCAGCCCGGCCGCGACGAACGCACTGGCGAGAGTGGGCCCACCCTCGATGAAGGCGTGACGGATGCCGCGCCGGTGCAGGTCGTGCAGCACGGCCAGCAGATCGTCGGTGGCGAAGAAGAGGGGCGGATGCGGGTGGGCGCGGAGGGCGGCGTCGTTGGGGATGCCGCGGGTGCCGATCACGACCGGCACCGGCTGCGTGGGCAGAAGCTTTCCAGCGGCGTCGCGGGCGGTCAGGGCAGGGTCGTCGGCGAGCGCGGTGCCGGTGCCGACGAGGATGGCGCCGGCTGCCGCGCGCCGCCGGTGCACGTCCTGCCGGGCCTCCGGTCCGGTGATCCAGCGGCTGGTCCCGTCGTCGGCCGCCGCGCGCCCGTCGAGGCTCGACGCCCACTTGAGCGTCACGAACGGGCGCCCGAGACGGGCGGCGACGAGCCAGTCGGCGAGGAATGGTTCGACCTCGTCGGCGAGCAGCCCGCCGGTGACGTCGATTCCGGCGCCGTGGAGCCGGTCGGCCCCGCCCGAAGAGCCGACGCCGGGGTCGGCGACGGCGTAGACGACCCGGCGGACGCCGGCGTCGATCAGGGCGAGCGAGCAGGGGCCGGTGCGGCCGGTGTGGTTGCAGGGTTCGAGGGTGACGACGGCGGTGGCACCGCGGGCGGCGCCGGCGGCGAGCCGGCTCAGGGCGACAACCTCGGCGTGGGGGGTTCCGGCGCCGAGATGCCAGCCTTCGGCCAGGACCTGCCCGGAATCGTCGAGGAGAACACAGCCGACGCGGGGGTTCGGGCCTGTGGCCGGCCCATTCGCGGCCAGCGCGAGCGCACGCCGCATGGTGGCCTCGAGCGCCGCTTGGTCCGTCATTCCCGTCCTGTCCGTTGGTGCAACGAACTCCGGGTTTTCGGTGCGGCGAACACCATGTGGGTTGCGAAACCCGCCGACCGACCGGAATGGTCCATCGACTCGTGCGCCTCTCATCCGGACTTTAACCGTCGGTGCTGGAATTTCACCAGCTCAACCGTTCCGCTTTGGGAGCGGCACGGGTCGCGGACTTTCACCGCCGGTTCGGACTTACACCGACCCCGGAGCACGTTTCATATAACTACTACTAGTTATATCCCAACGCGTCGGCCATAGAAAAATTCCCGTTCGAGAGTGCGGCCTGCGATGGGCGCTCACGACTGCGGATGCGCGGCGACGGCCGGTTGGAGGGCCCGCGGCGGCCAGGTGCTGGCGCCGAGTTCCCGGGAGATGTTCCGGGCCGTCTCACGCAATCCGTTCAGCACGCTGGAGTCGGGAGGCCACTCGCTCGACGGTACGACAACGGCGACCGCGGCTATGACATTGCCGCGGGTGTCGACCACGGGCGCCGCGATCGACGACTCGCCCAGCACGGCCTCGTCCTCTTCGGTGGCGATGCCGTCGCTCACGATCGACACGAATTGGATGGCCAGCTGAGCCGGGTCGGTGATCGTGGCGCCGGTGAGACTGCGCAGGGGCCTCCCCAGCAGTCCGGAGGCGTATTCCGGACTGTATGCGAGGAGGACTTTGCCCATTGCCGAGGCGTGGGCCGGGATGGACAGGCCCGTTTCGGGCATCTGCTGGCTGCCGTCAGGCCGCTGGTTGTGGTGAATGATGATGACCTCGTCGAACAATTGCACCCCCAGACGTGTGGACAGTCCGGTTCTGCGCGCGAGTTCGAGGGTCCAGCGCATGGCCCGCGCGCGCACGTCGAGCGTGTCGAGGTAGACATTCGAGAGTTTGAGCAGGGCCGGGCCGAGCATGTACCGGGTGCCGCCAGGCTCCTGCGCGACAAGACCGTGGCCCTGCAGCGATTTGACGATGCCGTGCACGGTCGAGACCGGCAACCAGAGTTCGGTGGCGAGTTCGGTGATGCCGAGGTGGCGTGCGCCCTGCAACGTCGACAGCACTTTCGCCGCACGATCGATGGCTTGAATCACAGCTGCACCTCCGGTTGATTCCTTAAGTATGCCGCGTCACCAACGCGTCTTCATGCGACGTGTTGACATTGGGCCACTCTCTGGAGGATATTCGACATTATCGAATTGCGTTCTGTATTTCTTTGAGTCGCGAGGGAAAGTGTCTCGCGGATCCAGCTCGAAAAGTTCAACGGAGAGCAAACATGAAGATAATCCTGGAGGTCTCAACATGAAGAAACTAATCAATTCCCCGGAGACGGTTCTCGCCGATTCCCTCATCGGCGTGGCGGCCGCACACCCGGAACTTCGCGTCGACCACGTCAACCGCATCATCTACCGGACAGACCCGACCAGAGCAGGCAAAGTCGCCCTGCTCTCTGGTGGGGGAACCGGCCATGAGCCGCTCCACGGCGGTTTCGTCGGTGTGGGAATGCTTGACGCGGCCTGCGCCGGGGCGGTCTTCACCTCGCCGACACCCGACCAGATGCTCGAGGCCACGAAAGTCGTGGACAGCGGAGCGGGCGTGCTGCACATCGTCAAGAACTACACGGGCGACGTGATGAACTTCGAAATGGGCGCGGAACTGGCCGCGGCTGAGACCGGGATCGAGGTTGCCGTCGTGGTCGTCAACGACGACGTCGCGGTCGAGGATTCCACCTTCACCGCAGGCCGCCGGGGCGTCGGAACCACTGTCCTGCTCGAGAAGATCGCGGGTGCGGCAGCCGAGGAAGGCCGCGACCTCGCGGCCGTCACCGCGGTGGCCCGCCAGGTCAATGAGTCCGGCCGTTCCATGGGCGTGGCCCTCAGCAGCTGCACGGTTCCCGCGGCCGGGAAACCGACCTTCGAACTTGCCGAAGGCGAGATGGAGATCGGCGTGGGCATTCACGGGGAGCCGGGCCGCCGCCGGGTGCCGCTGGCCGGGGCCGCCGAGGTTGCCCGTCTGCTCGTCGAGCCGATCCTCGCCGACCTGGACTTCACCGGCGCCCCGACGATCGTGATGGTGAATGGGCTGGGCGGAACCCCGTTGATCGAGCTCTATGTCATGTATGCCGAAGTCAGGAAGATCCTCGACGCCGCCGGCATCACGGTTGCCCGCTCCCTCGTGGGCAACTACATCACCGCGCTGGACATGGCGGGCTGCTCCGTCACGATCCTCAAGGCCGACGAGGACCTGCTTCATCTGTGGGATGCGCCGGTGAACACCGCCGGGCTGCGCTGGGGAATCTAGCACCATGACGAATGACACGATCAGCCTTGACCAGCTCACCGGCTGGCTCACCCGTTTTCGCGACTTGGTGACCGAGCAGGTCTCCTACCTCACCGAACTGGATTCGGCCATCGGCGACGCGGACCACGGCTCGAACATGACCCGCGGCATGGATGCGGTCCTCGAGAAAATCCAGGCCTCACCGGTCGTGGCCGTCGACGAACTGTTCAAGGGCGTGGGCATGACCCTGGTGACGTCCGTGGGTGGTGCCAGCGGCCCCCTGTACGGCACCTTCTTCCTGCGGATCGGTACCTCGGCAGGACCGGTCAGCACCCTGGACGCGCCCGGCCTGGCGGCCGCGCTTCGTGCAGGGCTGGGCGGCGTCGTTGCCCGCGGCAAGGCCGAGGCCGGGGATAAGACCATGTTCGACGTCCTCGCTCCCGCGCTCGACGCGTTCGACGCCGACCTCGTCGTTTTCTCCGATATCTCCTCGGCGGCCCGTGCTGCCTACTCCGCTGCACAAGCGGGGCGGGATGCCACCGCACCCCTGATCGCCCGCAAGGGCAGGGCCAGTTACCTGGGGGAACGCAGCATCGGCCACATCGACCCGGGAGCCGCGTCGACGTCGCTGCTTTTCCAGGCTCTGGCCGAGATCCTCGACAAGGAGTAGATCGTGATCGGAATCGTAGTGGTATCGCACAGCCCCCGGCTCGCGCAGGCAGCAGTGGACCTCGCAGTGGAAATGGTCGGGGTCAACGGCCCGGCCATCGCGATCGCAGCCGGTGCCGGCGCAGGGGTGATCGGAACGGACGCGTCCAAAGTCGCCGAGGCCATCGCCGAGGTTTCCTCTCCCGAGGGCGTGCTCGTGATGATGGATCTGGGATCGGCTGTGATGAGCGCGGAAATGGCGCTGGAGTTCTCGGACGACCCCGACCTGCCCGTCCGGCTCAGCAGCGGTCCCTTCGTAGAGGGCCTGATGGCGGCAGTGGTGCGCGCGGCGGGTGGCGCCACCCTTGACGAAGTGGAACGTGAGGCCCGAGGTGCTCTTCGCGCCAAGCAGAGTCACCTGGGCGACGAGGACCCGGCCGGCCTGCCGGTCGACTCCGGCCCGGCGGCGGAACACACGATCGAGGTGACGTTGCTGAACCCCGACGGCCTGCACGCGAGACCGGTCTCGATGCTCGTCACCGCCATCAGCGCCTTTGAGGCGACGGTGACGGTCGCCAACCTCCGCACCGGCCGGCCCCCGGTGCCGGCTAACAGCCCGACTGCCCTGTTGACCGTCGGCGCCCGGAAGGGCGACACGATCTCCGTCGCGGCGGCCGGGCGGCAGGCTGTGGAGGCGCTCGAGGCCGTGAGCGAACTGGTCGGGAAGGGCTTCGGCGAGCTCGCGGCCGCCCACGCTCGCGCGCCCAGGCCGGCGCGTTCCGCGTCGCGGTCGCAGGCGCGGCCGCAGGGCGGGGCGCCGTCGAGCGGGCCTCTGGGCGTGAGCCCCGGCTTCGCCGTCGGTCCGATCGTGCGGATGCAGGAACCGGTGGACGAGCCGGGGCCGGCAGTCGCACTCCCCCTGCGCGAGCGAGCGGCGGCCGCGGAGAGGATCGTGGCCGCCGCGGCATCCGTAGCCCTGGCCCTGCGGGACAAGGCGGCCCGGGTGTCGGGAGCGGCGCGTGGGATCCTGGAGGCAACGGCGCTGATGGCGGCGGATCCCGGGCTGATCGATGCTGCCGTTTCCCGAGTGACCGGGCGGGGCCACACTCCGGAGCGTGCCGTCTGGGCGGCTGTGAGCGAGGTCACAGCGGTTTTTAAGGAGCAGGGTGGGCTCCTCGCCGAACGTGTCTCGGACCTGCACGACGTGCGCAACCGCATCGTGTCCGAGTTGCTCGGCCGACCGGCACCGGGCCTGCCGGATCGTGTGGAGCCGTATGTGCTCGTGGCCCGGGACCTGGCCCCCGCCGACACGGCGCTGATCGACCCCACGGTGTGTCGGGCGATCGTCACCGTCGAGGGCGGGCCCACCTCCCATACGGCCATTCTCGCGCGGGCGCTTGGCTTGCCTGCCGTGGTGGCGGCCCGCGATGCGATGGACCTGCCCGAGGGAAGCATGGTGATCGTTGACGGCACGACCGGTGAGATCGTCGTGGACCCCACCGACGACCAAGTGTTGCGAGCCGAGGAACAGATCCGCCGGGTGATCACCTTCGACGGTACGGGAAGGACCAGGGACGGGCACCGCGTGCAGCTCCTCGCGAACGTGGCTTCGCCTGACAGCGTTGCCGCCGCGATCGAGGCGAACGCCGAGGGTGTCGGCCTCTTTCGCACCGAATTCTGCTTCCTCGACCACGCCGAGGCTCCGGGACTCGACGAACAGGTCGCCGCGTACCGGCAGGTGTTCGCCGGATTCCCCGGGAAGAAGGTCACTATCCGAACGCTGGATGCGGGAGCCGACAAGCCGCTGGCCTTCGTCACGGCGGCCGACGAAGTCAACCCTGCCCTGGGCATCCGGGGGTATCGCACAGCGTGGCAGCGGCCGGAACTGCTGGACACCCAGCTGCAGGCCATCGCAGCGGCGGCCGCCGCGGAAGACGCCGACGTCGGCGTCATGGCGCCGATGATCGCGACCGTCGACGAGTCCGTGGACTTCGCGGCCCGCTGTGCCGCGCACGGCCTGCACAACGTGGGCGTGATGATCGAGACTCCCGCCGCCGCTATCACGGCTGGCCCCATCCTCGAACGGGTGGACTTCGCGAGTCTGGGGACCAACGACCTCGCCCAGTACACCATGGCGGCCGATCGGCTGATGGGGGAGCTCGCCCTGCTCAACGACCCCTGGCAGCCGGCGGTCTTGCGGATGATCCGGGAGGCCTGCCAGGCCGGTCTGGCGGCCGGCAAGCCGGTCGGGGTCTGCGGTGAGGCCGCGGCAGATCCGATGCTTGCCGCCATCCTGGTGGGGCTCGGGGCGACCAGCCTGTCGATGTCCCCGCGAGCCCTGGGCGGCGTGGCCGAGTTCCTACGCGGCGTGACGGTGGACCAGTGCCGGGATGCCGCACTCGCCGCGGTCGCCGCCGGCAGCGCCGGCGCGGCGCGATCCGCCGCCGCGCTCCTGCTGGAGCCGACACGGGCGTAGCTGCCGGTGTCGGCCCCTCCCGGGCGTCCGATCTGCACAAATGTGCAACGCTGGCTTTCAGAAACAGCGACGTATTTCCTGTAAATCCTGAATAGCATTCAAAAAATTGGCCAAGAGCGCGTGTTTGTGCGTCAGATCCGATCTTTGAGCCGTGACATCAGACTGGGCGGATGTGCCGGAAACCGCTCGGAGGGTGCGCTCGCACGGTCGCCCGCTGCAGGGCAGCCGATGTCGGTCGAATCGGCGGGCGTAATGTGAAATCTGTGCCCCGGAAGACCGGTTCACCGCCACCGTCCCACAAAGATGTAGACGCAGTTCGACCAGGAAGAAGTTCCACGATGACCACTTCAATCCGCACAGTCATGAGCCCCGGACGTTACGTCCAAGGCAAGGGAGCGATCGATCGCCTCGGCGAATTCGTATCCCAGATCGGCTCCGCCCCCCTGATCGTCGCTGATGACGTCGTGTGGGGTTTCGCAGGGCAGCAGGTCTCGGCGAGCTTCGCTGCTGCCGGCCTCCGCGTCGAACGGGTCGAATTCGACCGCTTTGCGACTGCGTCCGCGGTCGACGCGCTGGTCGAGAAGATCCGCGTAACCACGGCCGACGTGATCATCGGCTTGGGCGGCGGAAGCACGATCGACTCGGCTAAGGCCGCCGGCTTCCTGGCTGGAATTCGTTGGGTCAGCGTGCCCACCGTGGCGTCGACCGACGCTCCCACCTCCGCGCTCTCGGTGATCTACACGGAGGAGGGCGAGTTTGTCGAATACCGTTTCTTCCCGCGCAACCCCGACCTCGTGCTGATCGACACCCAGATCGTGGCCAACGCGCCGGTCGAGTTCCTCATCGCCGGAGTCGGCGACGCGCTGGCGACCTGGCTCGAAGCCCGGGCCACGGCGGCTGCCCATGCGACCACGATGGCCGGGGGGCTGCCGACCCAGACCGGCACCGCGCTGGCCAAGTTGTCGTGGGACGTCATCTGGGAGAACGCCCTTCCGGCCCTCGATGCCGTGCGTGACAACCTGGTCACACCTGCTCTCGAGAAGCTGGTGGAGGCGAACACGCTTCTGTCCGGACTCGGTTTCGAGTCGGGCGGTCTGGCCGCCGCCCACGCCATCCACAACGGCCTGACCGCGGCCCCGCAGACCCACGGTCTCACCCACGGTCAGAAGGTGAACATCGGCTCGCTGACCCAGCTGGTCCTCGAGGGCGCGCCACGGACCGAGGTGGAAGACTTCATCGAGTTCACCACTCTCGTCGGATTGCCCACCACGCTGACCGAGATCGGTCTCAGCCTGGACGACGAGAAGGAGCTGAGGGCCATCGCCACGGCGTCAACCCTGCCGGGTGAGACGATTCACAACATGCCGTTCGTGGTCACTGCAGACGACGTTCTCGACGCCCTCAAGTCGATCGAGGGGCTCTCGCGGTCCGTGCGCGCGGCGCGCGGCCTGCCCGCTCCCGTCAAGTACGTGCAGAAGCATTGATCCATCGGCCCGCCGGTCGCCACGAACCCTCAGTGGCCGCCGGCGGGCCTCCGTCTGCTCACTCGCACAGTGCCCGGGCGCTGCTCTCGTCGATGAACAGGTCGGTGATCAGGTTCGCGGCCAGCGCGCCGCGGAGACTGTCCACCTTGGACTGGCCCGAGACGACGCAGATGCGCCGGGGGGTGCGGCGCAGCACCGACAGTTCCGGGCCGGTGCCGCGATCATTGAGCGGGATGCCATCGGTCGAGCCGTCCGCGCGGTAGAAGACTGTCGCGACGTCGCCGACGACCCCGGCGTCGCTAAGAGCGGTGAGCTCGTCGTCGTCCAGGTAGCCTCCGACGTAGACGTGGCTGGGGACGTTGGAGAAGGGCGAACCCACGCTGAAGAGCGCGACGTCCATGTTCCTCTGCATTTCCAACAGCCGGCGCAAGCCGCGCTCCCGCCAGTACGCCGTGCGTGTGGCCGGGTCGTCGAAGAAGGTGGGAACCGGGAACTGTTCCAGGCGGGCGCCGAACGCGTTGCTGAACCGCTGCAGGATCTCGTTGGCGTAGTCGAGGCCGGTGCTGCGTGTGTTGCCGGCGCCGTTCAGCTGCACGATCTGTGCGTTGTGAGTGCGTTTAGGGGTCACGTGGCGGCTGACCGCATTCATCGTGGAGCCCCAGGCGATGCCCATGATCATGTTCGAGTCGAAGAACTCGCCGAGAATCCGTGCAACCGAGAGGGCCACGCGCTCCAACCGATCGACGTCGCTGGCGTGGTCGGGCACCGGCACGACGTGCGCGGTGACCTGGAAGCGGTTCAGGATGAGCTTCTCCACCCGGCTCGTCGCGTCGAGCGGGGACCGGATCTGGATGTCGACCAACCCGCTGGTTCTGGCCTGGCTGAGCAGACGGGACACCGAGGAGCGGGAGGTGTGCAGTTCCCGCGCGATGGCCTCCATGGTCAGGTCCTGCATGTAATACAGGTGGGCCGCCGTGAGCGCGTCACTGGTTCGGTCCGACAGGGACGGATCGTCTGGATGGGCCATTTTAACTCCTTGCACGTATGTTCAAACCTCTTGACCGTTTGTGTCGAACCTAGCAGGGTAGAAGCAATTCCCCTCCACCCACAGAGAAGTGAGCGAACAGTGCTGTCCACACCCGATCAGTCATCTTCCGCACCGTCACAGTCCAGTGGTGCCGCCGCCCAGGCCGCCATCCAGGACCGCCCCCGCGCTCAAGTTCTCATCATCGGAGCCGGCATCAACGGCATCGCGACCTTCCGCGATCTGGCCCTGCAGGGCGTGGACGTCGCCATCGTCGACAAGGGCGACTACGTTTCCGGCGCATCCTCGGCCTCCTCGCACATGATCCACGGCGGTGTGCGCTACCTCGAGAACGGCGAATTCCGCTTGGTCAAGGAGTCTGTGGAGGAGCGCAACAGCCTTCTCAAGATCGCCCCCCATTACGTCAAGCCGCTCAAGACGACCATTCCGATCTACTCCACCTTTTCCGGAGTGATGTCGGCGCCGATGCGGTTCCTCACCCACAAACAGGGTGCGGCCCAGGAGCGCGGAGCTCTACTGATCAAGATCGGCATGATGCTCTACGATTCCTTCTCCCGCGACGGCGGCAATGTGCCCCGGCATGAATTTCTCGGCAAGAAGGCGTCGCTCGAAGTGCTGCCGCAGATAAACCCGGGTCTTAAGTACACGGCCACCTACTACGACGCCTCCATGCACGACCCGGAGCGCCTCGCCCTCGACGTGCTGGCCGACGGCCTGGCCGCCGGCACCCACGCCCGGAGCGCCAACTACATCGAGGCCGTCGGCATGGATGCTGCGGGTGTGCGCCTGCGCAACACGGTCTCCGGCGCCGAATTCAGCTTCGAGGCCGACATCGTGGTCAACACGTCCGGACCGTGGACCGACCTCACGAACACGGCCCTCGGCCAGGCCAGCACCTATATGGGCGGCACCAAGGGGTCGCACGTCGTGCTCGACAACCCCGAACTGCTCGCCGCGACCGGCGGTCGCGAGATCTTTTTCGAGCACAAAGACGGCCGCATCGTGCTGATCTTCCCGCTTGCGGGCCGCGTTCTCGTCGGCACGACCGACCTCGAGCACGACATGACTCAGCCGGCGCGCTGCACCGAGGCCGAGGTTGACTACTTCTTCGAACTCGTCAACCACGTTTTCCCAAAGGTGGCCGTCGACCGGTCGCAGATAGTGTTCCGGTTCGCCGGCGTGCGCCCGCTGCCCCGCCACGACGACGAGGCGCCCGGTTTCGTCTCGCGCGACTACCGCATCGAATCGCGCCCGCTCGGCGCCCGGCACGGCACCCTGCTGAGCTTGGTCGGCGGCAAGTGGACGACCTTCCGCGCCCTGGCCGAACACCTGAGCGGCGACATCCTGACCCTGCTCGGCCTGCCGCGCACCGTCTCGACGGTCGGCCTGCCCATCGGTGGTGGTCGAGACTTCCCGGCGACGGATGCCGCACGCGGGGTCTGGGTTGCCGCCAACGGCGACAAGGTCGGCGCCGAGCGTGCCGATGTGCTGCTGACCCGGTACGGCACGCGCGCCACCGAGGTGATCACCTGGCTCACCGCCGAACCGGACGCGCCGCTCATGCAGCACCCCGGCTACACCCGGCGCGAAATCGAGCTCATCGCCCGGGCGGAATCGGTCATGCACCTGATGGACCTGCTGCTGCGCCGCACCAGCATCGCTTTCCGCGGCGAAGTGACTCTGCCGCTGCTCACCGAGCTGGCCGGCGTGCTCGCACCAGTCCTCGGCTGGGACGCCGCCCGGAGCGCGCATGAGGTCGACACCGCGGTGCATACACTGCGCGACATGTACGGCGTGCACCTGGCCCCGGCGGAAACGCCGGCCGTGCCGGCCGTCTAGGGACTGCTCGGGACTGCCCTGCGGGCGGGCGGGCGCTGCGGTCGCCTGCCCGCAGCCTGCCCTCCGGCCCGGCTCCGTACCCGCAGACTTGAAGGCTGATCTGCACAAACGTGCAGAAAGGTCAGGACCACCGGCGGTCTCGAGTCGCTAGGTTTTCTACTATCCGTTTCCTTCGCTTTCTTCATTTCAATAATCTAAAAGGATGTCAACGTGGACAATCTCGGTATCGTATTCCTCTCGGAAGTGGTGGGAACCGCTCTCCTGATCCTGCTGGGCTGCGGGGTGGTCGCCAACGTCGCCCTGACCAAGAACAAGGGCTTCGGCGGCGGATTCCTGATGGTCACCATCGGCTGGGGCCTCGCGGTGTACGCCGGCGTGATCGTCTCCTATAACTCGGGCGCTCACTTGAACCCCGCCGTCACCTTGGGACTCGTGTCGTCCGGGGCAACCGAGTTCGGCTCGGGGGTTCCGGTCAATGCTGTGTCCGTGGCGGCGTACATCGGGGCTCAGTTGATTGGTGCCATCCTGGGTGCCACCGTCGTCTGGCTCGCCTACAAGCAGCACTTCGACCAGGAACCGGAGCCGGCCAACAAGCTCGGCGTGTTCGCGACCGGTCCGGCCATCCGTTCCTACGGCTGGAACCTCATTACCGAGATCATCGGCACCTTCGTGCTCGTCTTCGTCGTCATCGCGTTCGGCGGCGGGCGCCAGGGCGAGAGCGGCGGCCTGGCCGCCCTTGGCGCCCTTCCGGTTGCCCTGCTCGTGATCGTGATTGGCACCTCGCTGGGTGGACCGACCGGCTACGCGATCAACCCCGCCCGTGACCTCGGCCCGCGCATCGCGCATTTCCTGTTGCCGATCAAGGGCAAGCGTTCCTCCGACTGGGCCTACTCGTGGGTGCCCGTCGTCGGTCCCGTCATCGGTGGCCTGCTGGCCGGCTGGACCTCCGCGTTCCTCCTGCCGATCCTCGCGTAGGCGCCGCTCGCTTCTTCTTTTTCCATTCCTGAATACCCGTGTACCCAGCATTGACAAAGGAGTTAAAAATGGCACAGTACGTCATCGCAATCGACCAGGGAACCACCAGTTCCCGTGCGATCATTTTCGACAAGGCCGGGTCGATCATTTCGACCGGTCAGCTCGAACACGAACAGATCTTTCCCCGGGCAGGCTGGGTCGAACACGACCCGTTGGAGATCTGGAGCAACACCCGTGAGGTCATCGGTCAGGCTCTGGCCAAGGCCAACCTGACCCGCCACGACATCGCGGCCGTGGGCATCACGAACCAGCGCGAGACCGCCGTCGTCTGGGACCGTCACACCGGTATCCCCGTCTACAACGCCATTGTCTGGCAAGACACCCGCACCCAGCCCATCGTCGACCGGCTCGCCGCCGACGGCGGTGTTGATCGTTTCAAGGCCCAGGTCGGCCTGCCGCTGGCGACTTACTTCTCCGGCACCAAAATCGTCTGGATCCTCGAGAACGTCGAAGGGGCGCGAGAGAAGGCTGAGGCCGGCGACCTCATGTTCGGCACGACCGACACCTGGATTCTCTGGAACCTGACCGGCGGCCTCGAGGACGGTGTGCACGCAACCGACGTCACCAACGCCAGCCGCACCATGTTCATGGACCTGAAAACCCTGCAGTGGGACGACGAGATCCTCGCGGCGTTCGACGTGCCCAAGTCGATGCTGCCCGAGATCCGTTCCTCCTCCGAGGTCTACGGCATCGCCAGCGGCCACAGCCTGCTGCGCGAAACCCCGATTGCGAGCATCCTGGGTGACCAGCAGGCCGCGACGTTCGGGCAGGCTGCCTTCGACCAGGGTGAGGCGAAGAACACTTATGGCACCGGTAACTTCCTGATCTTCAATACGGGCACCGAAATCATCCACTCCAAGAACGGTCTGCTCACCACGGTCGGCTACAAGCTCGGCGACGCCGAACCGCACTACGCCCTGGAGGGCTCGATCGCGGTCACCGGCTCGCTCGTGCAGTGGCTGCGGGACAACCTGGGCATCATCAACTCTGCGGAGGAGATCGAGGCACTCGCCCTGTCGGTCGAGGACAACGGCGGCGCCTACTTCGTGCCCGCCTTCTCCGGCCTGTTCGCGCCGTACTGGCGTGCGGATGCCCGTGGTGCCCTGGTCGGCCTCACCAGCTACGTGAACAAGGGCCACATCGCCCGCGCCGCCCTCGAGGCGATCGCGTACCAGACCCGCGAGGTGCTGGACGCGGTCAACGCCGACGCCGGTGTTCCGTTGACCGAGCTCAAGGTCGACGGCGGGGCCTCGGCCAACGACCTGCTGATGCAGTTCCAGGCCGACATCCTCGGCGTGTCTGTCGTGCGCCCGGTGGTGGCGGAGACGACCGCCCTGGGTGCCGCCTACGCGGCCGGCCTGGCGGTCGGTTTCTGGAACAACCTCGGTGAGCTGCGGTCCAACTGGCAGGAGGACGCCCGCTGGGAGCCGAGCCTGGACATCGCCGAGCGCGACCGTCTGCTGCGCAACTGGAAGAAGGCCGTCACCAAGTCCCTGGACTGGGTCGACGCCGACGTGATCTAGCTGTTGTTCCCACACAGGTTGTGAGCGTGGCGTGAGCTAAAAAGGTGAGGACCTCCGGTATCGATTGGGTTACCACACTCAACACGATGCAACGGAGGCCCT
>NZ_SOFB01000004.1:0-69834 GCF_004402815.1 Cryobacterium sp. Hz7
GAGCTGACCGGTACTAATAAGCCAATAATTTGATAACACACCAGTTTGAATAAGCTGCAAGCGTCCACTATGTGGTTCTCGATGTACGGTCGAGAACAACGCCCCACGGTGACTCATAAACACTGAGGGCTCTATAACTAAAAAATATAGATTCGATTCATCGAAAGATGTTTCGGCGGCTATAGCGAGAGGGAAACGCCCGGTCACATTCCGAACCCGGAAGCTAAGACTCTCAGCGCCGATGGTACTGCAGGGGGGACCCTGTGGGAGAGTAGGACACCGCCGGACTCAACGTAGCAACACACACAATGGCCACCCCAACGGGTGGCCATTGTGCGTTAACCACCACCGCCCCGCCCCGATGGCCCTCCGAAGGCAACAGCCCCGCCCCAACCGTTCACCGGCGCACACGACCCCGCGGTACACCAGCCGAACCCACACAAACCAAGCGCGCACCACCCCCACCCCGCGGCGCACATCCAGCAGCGGTCGTGGCCAACTCAGGAGATCCAGCCGGGCCGTGCCGGGCATCCGCACCAATGCCGCACTAACCCGCGGCGGCCGTCTACTGCGGGCAACAGTAGTCCTGAGTTAGCCACACACACACGGGCCCTGGTGCGAGGGCGAGCACCCCTGCACCGACGACAGAGGGCCACCCGCGCGAGGGGGCCTGCCGTCGCTAAGCGAGGGTGAGTAGGCCCGTTCCGGGTGCAGTCATGCGGGGTGCGGGACCGGCCGCTGCTAGTTGATGGGGAGGAGGTTGCCGGCGGGGACGGGCTCGCCGTTGAGGATGTCGAGGGTCCAGCCGGCCTTGTCATGGACGACCACGTTGAGGGAGGCGTTCCTGATCGTGTCGACGGGCTTCTCGAGCGCCTGCATCAGCGTCAGTCGGATCAGTGTTCCGTGGCTGACGACGATGATGCGGGCACCCGGGTGGTTGCGGGCCAGCAGCTGCAGGGCCTCGACTCCGCGGTCGGCGACACTGGCCTCGGTTTCGGCGCCGTGGAAGCCGCCGATTCCGGTGGGGCCGCCGGGGACGCGGAGCGCGTCCAGCTCGGGGCCTGCGCCCAGTCCCTCGGCGGGACCGTAGTTGCGCTCGACGATCCCTGGGATGCGACCGGTGACGGTCAGGCCGAGGCCCCGGGCGATGAGATCGGCCGTCTCGGCTGCGCGGCTGAGCGGTGAGGAGACGACGAAGTCCCACTCCTGTGCGGCCAGGTGGCCGACGGCATCCGCTGCCTGGCCACGCCCGGTGTCATTGAGCGGGATGTCGGAGTGGCCCTGGATACGCAGAGCGGCATTCCAGTCGGTCTGGCCGTGGCGGATCAGGGCAAAGGTAGTTGTGGAACTCACCGTTCTATTCTGCCTCGGGCTGAGGTCGGGAGATGAATCGGGTCTCGACCGGGTCGAACATCGGCGGATCGACTTTTGGAGCAGAGCGCGGAGGCTCAGGTGACCGGGGACGACGCGAAAAGCACGTGCTTGCTCGCCACCAGGTCTGCTGCGTCGTAGATGCGGGTGAGGTCGAGGCCCGCGGCCCGGGCGCCGCGCTCTTCGGGCTCACTCTGCGGGGCCATCCGCCCGAGCATCACGCCGCCGAGGGCGCGCACGGCGCAGGCCGCGATGACGCCTTCCGGGGTACCGCCGATTCCCATCGAGAGGTCGACCGCGGCATCCGTCGATGCGGCGGCGATGGCCGTGGAGACGTCACCCTCGGCCGTGCGGAGCACGCGTGCTCCGGCGCACCCGAGTTCGCGGATGAGTTCGACGTGGCGCGGTTTGTCGAGCACAGCGACGGTGAGCGCGGTCTCGGGGATGCCGCTGGCGAGCGAGAACGCACGGAGGTTGCGGGTGGCGGAGGCGTGCAGGTCGAGCACGCCGTGACCGGCTGGGCCTGAGATGAGCTTCTCCATGTAGAAGACACCGGCGGGATCGAACATCGTGCCTCGGGGGGAGATGGCGATCACGCACACCGCCCCGGGCAGGTTCCGGGCGACGAGGGTCGTGCCGTCGAGCGGGTCGACTGCGATGTCGCAGTCCGGTCCGTTCCCCGTGCCGAGCTGCTCCCCGTTGGCAAGCATGGGGGCCTGGTCCTTCTCGCCCTCGCCTATCACCACGGTTCCGCGAAAAGGCGCGGTCAGGAGAACGGCACGCATGGCGGCGACGGCCGCCTGGTCGGCGTTGATCTTGTCGCCGCGACCCACCCAGGGCAGTGTGGCGCGTGCCGCCGCCTCGGTCGACGCGCGCACGGCGGCGACCAGCCCGGCCGGCCAGCCCTCGGCTCCGATCACGGTGGATTCGGGCAGGGGAGCGAACGGGCGGTGCTGCGGCATGGGCTACCTCTTGCTGGGACGGCGGTCTTGTGACCGGCAGCTGGAAGCCTACTCGCGTGCCCGGGGCGGGCACTCGTGCGGGCGACAGCGCGGGCGACTCAGCGCGGGCGACTCAGCGGGCGGGTACCGGTGCGTGGGCTAAGCGAGCAGCTCACGGATGTCGGCGGCCGTCAGGGCGGTCCCGCGCGCGGCGCCATCCGTCATCACGCTCTCGAAGAGGCGGGCCTTCGTGGCCTTGAGGGCCATCACCTTTTCCTCGATCGTGTCCCGGGAGACCAGGCGGTAGACGAAGACGTTCTTCGTCTGGCCGATCCGGTGCATGCGGTCCACGGCCTGCGCCTCGGTGGCCGGGTTCCACCACGGGTCGAGCAGGATGGCGTAGTCGGCCTCGGTCAGGTTCAGGCCGAACCCGCCGGCCTTGAGACTGATCAGGAAGACCGAATTGTCGCCGGCCTTGAAGCTCTCGATCACCTGCGCCCGGTTGCGGGTCTTGCCGTCGAGGTAGGAATAGCTGATGCCCGCGGCGTCGAGGCGTGCGCGGGCCTTGCCCAGGTACTTTGTGAACTGGCTGAAAATGAGAGTGCGATGCCCGCCGGCGACGACGTCCTCCAGCAGTTCGAGGAGCACGTCGAGCTTGGTCGACGGGATGTCGTCGTACTTCGTGTCGTAGAGGCTGGCATCGAGGCTGAGTTGGCGCAGCATGGTGAGCGAGCGGAAGATCTCGAAACGGTTGGAGTTCATGTCGTCGATCAGGCCGAGCACCTTCTGCCGTTCCCGCTGCAGGTGGGTGTCGTAGACCGCGCGGTGCTTCGGGTGCAGCGTGAGCTCAAGCACCTGCTCCTGCTTGGTGGGCAGGTCGCCGGCCACCTGCTCCTTCGTGCGGCGCAGCATGAACGGGCGGATGCGGCGGCGCAGCTGGTCGAGACGGTCGCCGTCGGCATCCTTCTCGATCGGTTTCTGGTAGTAGTCGCCGAAGCGGCCGGGGCTGGGGAACAGTCCCGGTGCCGTGATTGAGAGCAGCGACCAGAACTCCATCAGGTTGTTCTCCAGCGGCGTGCCCGTGATCGCGAGCTTGAACGGGGTGGCCAGGCGGCGGGCGCACTGGTGGGCGCGGGACTTGCGGTTCTTGACGAACTGGGCTTCGTCGAGCAGCAGCCCGGACCAGGCCAGGGCCTCGTAGTCGCCGAAGTCCAGCCGGAATAGCGTGTACGAGGTGACGACGACGTCCGCGCCGGCGTGCAGCGAGGCCAGAGTGCTGCTGCGCTTGCCGGCGGTCTCGGTGATCGCGGCCACCCGCAGGCCGGGCGCGAATCGGGCGCACTCGGCCGCCCAGTTGGAGACCACGCTGGTGGGTGCCACGACCAGGAACGGCGCACTCTGCCCCGGCTGCTCCCGCACGCGTTCCATCAGGGCGATGGCCTGCAGGGTCTTGCCGAGGCCCATGTCGTCGGCGAGGATGCCTCCCAGTTGATGGTCGTAGAGAAAGCTCACCCACTCGAAACCGGCCTGCTGATAGCCGCGCAGGGTGGCGTCGACCCCGGCCGGCAGCGGCTGTTCCGGAATTTGGGCGACGTCGGTGAGCCCTGACACGGTGTCGCGCCACGCGGCCGCCTGGCCGGCGACGACCCCGAGGGACTGCAGCTCCTCCCAGAGGTCGGCCTGGAACGGGCTGATCCCCAGGGACTCGGCGCCGGCGTCCTGCAGCCCTCGGGCCTCCTCGATCAGCCGGCGGAGCGTGTGCAGTTCGGGGCGGTCTAGATTGAACCAGGTGCCGCTGGGCAGGATCATCAGCTGCTGACCGACCGCCAGGGCCCGGAACAGGCTGTCGAACGGGATCTCCTCGCCGTCGATGCTGACGGCCACCTGCAGGTCGAACCAGTCCCGGTCATCCGGGCGTTCGGTGGTGCCCACGGTGATCACCGGCGCCTCGTCGGCCTGGCGGTAGTCGGGGGCATCGCCGGCGACCAGCACGGTGACATGGTCTGCGGCCGCCAGGGTCGGCACCACGGAGTCGAGGAAGCCGAGCATGGCGGTGCCGGCCAGGGTGGCGCGCTCGATCAGTACCGGCAGGCCGCTCTGCTGCCCTACCAGGGCCGGCACGGAGGTGAGGAGCGCCTGCACGTCGTGCAGGATCTGCCCCTCCCGGGTGCCGTCGCGAAACCTGTCATCGTCCGGCACCGGGCGGAGTGGCTGGTGGTATTCCGGGTAGTGCCACACCCAGTGCAGGGTGATGCGGGCATCCATCTGGTGCGTGACGGTCAGGGCCAGCACGGGCTGCGGGGTCTCGGGCAGGGCGAACGACTCGTCCCGGCTGGTCACGGTGACCCGGTGTCGAAGGAACGGGTAGAACTCGGCCAGGAAGTCGGCCTCGTCCGCGCCGGGCACCGCGATGGTGTCGGAGGCCGCCATGGCCCGCAGCTCCCGGCTGATCTCGCCCGACAGCGGGGCGAGGGTGATCTGCGGGGAATCGCTGCCGGACTGGCCCGCCCAGGTGTAGACGCCGTGGGCGGGGTTGCCGATGAACCCGAACGTGCCGCGCGCCTGCGGCTCGTCGCCCAGCAGCAGGACGGGGCGCAGCGTGAGGCCGTCGGACACACGACGGATGTCCAGCTCGAGGCACGCAGGAACGGGCGAGACGAGCACGGGATCCTGCTGCGCCGTGGCGGAGACCAGGGGGAGCCCGGCGTTCGCCGCGTCGTCGAGCAGGTCCCAGAGCGCTCGGTCGGGGAAAGCGTCGACCGGAATCCACTGGGTGGAGGTGGCGTAGTACGGGCGGGCCGCGAACTGCAGCGCGTAGAGCGCCGAGAGCACCCGCAGCTGGCCGCGGTCGAGCGACCCGTCGGTGGTCAGGTTCTCCCAGGTGACGCTGCCCCGGATCCACTTGCCCTGCTTGCCCATCATCACGGGCCGCGCCGCCAGCCGGCGCAGCCCCGGCTGACTGGCGAAACGCCCGTGCTCGGGAGCGAGAAGTTGGAACTGGAGGGCGAGGCGGGTGTCTGCGGACGGCGCGGAATCCGGTCGCGCCAGAGGAGCCAGCGTACTTCGCCACGCTGCCCGTGCGGAGAACCCGGCGGTGCCGACGGCCGACCCGGGCTCGCGGCCCAGGGCGGTGGCGGGGGCACCCGGCACTCCGCCGAGGCTGCGGCCCACGGCGCCGCCCTGGCTCGCGATCAGCAGCGCGGCGACATGCTTGCAGTTGCGCTTCATCGGGCAGGTGCAGACGCCGGATGCCCGCACCGCGGCGCCGGCGGAATCAAGGGTGAACGAGACGGTCACCGAATAGGGCGTCGGGTGAGAACCGCGCACCATGCCGAAGAGCTGGGTGTTCGAGCCGAACCAGGTCTCGGCATCAACGTGGCCGTTGCGGGCGTAGCGTTCGCCGCGTGAGAACGCCTGGCTGCCCACAAGGAGCGCGATGTCGTGGGAGCTGAACGTGTGGGCCATGGCGGGAACCATTCTTCCATGCCCCAGCCCGGCCGGCCGTGCCCGGCCGGGCGCATCAGGGGGCTACTCGACGTGCCCGTGTTCCTTCGAGGACCCCTTCGTCAACGTCTTTCCCTGGAAGAAGGCAGGGTTGACGCTGCGCTGGATCAGCATCAGCACGAGGCCGCCGATGAACAGCACCATCGCGAGGATGAACACGAGCCCGACCCCGCCGATGTTCGATCCGCTGCCGTAGTCGGGGTTCATGCTGTCGTAGAGAGTGGTTGCGAAGATGACCAGCAGGATGACCCCGCCGATCAGCGGCGCCAGGAGTTTGAGCAGGATGGCCCGGGGCCCGTTCAGCGAGTCGCGGAAATACCAGACGCAGGCAAACGCGGTGACCCCGTAGTAGAAGCAGATCATCATGCCCAGGGTCAGGATCGTGTCGGTGAGCACATCGGTGCTGAGCACGCGCATGATCGCGTAGAAGCCCCAGGCCACGATTCCTGCCATTACGGTGGCGAAGGCCGGGGACTTGTAGCGCGGGCTGATTGAGGCGAACCGCTTCGGGAACGCTTTGTAGTGGCCCATCGATAGCATGGTGCGTGCCGGCCCGACGAAGGTCGACTGCAGCGACGCGGCCGAGCTGGACAACACGGCCAGCGACATCAGGATGGCGAAGGGACCCATCACCGGTCCGGCGAGGGCGGCGAACACGTTGCCCTGGATCTCCTCATTGCCGAGTCCGAATTCGCCGGCGCCGATGCCGGAGAACATCAGGGCGGCGACCGCCACGAGGATGTAGAGCGCGAAGATGATGCCCACGGTCAACGTCGCCGCACGCCCGGGGGTTGTCTTCGGGTTCTTGGTCTCCTCGTTCATGGTCAGGGTGACGTCCCAGCCCCAGAAGATGAAGATCGAGAGCGAGACCCCGGCCGCGAAGGCCGAGAACGAAGGGGCGAGGAACGGGTTGAACCAGTCGGCGCTGAACGCAAGGGCATCGAAGGCGGTGCCTTCTACGACCCGCAGCAGGGCGGCGACGCTGAACCAGACCAGCACGATCAGCTGGAAGGCCACGAGCACGTACTGCACGGCCTTCGTGGTCTCCATGCCGCGGTACGAGACATAACAGGCCGCCACCATGAACACCAGACAGGTGAGCACGTTGATCACAACATTGTTCGTCAGGTCGGCGAGGCTCGGGTTGCCGAGAAGCTGGGCGAGCATCAGATAGAAGAAGTCGACGGCGACTCCGGCGAGGTTGGAGAGCACGACCACCGTCGCGACGATCAGACCCCAGCCGCCCATCCAGCCGAGCCACGGCCCGAAGGCGCGGGTGGCCCACGTGAAGGAGGTGCCGGCATCCGGCATGGCGTTGTTGAGCTCGCGGTAGCCGAGCGCCACCAGCAGCATGGGGATGAACCCGACCAGGAAGATGCCCGGCATCTGGGTGCCGACGGCCGCGACCGTCGGGCCGAGGGAGGCCGTCAGGGTGTACGCCGGCGCGATGCACGAGATGCCGATGACCGTGGCGCCGAGAAGCCCGATGGAGCCAGCGCTGAGGCCCTTCTCGGAAAGGCCGCCGGTGAGGGTGGAGGTGCCGGGCGTGGAGCCCGAGGAGGGATGTTGGCTAGTCATGGACTGTCCTTAGGGTCAGTGCGGCTTACGGGCGTCAGTGCCGGTGGGGACCACGATGAGGGGAACGGGGAGCGCGTGCAGCATGCGGTGCGCGGTGATGCCGAGGAAAATCGTGGTGGGCTGAGCCAGCCGGCTGGAGCCGACGAAGGCGATTTCGGACGGCTGCCAGTCGAGGGCCTCGACGGCGGCCTCGACGGTGTGCCCGGACGCGACCTCGGTGGTGATGGTGCCGCGCGCCTTCGACCGACTCTGGAAGTACTCCAGGACGCCGTCGAGGTGGGCCTGGCTCTCGCTCTCGTCGACCGGGTGCCGACGACCGGCGTCGACCTCCACGAGCGTGACGAAACGCAGGTCGACCGTGAGGTCCGCCGAGAAGGCCACCAGTGAGTCGAGCAGCGTCTTCCAGCCCGGCCGGGTGCCGATGGCGCAGGTGATCCGGGTCAGCTGTGCGGGAGCCTTGTAGCCGCGGGGCGCGAGGGCGACGGGCGCCGGCGAGGCGTGCAGGAGCGCGTTGGCCACGCTGCCGATCGTGAATCGGTTCATCAGGCCGCGGCGTGAGGCCCCGACGACGATGCGGTCCGAGTCGAACGCGCGAGCGGCCTGGAGCAGCCCTTCCGTGGTGGAGTCGGCGTAGAAGAGATGCGTGGTGGCGACCACGTCATCGGGAACCAGGGCCTTGCCCTGTTCCAGCCATTCGAGGGCCTGCTCCTCGAGCAGAGCCTGGTAGTCGGGGGAGGTGGAAGCACCGACCCGGGCCGTGACGGTGGATGAATGATGCGGAAGCACAAGACACAGACGCAGCTCGGAGCGGGTCAGGCGCGCCAGCGCGACACCCAGCTCGACGGTGTCATTGCCCCGTTCGGTCGCTTCGTATGCGATGACGTAGTTGGCTACTCGGGTCACGCTGGTTTCTCCCTCGGTTCGCGACGGGTGTCGCACTCAGTGGTCATAGTGCTGTGGATTATGGGCGGGCTGGTCATGTTCATGGTCATGCTCGGCGTGCTCGCCCGGCGCACAGTGCGCCGGGCTGCGTTCCACGTCGAGCGACGGATTGCGGTCGAAGAAGCCGACCGGCTTGAGCCAGAACGACACGGTGTCGACCGGCATGATCGGCCACTCTTCCGGTCGGGTGATGTGGTGGATACCGAAGACGTACCAGAGCACGATATCGGCGTTCCGCACCGGCCGGCGAGCCTGGATCCACTCGGGCAGGCCGTGGTCGACCGCGCTCTGGTTGACGAACTCGCCGCACGGCCAGCGTTCGGACTCGTCGTTCGGGGTGACCCAGACCGTGTGCCCGATCACCTGGGCGCGTTGGAGGGCAGGCGCCGCCTGGTCGAAGAAGGACGGGATGGCTCCGCCGGGCACCAGCTTGTAGGACATGGGGGTGCCGAGGCCGTTGAGCGAGTTCTCGTTCACGACCTTCCAGGCCCGTTGGGTGTCCCAGTTGTAGTCGTCGAACCCCTCGGTCTCGATCGGGGTGTTCAGCTGGGTGATCGCGAGGCCGAGCGGGTTTGCGGCGCTGATCGGCTCGGCCTGCGTCTCGGTGCGGAACACCGTGTTCTCGCGGCCGTCGACGTCGAGGTCCATCCGGGCCACGATGAAGTGCTGGTGGAACGGCGCGTAGGTGCGCGTGTCGACCAGGGTTCCGTTGGGGTGCGGCTGGCCCTCGTCGAGGTGCGTCACCACCATGATCCCGGTGGCGCGCACCTCGCATTCCATGTTGCCGTCCTGGTAGAAGCGCCAATAGACGAGGTACTCGTAGTTCGCTACCGTGACGTGGAAGGACACGACGAGCCGGCGCATCCGGCGCACCTCGGCACTGCCGTTGTGGTCGACGTGCTTCCAGAGCACCGCGTTGTCTTCCTCGTGGATGCAGAACGCGTTCGGGATGCTGTACGGCTCGCCCTTGCTGTTGTGCAGCACGGCATCGAGGTAGCGGATTTCGCCGAGGCAGTCGCAGCCGAGCTCGAGCGAGGTGGTCATGAAGCCGAGGCCCCACTCGCCGATGTCGAAGGCGGTGCGACGGAAATGGTCGACGCTGGGGTCGCGGTAGGGCACGACCATCTCCGCGAACGACAACCGGTTGGCGATGGGCCGCACCCGGCCGCCGTCCCGGTAGCCCACGGTATGCAGGGTCATGCCCTCGCGGTAGTTGAAGCCCACCCGGAGCGACCAGTTCTGCCACTCGATCAGGTTGCCGTCGAGCGTGAAGCTCGGGCCGTCGGGCTGCCCGATGTCGAGCGGGGTGAGCGGCGGGCGCGGGCTTCGATCCCGGATGCGCCGGGGCACCAGGTGCGGCACGTATTCGCCCATTCCCGCCGGCGGTTCGACCGTGAACGAGTCCTCCACCTCGAGCAGTTCCATGGTGTTGACGTCGAGCACGAAGTGCAGGCCGCTGACCGGTCCCGCGTAGGGGTTGGCGTCGGTGGACGCCCGGACCCAGACGTCTGACCAGCCCAGGCGGCGGCCGCGATACCGGTCGGGGATTACCGCGTCGCCGTAGGTCCAGGTGTCGATGAAGACCAGGTCGAGGTCGGTGATGCCCCGGCGGGCGAGAGTGGCGATCACATCGGGGTGGGCGCGAAGGGCGGCGTCGGCTTCCTCCCACTCGTCGACGGTGAAGTTCGCCTGCATCCCCGGCACCGTTTCCCACTCGAGCAGGGCGTCGGTCGTGAGCGAGACGACGCCCACCCAGGTGGTGTTCTCGGCGCGGTGGAGCACAACCAGCCGTGCGCGTCGGTCGGGAACCGCGCTGGTAGCTGTGAACTCGGCGACGGCGCTCCGGGGCGGCTCGACCAGCTCGATCGAGGTGAACCGCCACCCGTCGGCGACGCCGCGCTCGCGGGCGAGGATGGCGACGGCGGAGGTGAACTCAGCGGCGGAGAGCGGGTCGAGCGGGTGGAAAGTCATCGAGGGGCCTCTGTTCTCGTTGGCGGTGGTCGATCCTGGCGGTGGTCGAGCCTGTCGAGACCCGTGTTTATTCCAGCGCGCTCATCACGTGCTTGATCCGGGTGTAGTCCTCGACGCCGTACATCGACAGGTCTTTGCCGTATCCGGACTGCTTGAAACCGCCGTGTGGCATCTCGGCGGTCAGCAGGAGATGGGTGTTGATCCACACCGCGCCGAAGTCGAGGTCGCGGGAGACCCGCATGGCCGTGGCGTGGTCGAGGGTCCACACGCTGGAGGCGAGCGCGTAGTTGACATCGTTCGCGAGCGTGACCGCGTGCTCCTCCGACGTGAAGGGCTGCACCGTGATCACCGGGCCGAACGTTTCCTCCTGCACGATCGCATCCGTTTGGCGCACCTGAGTGACGACTGTGGGCTCGAAAAAGAAGCCCTCGGTGCCGACCTGGTGTCCGCCGGTGGCAATGACAGCGTGGTCGGGCAGGGCCGCGACCTTGCGCGAGACGTCGCCGAAATGGTTGACGTTGTTGAGCGGCCCGAAGTAGTTGTCGGCGTCGTCGGCCGACCCGGTAGTGCGGCTGCGGGCCTCGGCGACGAGTGCGTCGACGAACTCGTCATGGATGGACTCGTGCACGAGCACTCGCGTGATGGCCGTGCAGTCCTGCCCGGCGTTATAGAAGGAGAAGTCGGCGATGGCGGCGGCGGTCACGCTGACGTCGACGCCGGCGAAGACCAGGGCCGGCGCCTTGCCGCCGAGCTCGAGATGGGCCCGCTTGAGCGTCTTCGCGGCGCCGGCGGCGACGGCCATACCGGCCCGCACGCTGCCAGTGATCGAGACCAGGCCGGGTACCGGATGCTCGACGATCGCGGCCCCGGTGCCGCCGTTGCCGAGCACGATGTTCATCACGCCGTCGGGGAGGATGCCCTGGCTGATCCGGGCGAGTTCGAGGGTCGACTCCGGGGTGGTGTCGCTGGGCTTGAGCACGAGGGTGTTGCCGGCCGCCAGCGCGGGGCCGATCTTCCAGATGGCCATCAGGAAGGGGAAGTTCCACGGGGTGACCTGCCCGACCACGCCGATCGGTTCGCGGCGTACCCAGGAGGTCATGCCGGGCAGATATTCACCGGCGGACTTGCCCTCGAGCAGTCGGGCGGCACCGGCGAAGAAGCGCAGCTGATCGGCGCCGGCCGCGACCTCGTCAACGGCGATCGTGGCGCGAGGTTGGCCCGTGTTGCGGTGCTGGGCCTCCACGATGGCGTCGCTCTCGGCATCGATCGCGTCGGCGAGGCGCAGCAGCGCGCGCTGCCGCTCGGCGGGAGTGGTGCGGCCCCAGGTGCGGAAGGCGGTCTTCGCGGCGGTCATCGCGTCGTCGACGTCGGCCGCGGTGGAGACCGGGGCCCGGGCAACCCGGCGTCCCGTTGTGGGATCGACGATGTCGAGCAGCTCGGTGCCGGAGGGAGTGACAAAGCGGCCGTTGATGAAGTTTTTAAGGGTGGGGGTGGCCACGGGCCTGATCCTCTGCGCTGAGTGTAGAAACGGGTCTTTTGTTCGGTAAGTATGGCATCCGACAGAGGAATTCGGATACCCGGATGAAAACTGGGTCGTGATGGGGCTGCCGCCGTAGCACCGCCGAGTTGTCTTCGGACCGCTGGCGCGTTTTCTCGATGTCCCCTAAACTTGAGTCCAACAGGCTCAGCTTTTTGCCGACCTGCGACGAGAGCGGCCGGCCCGAGAGAGGATCTTCCGATGCAAGCAGGTCAGCAACCGCCCCAGGAAGAAGCGAAGACGGCGTTGGAGCAGTACGGTGTCAACCTCACCGAGATCGCCCGGACCGGCAAGCTTGACCCGGTGATCGGGCGGGACGCGGAGATTCGGCGGGTCAGTCAGGTACTCACCCGCCGCACCAAGAACAACCCGGTGCTGATCGGTGAACCCGGCGTGGGCAAGACCGCCGTTGTGGAGGGACTGGCCCAGCGCATCGTGGCCGGCGATGTGGCCGACTCCCTCAAGGGCAAGCAGCTGGTCTCCCTCGACCTGGCGGCCCTGGTGGCGGGGGCCAAGTATCGCGGCGAGTTCGAGGAGCGGCTCAAGGCCGTGCTCAAGGAAATCAACGACGCGCAGGGGCAGATCATTACCTTCGTCGACGAGCTGCACACCCTGATGGGTGCCGGCGGCGGCGAAGGGTCCGTGGCGGCCTCCAACATGCTCAAGCCCATGCTCGCCCGCGGCGAGTTGCGCCTGATCGGTGCGACCACGCTCAACGAGTACCGCGAATTCATCGAGAAGGATGCCGCCCTCGAGCGCCGGTTCCAACCGGTGCTGGTCGACGAGCCCAGTGCGGAAGACACTGTGGCCATCCTGCGCGGGCTCAAGGAGCGCTACGAGGCCCACCATAAGGTGTCGATCGCGGACTCGGCGCTGGTGGCCGCGGTCTCCCTCTCCAACCGGTACATCACCGCCCGCCAGCTGCCGGACAAGGCCATCGACCTGATCGACGAGGCGGCCAGCCGGCTGCGGATGGAGATCGACTCCGCTCCCGTGGAAATCGACGAACTGCGTCGCAGGGTGCAGAGGCTGGAGTTGGAAGAGCTTGCGCTGAAAAAAGAGAAGGACGACGCCTCTAAGGCTCGCCTGGGGAAGTTGCGTGCTGACCTTGCCGAATACACGGTGGCCCTTGCTGAGCTGCAGGACCGCTGGGACAAGGAGCGTTCCTCGCTCAACCGGATCGGCGATCTGAGGAAGCGCTTGGTGAGCACCCGCAGCCAGGCCGAGGTGGCCGAGCGCGAGGGCAACCTGGAGAAGGCGTCCAGGCTGCTCTACGGCGACATCCCGGTGATCGAACGGGAACTCGCCGAAGCGGAGCAGACCGAGCAGGATGGGCCGCGGATGGTCGGTGACCAGGTCACCGCGGAGGACATCGCCGCCGTGGTCGCGATGTGGACCGGCATCCCGGTAGGGCGGCTGCTGCAGGGCGAGACGGAGAAGCTGCTGAACCTCGAGGGTGAGCTCGGGCACCGCTTGGTCGGGCAGAAGCAGGCCGTGCGCGCGGTCGCCGACGCCGTGCGCCGCAGCCGGGCCGGCATCTCCGACCCGGACCGGCCGACCGGTTCGTTCCTCTTCCTCGGGCCGACCGGCGTGGGCAAGACGGAGCTGGCGAAGGCGCTCGCCGAGTTCCTCTTCGACGACGAAAAGGCGATGGTGCGCATCGACATGAGCGAGTACGGGGAAAAGTTTTCCGTGTCCCGTCTGGTCGGGGCTCCTCCCGGCTATATCGGCTACGAGCAGGGCGGGCAGCTGACCGAGGCCGTGCGCCGCCGCCCGTATTCGGTGATTTTGTTCGACGAGGTGGAGAAGGCGCATCCGGAGGTCTTCGATGTCTTGCTGCAGGTGCTCGACGACGGCCGGCTCACGGATGGCCAGGGCCGCACCGTGGACTTCCGCAACACGATCCTGGTGCTGACCTCGAACCTCGGGTCGGCGTTCCTGATCGACCCGGTGCTCAGCCGGGACGAGAAGGAGGCGGCCGTGCAGGCACTCGTGCGCAAGACGTTCAAGCCCGAGTTCGTCAACCGTCTCGACGACATCGTCGTGTTCGAATCGCTGTCGATGGAGGACCTCGGCCAGATCGTCGGGCTGCTCGTTGACCGGTTGGAAAAGCGGCTGATCGAGCGGCGGCTTGAGCTGGGCGTGACCCCGGATGCCCGCACCTGGCTGGCGGAACGCGGCTATGACCCGATCTACGGTGCGCGCCCGCTGCGGCGGTTGATGCAGACCGAGATCGACGACAGGTTGGCGACCGCGATCCTGTCGGGCGCCGTGCGGGACGGCGAGACGGTGCGGGTGGACCTGGCGCCGGACGGGGAATCGCTCAGCGTCGCATCCGCCCCGTTGCTGGTCGTGGACCCGGCCGACCTCGACGACGACGCGCTGCTGTAGTTCTGTCCGTCGCCGGATTTCGCGTTTAGCGGAATTCGGCGGGAATACGACGGAACGGGCCCCCTGCCCCGGTGACGGTCAGGGGGGCTGGCATAGGGTCGAAGCATGCGTGCAACAGTGATTTACGGGGAACGGGACATCCGCCTCGAAGAAGTATCCGATCCGATTCTCTCCACCGGCGGTGACGCCATCGTGCGCGTCGTCGCAGCCTGCGTCTGCGGCTCAGATCTCTGGCCCTACCGCGGCATCCATCCCACCGAGGAGCCGAAACGAATCGGCCACGAGTTCGTCGGCATCGTCGAGGAAATCGGCGCCGACGTCAGCCGGGTCAAGGTCGGCGACTTCGTCATCGCGCCGTTCTACGACTGCGATAACACGTGCATCAACTGCCAGAACGGCACCAGCACCTCCTGCCTGAACGGCGGCTGGTGGGGCTCGGACGACCAGCTCGGCGGCTTCGCCGACGGCGCCCAGGGCGAGAAAGTGCGCGTGCCGCACGCCGACGGGTCGCTCGTTGCGACGCCGACCGTGCCCACCGATGCCCAGGTTCCCGGTCTCCTGACCCTCGCTGACGTCATGGGCACCGGCCACCACGCCGCGGTCTCCGCCGGTGTGACCGCGGGCAGCACGGTCGTCGTCGTCGGCGACGGCGCGGTCGGCCTCTGCGCCATCATCGCGGCCAAGCGGCTCGGGGCCTCCCGGATCGTGGCCATGTCGCGTCACCCCGAACGGCAGATCGTGGCCCGCGAGTTCGGCGCGACCGAGATCGTCGAGGAGCGCGGCGAGGCCGGCGTGGCCCGCATCCGTGAGCTGTTCGACGGCATCGGCGCGGACTGCGTGCTCGAGTGCGTCGGCACCAAGGAGTCGATGGAGCAGGCCATCGCGTCGGCCCGTCCCGGCGGAATGGTCGGCTACGTGGGCGTGCCCACCGGCGGACCGATCGAGGTTAGCCCACTGTTCGGGCGGAACGTGGGCCTGAACGGCGGCGTCGCATCCGTGCGCGGCTACGTCGAAGAGTTGCTGCCGGAAGTGCTCTCGGGTGCCATCAACCCCGGCCGCGTGTTCGACCTGCAGCTGCCGCTGGCCGAGGTTGCCGAGGCCTACGCCGCCATGGACGAGCGCCGCGCCATCAAGGTGATGCTGCTCCCGTAGGCACGGAGATCACACGTGTCGGGAGGGAGATCTCGACGGGCTCGATCACCGCGACGGGCAGGATCACCGCGGCCGGCTTCGGCGCTTCCAGCAGTAGTCGACGGGCCGTGAGGCCGATGACGGCACTGTAGGTGGGGTAGGCGAAGCGCACCCGGGCCAGAGTGGCGACGTCGACGCCGGCGGCCATCGCCGTCGTCACGGATTGGATCACTTCGACCGCGTTCTCCCCGGTGGCATGGGCGCCGAGGATCAGCTCCCGCCGCCGGTCGGCGATCAACTTGAGGAAGCCAGGTTCCCGGCCGTCGATCACAGCGCGGTCGAGTTCGGCGTAGGGCACTGTCGCGACGACGCAGTGCGGGTCGCGAGCCCTGGCCTCCTCCTCGGTGAAGCCCACGCCCGCGTAGTCGGGGTCGGTGAAACCGCCGGCCGGGAGCAGGTGGTGCGGCGTTCTGCGATTGGCGCCCAGCACCGCGTTCTCGGCCGCGGCCTCGCCCTCGAATTGGGCCGCCTGTACGAGCATGTCCTTGCCGTTCGCGTCGCCGACCGCGAAAATATGGGGCACGACACTCCGGAAGTACTGGTCCACCGGGATGGCGGAACGTTCGATGGTGATGCCAGCCCGGTCGAGCCCGAGGTCGTCGACATCCGCCGGCCAACCGGTGGACATAATGACGGCGTCGAAGGCGGAAGACTGTTCCGTTCCTTTTTCGCGCCAGGACAGGGTGAGGGTTCCGTCGGCGTCCGGCTCGATCGCCGTCACCGCTTCAATGCCCGTGTGCACGGCCACGCCCTGCTCGCGGAACGCCGCCGAGACCGTGGCGGAGATGTCGGAATCCGACGCCATCAGGATGCGCGGTGCCACATCGAGCACGGTCACGTCGGAGCCGAAGGAGTTGAACACCGTGACCAACTGGGCGCCGGTGTTTCCGGCGCCGATCACGGCTACCCGTCGGGGTAGCGACGGCAGCTTCAGAATGTCTTCCGGGACCGTCGCCAAGTGCGCCCCCGGCACGGCGAGTCGCCGAGAATGCCCGCCGACGCAGACCAGGAACGTGGCGGCGGTGAGGATGCGGCCGGTGTCCAGGACCACGGAATGCGGGTCGATGAATCGCGCCCGACCTTCCAGAACCAGTTCGATTCCGGCGGCCGCGAACCTCTCGGCCTCGCTCTTGATCGAGCGCACCTTGTTCACCCGCGACTGCACCCGGTCTCCCATGGTGGCCCAGTCGATGACGGGGTCGTTGACTACGATCCCGTAGGTATCTGCCGCGCGCACCTCGCGCATCAGGCGCGCCGCCTTGGCGAGCACCCTCGTCGGCACGCACCCCGTGTTCACGCAGGTCCCGCCGAGCTGGTCGGCCTCCGCCACGGCGACCCGGGCTCCCAGTTCGGCGCCACGGAGCGCCGCGGCCGTTCCCGCCGGCCCCGCGCCGATGATGACGACATCAAAGTGATTTGGGGTGTGTTCGGTCATCGTGGTCTCCACCGGTGTTCACTGCTGGGGGCAGCCGGGCGCGTTGCCGGGAAAAATAGTTGAATCATGTTTTTACCTGACGGGGCTGTGGAGTTACTGTGTCGGGGCGGGCTCTTGCTGCTGGTCGTTGACCAGTCGTTGACCAGGAGAAGCTCGACGAGAGGCTTGCGGGTGCGCGGGGCGGACTCGCGTTCGAGTAGCTCGGGGGAGAGCAGGGAGACGTCGCCGAGCACGCCGAGGGCGGTGCCGTCGAAGCCGCCGAGCTGGTGGGTGTGCAGTCCCTCGTGCTGGGCCTGGATCGTCAGATAGGCGACGGCCTGACCCAGGTCGTAGCGGGCCCACGGGTTCTCGCGGGTCACGTCGATCGGCAGGGTGGCGACGTTGACGATCAGCACGGTGGCGGCATCCGCCCCCGCCTTGTTGAAGCCCATCAGCGTCTCATGGATTTTCGCGAAGCTGTCCGAGCCGCGGCGGGCGACGATGAAGCGGGCCGGCTGCATGTTGCTGGCCGAGGGAGCCCAACGGGCGGCTTCGAGCACGGTGGTCAGAGTGGCTTCGTCGACGAGGGCCGTCGGGTAGAAGCCGCGGGGACTCCAGCGCCCGGCGAGCACGGGGAGGAGGAGCGACGCCGTGTGGGCGGCGCGGCTGAGGGTTTTGGTGATGAGGTTCATAGGCCCATCTTTTGCCGGAGTCTGGCTGGGATGGCGGGGCAACGCTGACCCATCCACTCCAACGCGGGCGGCGGCACACTATTCCGCTACGACCTGCCGCTGCGGTATACGCATCGCCGAAGCATCTCACGAGCGGGTAAGCGTCGGAATGCGGCGTCGAAACCGACGCTCTACCCGCTCTCGCGGCTACTCCTTGATCAAGCCGGCTCGCACCTCGCGGCGCAGCACCTTGCCGATCAGCGACCGGGGCAGCTCGTCGACCTCCACGACGGTGCGGGGCACCTTGTAGGCGGAGAGCCGGGTGCGGCAATACGTGCGGATGGCGTCGACGTCGAGGGTGGCCCCCGCCGCCAACACGACGGCGGCGGCGACGTCTTCGCCGCCGTTCGCGCTCGGCAGCCCGACGACGGCGGCGTCGGCGACATCCGGATGCGACAAAAGAGCGGCCTCGACCTCGGAGGGCGCCACATTGAAGCCGCCGGTGATGATGAGTTCTTTGATACGGTCGACGACCGTGACGAAGCCGTCGGAGGAGACGCGGACGATGTCGCCGGTGCGCAGCCAGCCTCCGTCGAGAAGCGTCTTGGCGGTCTCGGTCGGCTGGTCCCAGTAGCCGGAAGAGACCTGTGGGCCACGGATGAGTAGCTCACCTTCCTCTTCGATCCCGCGGTTCACGGTCGGGTCGTCCGGGTCCACCACGCGGATCTCGGTGCTCGGGAACGGCACGCCCACCGTGCCGGGGCGCCGGCTCGGGCCCATCGGGTTGCCGACGGCGATCGGCGAGGCCTCGGTCATGCCGTAGCCCTCGACCAACAGCCCGCCGGTGGCGGCCTCCCAGCGTTCCACGATCGACACCGGCAGGCTCATCGCGCCCGAGATGGCGTAACGGATGCTGCGCAGGCTTACATTCTTCGCCGTCGCGGCCTTCACGAGCCGGTCGTAGATCGGCGGGACGGCCGGCATGAATGTGGGTGGGGTGCGCCGGGCCGCATCGAGCAGCAGTCCCTCGTCGAACTTGGGGAACAGCACGAGCCGGGCGCCGGTGGCCATCGCGAACGTCAGACAGAGGGTCAGGCCGTAGGCGTGGAACATGGGCAGGACCGCGTAGAAGACCTCCTCGCCAGGGCGCAGCCCCTGCACCCAGGCCTCGCCCTGCAGGGCGTTCGAGCGCAGGTTGAAGTGGCTGAGGATGGCACCCTTCGGGGTGCCGGTGGTGCCGCTGGTGTATTGGAGCGCGGCGGTGTCGGTGACCTTCGGGCGCGGGTGGCCGGGGCGCAGCTTGCGTGAGCCGACGATGCCGGACCAGGTGAAGGCATCCTTGCCCAGCGGGCCCGAGGTCAGGGCGTCTCGCGACTCGCGGGCTTTAGCGATCGGCAGCTTGAGCAGGAGCCGCTTGGCGAGCGGCATCGCTTCCGTCAGGTTCACCGCGATCACGGTGCGCAGGCCGAGGTCGGCGGGGAAATCGGTGACGGTCTGGTAGATCTTGTCCCAAACGATGGCGACGCGGGCGCCGTGGTCTTCGAACTGGTGTCGGAGTTCGCGTTCGGTGTAGAGCGGGTTGTGCTCGACGACGATCGCGCCCAGGCGTAGCACGGCGTAGAAAGCCACCACGTGCTGAGGGCAGTTCGGCAGCACAAGGGCCACCCGGTCGCCGGGTTTGACGCCGAGGCGCAGGAGGCCGTTTGCGGCCCGAGAGATCTGCTCGCCGAGCTCGGCGTAGGTGGTGGTGGCGCCGAAGAAATCGAGGGCCACGCTGGGGCCGAACCGGCGCGCCGAGGTCTCGATCATGTCGGAGAGCGTGTCGGTCGGTTCCTGGATGGTACTCGGAACGCCGGGGGCGTAGGAGCCGAGCCAGGGTTTATTCTCGAAGACGTTCATCGGGCGGCCAGTTCTCTGATCAGGGCCGCGACGAATGCGTCGATGTCGGCCTCCTCGGTGTCGAAGCCGCACATCCAGCGCACCTCGTTGGTCGCGGGGTCCCAATCGTAGAACCGGAAGTGCCCGCGCAGGCGATCGGCCACGCCGGGGGGCAGGATCGCGAAGATCGCGTTGGCCTGAGTGTTCTGGGTGAAGGACAAGCCCTCGATCTCGCCGGCGGCGATACCGGTCTCGAGGGCGTGGCGCATCCGTGTGGCCATGGCGTTGGCGTGGCCGGCGTTTCGCTGCCAGAGGTCGCCGCCGAGCAGCGCGATCAGCTGGGCCGAGATGAAGCGCATCTTCGAGGCCAGCTGCATGTTCAGTTTGCGCAGGTAGAGCAGGCCCGCGGATGCCTCAGGGTTCAGGACCACGACGCACTCGCCGTACATCATGCCGTTCTTGGTGCCGCCGAAGCTGAGCACGTCGACGCCGGCGTCACGGGTGAAGGTGCGGAATGGCAGGCCCAGCGAGGTGGCGGCGTTGGACAGGCGGGCGCCGTCCATGTGCAGCTTCATGCCGTGGGCGTGTGCGTGGTCGGCGATGGCCCGCACCTCGTCGACCGTGTACGCGGTGCCGAGCTCGGTGGTCTGGGTGATCGACACCACGAGCGGTTGGGCGCGGTGTTCGTCGCCCCAGCCCCAGGCCTGCTGGTCGATCAGTGCGGGAGTGAGTTTGCCGTCGGGGGTGTCGACGGTGAGGAGCTTGATGCCGGCCACCTTTTCGGGGGCGCCCGCCTCATCCGTGTTGATATGAGCGGTGGATGCGCAGATCACGGCGCCCCAGCGCGGCAGCATCGACTGCAGGCCGATCACATTGGCGCCGGTACCGTTGAAGACCGGGAAGGCTTCGACGCCCGCGCCGAAGTGTTCGGTGAAGACCTGCTGCAGCCGGGCAGTGTAGACGTCTTCGCCGTAGGCGATCTGGTGCGCGCCGTTGGCGGCGACGATCGCCTCGAGAATCTCGGGGTGCACCCCGGAGTAGTTGTCGGATGCGAACCCGCGCGAAGAAAGGTCATGGAGTTGAGTCACCCCTCCATCTTCGCGCATCCGTCTGCTCCGCTTCTGTGCGCTCGGTGTGCGAATTCGACGGAGATTTTGCGTTGAAACGGCGATTTCGGGTCGAAACCGGCCCGTGGGAGCAAAATCACCGTCGAATTGGTTCGGGGCAGGGTTCAGGTTCGGGGCCGGGATCGGGCTGGCGGGGCGGCAGGTCAGCCGCGCAGGGCCTGGCGCAACGTAACGCGGGCGCCCATCCGCAGCAGGGAGTTCGAGTAGATGCGGGAGCCCAGCAGGATGACCACGGCCGTCGAGGCGAGCAGGATGGCCAGCGAGAGCAGCGGCTCCCACCAGGCGGCCGTGCCGAGGAAGATGCGCATCGGCATGCCGACCGGGGCCGAGAACGGGATGTAGGACATGACGGCGAGCACGGTGGGGTTGTCGTTGAAAAAGATCACCAGAAAATAGGGAATCATCACGAGGAACAGCACGGGCGAGGTGGCCGAGCCCACGTCTTCCTGGCGGGAGACCATCGACGCGGTCGCGGCGAACAGCGCCGCAAGCATGACGAAGCCGAACGCGAAGAACACGGCGAACCAGACGATCGACGGCCCCACGGTGCCCAGCAACCCGAACTGGCCGGTCGTGGCCATGCCGATCGCCACCAGCAGGCCGATCGCCACGATCTGCCCGAAGGCCATGATGCTGTTGCCCACCACCTTGCCGCCGAGCAGGGCGCGCACCGGGATGGTGGTCATCAGGATCTCGACGACCCGGGTCTGCTTCTCCTCGACGACGCTCTGCGCGATGGTCGAGCCGAACGTGATCGCCGACATGAAGAAGACCAGCCCGAAGCCCAGGGAGACGAGGTAGACGAGGCCACCGCTCTGCCGCGATGTCGGCTCGAGCAGGCTCACCGCGGGGGTGACGCTCAGGGCCGCGAGCACACCCACCGGCGGGGAGTCGAGGGCGATGACGCGCACGCCGAGCAGGGCATCCGCCCGGGTGGACGGAACGACCGCCGCGGAGACGGTGCCGTCCCGCACCAGGGACTCGGCAGCGCCGATGTCATCGGCCTTCACCATCGTGAACGACTCGGTCTGCTCGACGACCTGAGCGGCGGACCCCACGACGGCCACCTTCGGCATGGTCAGGTTCTGACTCGCAATGCTGCCGGCGACGACGGAACCGACCGAGATGAGCAGCAGGATGCCGGTTGAGATCAGGAAGGCCTTGCTGCGCAGCCGGGCCATGATCTCGCGGGTCGCGACAAGCCACACACTCCGGGCGAAGCTCGGCGCCGGATACCGGGGGCGAACCTGCGGGCGTCCGATGTGTGGCGTGCCGGCGCGGTCGTTCCAGATGGTGCTCACTGCACGATCTCCTTGAAGATGGTGGCGAGGCTGGGCCGCTGTTGGCTGAACTGTGTCACCGGGGCCCGGGTGAGGGCCTGGCGCAGAACGGACTGGCTGGCGGCATCCGTTTCGGCTTCGAACACGGCGACACCCCCGGAGAGGTCGAGCACGGAGATGCCGGGCACGGTATGGATCCACTCAGCGTCGGCCGCGGTGCGCAATTCGAACCGGGGGCTGCTGTGCTGCTCGCGCAGCCGCTCTCGGGGGCCGTTGGCCCGGATCTCGCCGTCGGCGATGATGACGACGTCGTCGCAGAGGCGCTCGACGATGTCGAGCTGGTGCGAGGAGAACAGCACCGGCGCGCCCTGGGCGGCGAAGCCGGAGAGCACGCTCATGACCACTTCCACCGCGAGCGGGTCAAGGCCGGAGAACGGCTCGTCGAGCACGAGGAACTCCGGGTCGTGCACGAGCGCGGCCGCGATCTGGGCGCGCTGCTGGTTGCCGAGCGAGAGAGACTGCACCAGGTCACCGGCCCGCTCGCCGAGGCCGAGCCGGTCGAGCAACTCGGCGGTGTTGCGGCGGGCGGAAGCCGGGCCCAACCCGTGCAGGCGGGCCAGGTAGACGAGATGCTCGCCCACCTTCATCTTCGGGTAGAGGCCGCGCTCCTCCGGCATGTAGCCGAAGCGGCGGCGGTCGTCGCTGGTCAGCGGAACGCCGTCTTGCAGCACGGTGCCGGAGTCGGCCGACAGCACCCCCAGGATGATCCGCATGGTGGTTGTCTTGCCGGCGCCGTTCGCACCGACGAAGCCGGTCAGGCGTCCGCTCTCGACGCCGAAACTCACGTCGGTCAGCACCTGCCGGGTGCCATAACGCTTGTTTATGGTCCTGATGTCGAGCATGCCTGCCCCTCTGTAGCCTGGTTCCACGCTAGCGCGCCGCGGGGTGCCGACGTCGGGTTCAGGGGGCCAAAAGCACGCGAGAAGTGTTGACGGATGCCGCCGACGCGTCCCACAGGCCGACCACCGCGGTCGCAAGTTCGGTTTCCAGCCCGGCGAGGGCACGCACGACGAAGATGACCGCCGCGGCATCCGCGCCTGCTTTCGCGAAGCCCTGACCGACCGCGCGGGTCCAGGTCTCGGCGGCGGCCTTCGCGGCGGCGTAGTTCGCGCCGCCCGGGGCCGGCTTGTCGACCGACACCGACGACACGATCGCCAGGCGCCCGGCCGGCGAGGCCAGCAGGTCGTCGTTGAACGCGCGGGTGGTGTTGCGCAGCGTGGCGACGACGTGCGCGTGCAGGAAATCCCAGTCCCCGTCGGACTGGCCGGCCAGTCCGCCGCCGCCGCGCCAGCCGCCGACCAGGTGGATCAGGCCGTCGATCGGACCGTGCTCGCCGTGCACGGCGTCGGCCAGGGCCGTGACCTGGCCGAAGTCGCCGAGGTCGCAGACATAGGTTGCGGCACCGGGAACCTCGGCGCGGAAGCCGTGCAGGCGCTCGGCGTTGGTGCCGACCGCGATCACGTGCGCGCCGGCATCCGTCAGCGCGGTGGCCACGGCGCGGCCGGCCGCGCTGGTCGCACCGGCGATGAGCACGGTGCGACCAGCGACGGCCCTGCCTGCGGTGTCAGTCACTCCCGGTGAGCCCGGCCGTCGACTCGATCACGGGCTTCATCTTCTTGTCGAGCGCCTCGAAGAACATCGACAGCGGGAACTCGTCGTCCAGAACAAGGTCGGTGTAGCCCTTCGGTGCGCCAGCAAGCACGTCCAGCGGCAGACCGCGAGCCCACTGCGACGCCGGGTTCGGCGTGAGCGTCTCCGCGATCATGTCGTAGGCGGCCAGCCAGTGGGCCTTCTTCGGCCGGTCGATCGACGCCCAGTAGAGGTCGTCGATTCGCTTGCCCAGCGCGATGACCACGTCGGGCACGGCTTCCCAGTCGAAGGTGAGCCGGGTGTCGGTCCAGTGCAGCACGTGGTGCTGGTGCATCCACGCGAAGAGCAGCTGCCCGCCCAGCCCGTCGTAGTTCCGCACCCGGGTGCCGCTGATCGAGAATCGGAAGATCCGGTCGAAGATCACGGCGTACTGCACGAGTTTCGCGTGCCGGCGTGCTGCCGGGCTGGCGTTCTCGTCGCGTTCGATCGTGACCGATTCGCGGAACGCGGTCAGGTCGCAGCGCAGTTCCTCCAGGGAGTAGAGGAAGAACGGCATCCGCTGCTTGATCATGAACGGGTCGAATGGGAGGTCGCCGCGCATGTGCGTGCGGTCGTGGATGAGGTCCCACATGACGAAGGTTTCCTCGGTCAGGTGCTGGTCGTCGAGCAGCGCCGCCGCATCGGCAGGCAGTTCGAGACGCGTGATCTCGGCGGCCGCGCGCACGACCCGGCGGAACCGGGCAGCTTCGCGGTCGGCGAAGATCGCACCCCAGGTGAAGGAGGGGATCTGGCGCATGGCGACGGTCTCGGGGAATAAAACGGCCGAGTTGGTGTCGTAGCCGGGCGTGAAATCGAGGAAACGGATCGGCATGAACAGCTCGTTCGTGTACTCCTGCTCGAGCTCGTCGATGAATTCCGGCCAGATCACCTCGATCAGCACGGCCTCGACAAAGCGGTTCGCGCTGCCGTTCTGCGTGTACATCGGGAACACGACCAGGTGACGGATGCCGTCGGCCCGCTGCTGCTGCGGCTGGAACGCCATCAGGGAGTCGAAGAAGTCCGGCACGCCGAAGCCCTCGGTGCTCCAGCGGGTGAAGTCCCGGGTCACGGCCGCGAGGTAGGCGGCGTCGTGCGGGAACAGCGGGGCGAGCTCGTCGATGGCGGCGGCGATCACGCCGACGTGCGCCGCGGCATCCGCGTGGTCGGCGGCGACGGGGATGGAGCCGTCCTGCGCCTGGCTGGCCTGAAGCGAGGTGGCCGCGGACTTGAGCCGGAGCCAGGCCGGGCTTGTGGCCGGGTTGGCGGCGGTGACGGCATCCTCGAGAACCTCGGGCTCACCGACCAGTGCATCGTGCGCAACGTAATTCGACATGGGAACCTCCGTTCTTCGTGAGTGCCGCGGTCGCGGCGGGGTCGTTCGTGGTAGTGCTGGGTGGTGCCGGTGGTGCCATTTGGCGCCACGGTCCAGAGTAGCGGGAGGGTGCGGGCGTTTTCTTGCCATATCTCGCAACGAATCGCCGTGTTCCGACCCTCCGGTCGTCGAAAGCCCCCGTTCCGGTTGAAAGTGTGCGTTGTTCCGGTCATTCTCCGAGAATCGCGCATTGTGCCGAGTGCCGCCCTTCCGGCGGTGATTGTGGGCGCACACGGCGCTTTCGGTCTCAGCGGCGCGAGAGGGCGGTGCACGAGAACCGGCTGCCCGGGTCTCGACAGGCTGGACCACCGGATGGCTCGACCACCGGATGGCTCGACCGCGGGGGTGGCCTGCGCTATCGTCGAGGCGACCATGCAGCGACCATGCAGCGAGGAGCGCCGCCGATGAACTTTGACGAGGTGATCTCGGCGGTCGTGCGGATCGTCGAGGCGGCCGGTGCAGCCATCATGGTGCTCGGCGGCGCGGCCGCGATGATCGCTGCGGTGCCGACCGCGCTGCGGGCCGACACCCGGCAGCGGGCCTATGAGAAGTTGCGCCGCAATCTGGGCCGGGCCATCCTGCTCGGGCTCGAAGTGCTGATCATCGCCGATATCATCCGCACGATCCTGGTGGATCCGACCCCGCAGAGCGTGCTGGTGCTCGGCGCGATCGTGGTGATCCGGGTGCTGCTCAGCTTCTCGCTTGAGGTGGAGATGGACGGCATCTGGCCCTGGTCCCGCTGGCGCCTCGCCGCGAACAAGGGCGGCACGCCGAACCTCAAGTAGCGCTCGAAACGACACGTTCGAGGGGCGGGCGCCGCCGCGCACCCTTCAAACCTGACGGTTCACCGAACAGCGTCAGGCGCGTCGGGGGCATCGGCAGTCGACTGGGCCGGCGGAGAGACGGCCCGCAACCGCCAGAGCGACGTCACTTCCTTCGACCGGGCGGCGTGCAGGGGATCGGACGCGTCGGCGGCGCGGCCGTGCACGGGTTTGGCGTCCAGGCGGGCGACGACCTCGAGGCCCGCGTCCTCGATCAGGTCGAGGAGTTCGCCGCGGGAGCGCAACCCGAGGTGCTCGGCGATGTCGGAGAGCACGAGCCAGCCCTCCCCGGCCGCCTGGAGGTGGTCGGCCAACCCGGCCAGGAAGCCCCGCAACATCCGGCTGCCGGGGTCGTAGACGGCGAAGTCGGTGGCGGTGACGGCGGACGCGGGAATCCACGGCGGGTTGCAGACCACGAGGTCGGCGCGGCCGGCGGGGAACAGATCGGCCTTGATGATCTCGACCGCACCGGCCAGCCCGAGCCGCCCGATGTTCGCGCGCGCGCAGGTCAGCGCCCGTGGCTCCTGGTCGGTGCCGACCACGTGACGGATGCCGCGTCGCGCCAGCACCGCAGCGAGCACCCCGGTGCCCGTGCCGATGTCGAACGCGGTGGCGGTCCCGGCGATCGAGCCGGCCTCAGCCGCAGAACCTCCGGCCCAGGCTGCCGGCAGCGGGGCCGTGTTCACCAGGTCGAGGTATTCGCCGCGCACGGGCGAGAACACCCCGTAGTGCGGGTGGATGCGGGCGCCGAGCGCGGGCACGTCGACCCCGGTCGTGCGCCACTCGTGCGCCCCGATGACGCCGAGGAGCTCGCGCAGGGCGGTGACCGAGGCATCCGTCGCCGGGCCGTAGGTCTCGGTGCAGGCCTGGCGAACGTCGGGCGCGCGGCGGAGCGGAATGGTGTAGTCGGCGTCGAGCGGCACGAACACCAGGCCGAGCAGCCGGGAGCGGCGCAGCGCCTCGGAGCGGTAGTGCCGGAAAGCGGCGGCCAGGTCGGTGGTGGGCGCGTGCCGGCCGTGGTCGATGCGGCGGGCGAGGGCGCTGAGCAACTGGCGGGCGCCCAGGAAGTCGCCGCGCCAGAGCATGCCGGTGCCAGCCTTCGCGTGGCGGTAGGCGGCATCCGCGGTCATCGTGTCGTCGGCGATGACGACGCGTTCCGGCGGCGCCCAACCGCTCTCCGAGTGCCAGAGGGCCGACCGGGTCCGCCCGGCCTCCGCCCAGGTGATGCGGGCGGGCCCGGTCGCCGTGTTCGTGCTGGTCATGGGTTCCATCTTTGCGCGGGTGGGGTGGGGTGGGGGGGCGTGCCGGGGCCGGCGGGAGAGCACGGGGTGCGGCCCGATCAACGCAGCGCGGGCATGACCTCGCGTTCGAAGAGTTCCAGACCCGAGCGGTCGTAGGCGGCCTCCGGGAAGTAGTGGATGGCGTAGCCGAGGCCGCGTGCCTTCATGCCGTTTAGGCGCTCGATGACCTGTTCCGGTGTGCCGACGCACTGCGCCTCGCCGCTTCGGTACTCGGCCATGAATGCCGCCGCGCCCTCCGAACCGAGGTAGGGGGTGACCCGGGCCTCGATGGCGTCGAGACGGTCGGCGACCTCGGCCTCCGTCGCCGCGATCACGGTGTTGTAGTTCGCCGAGCGGGTGATCGCGCCGAAATCGGTGCCTTCCGCCATGCAGTGCGCCTCGAGCAACTCGCTCTTGTGCGAGAAGCCCTCGGGGGAGCCGTCGAAGTTCGTGTAGTTCGCGTACTTCGCCGCGATCTTGAGGGTGACCTTCTCGCCGCCGCCGGCGATCCAGACCGGGATGCCTCCGTCCTGCAGTGGTAGCGGCCGCACGATGGCGCCGTCCACCTGGTAGTGCTGTCCGTCGAGGGTGGCCTTACCGGTGGCCCAGGCCTGGCGCATGATCTGCACGCCCTCGTCGAGGCGTGCGAGGCGCTCGCCGGCGCGCGGGAAGCCATAGCCGTAAGCGCGCCATTCGTGCTCGTACCAGCCGGCGCCGATGCCCATTTCGACGCGTCCGCCGGAGATGATGTCGATGGTCGAGGCGACCTTCGCGAGGTAGGCCGGGTTGCGGTAGCTGATGCAGGTGCACATCTGGCCGAGGCGCACCCGTGTCGTGGTGGCGGCGAACGCGCTCATCAGCGTCCAGGCTTCGTGGGTGGCCTCCTCGCTCGGCACCGGCACGGTGTGGAAGTGGTCGTACACCCAGATCGACTCCCACTCGCCGGCGTCGGCGTGCGCGGCGAGGCCGCTCATGGTCGCCCACTGTTCGACGGGATCGATGTCGACCAGGTCGTGACGCCAGCCCTGAGGTATGAAGAGTCCGAATCGCATGGTTTCGAGCCTACGCGGGGGTAGCGGATGCCGCGTCCTGCGCCCTGCAGTTGCAGCTGGTGCCCGGGACCGGGAAGATCAACACCATGAAGTTCGTTCTGGCCCCCGACTCGTTCAAGGAATCCATGTCGGCCGTCGAGGCCGCCACGGCCCTGGAGCGCGGCATCCGTTCCGTCTTCCCCGGCGCCGAGTGCGTGCGGGTGCCGATGGCCGACGGCGGCGAGGGCACCGTGAACGCGATGGTTGCCGCCTGTGGCGGTGAGATCGTGGAGACCGAGGTTCAGGATGCCCGCGGACGCCCGGTGCTGGCCGCCTACGGCTATGTGGCCGCCGAGCAGCTGGCGATCATCGAGGTTGCGGCGTCGGCCGGCATCCATCTCGTCGCCGCAGCCGACCGGGACGCACGCACCGCCAGCACGTACGGCGTCGGGCAGCTCATCACCGACGCGCTGGACCGCGGTGCGAGCCGGTTCGTGATCGGGCTGGGCGGCTCGGTGACCAACGACGGAGGGGCTGGCATGCTTCACGCCCTCGGCGCTCGTCTGTTCGATTCCGCCGAACGTGACCTGGACTGCGGGGGAGCGGCGCTTGCGCGGCTCTGCCGGATCGACCTGGAAGGATTCGACCCGCGGGCGCGGTCCGCGTCGTTCGAGATCGCGAGCGATGTCGCCAATCCGCTGCTCGGTCCGGGCGGCGCCACCGCCGTCTTCGGCCCGCAGAAAGGCGCCGATCCGCAGGCCGTGCGGGACCTCGAGGAGGCCCTCACGGTCTTCGCGCGGGTGCTGACCGCGGATTCCGGGCGTTCCGTGGCGGAGCTGCCCGGCGCCGGCGCGGCCGGCGGGCTCGGCGCGGCCTTCCTCGCCTGCTTCGACTCCCGCATGCGGCGGGGCGTCGAGGTGGTGATGGAGGCCGCCCTCCTCGAGCGTCGCCTGAGCGGGGCCGACTTCGTTTTCACCGGCGAGGGCAGCATCGACGAGCAGACCCTGCACGGCAAGACCCCGCTCGGCGTGGCCGAGGCTGCCGCGCGCAACGGTGTGCCCGTGATCGCGTTCGCGGGCCGGGTAGGACCCGGGTCCGAGGTGCTCTATGACCAGGGCTTCGCCGCGCTGGTGCCGATCGTTCAGGAGGTCAGCGACCTCCCGCAGGCACTGACGGATGGTCCGGCGAACCTCGAACGGGCCGCCGCCACGGTGTGCCGTATCCTCGCCCTCGGGCTGTCGGCCGGGGCGGCCCGCGGGGCGCAGACAAGCTAAGCGACGGGAGCCGGAACGTCACGGACGGCTCGAGATCACACACCCGAGCTCACAGGCTCGAGATCGTCAGGTACCGCCCTCATTCGCGAGGGTGAGGGCGGCCGCCAGCGCGGTGACGGAGTCGAGGTAGCGGCCGCCGAACGGCACGGGACGCCCCCGGGCGTCGAAACGGTAGACCAACGGCTGTCCGGTGGGCAGGTTCAGGTCGCGGATCTGCCCGTCGGACAGGCCGTCGATCACCGTGCACAGAGCCCGCAGGGAGTTGCCGTGGGCAACCACGAGCACGATCTCGCCGCGGGCGAGAAGCGGGTCGACGCGCTCGGTGAGGAAGGCATCCACTCGGGTGATGACGTCGCTGAGCGCCTCGGTGCGGTTCAGTGCGGCCGCCGGCAGCGCGCGGAACAGGGCGGTGCCGGCGAACTCGTCGTAGAGCAGGTCGCCCATGGCGGACGGGGCCTCGGCGACCGAGCGGCGCCAGGCCACGAACTGTTCCTCGCCGAACTCGGCGCGCACATCGTCTTTGGAACGGCCGGTCAGCGCGCCGTAATTGCGTTCGTTCAGTCGCCAGTCGGCGTCGCAGCCGACCGGCGGGTGGGCCAGACCGGCAGCGACGATCGCGGCGGTCTGCCGGGCGCGCGTCAGCGTCGAGGTGAACAGGGTGACAGGTGCTGCAGCGGGTGCCGGTGCCGTGGTCATGGCCGGAGAGCCGGTGCCGGTGGTCGGTGGCCGTTCGCCCGGCAGCGCAAGGTTGAGGAGGACGGTGGCCGTGTGGGCCTCGCGGATCCCCTGATCCGACAGCGGCGCATCCAGCACGCCCGTGAACAGCCCGGCGGCGTTCGCGGTGCTCTGGCCGTGCTGCAGCACGATTAACACCCCCGTTTCACGCACGGTGACCAGCCCTGTTCGAGTCTCAGCCGGCGGATGCCTCAGCTGTCGCGGATCTTCCGCCGCGAATTCTCAGGCTACAGCCCCGCAGCGACCACCGCCCGGCGGGGAGTGGCCGGGTTGAGCGGGAGCGACTCTCGCGGGAGGGGGTGGGCTCAGAAGCCGAAATCGCCGCCGCCGAAATCGCCGCTGCCGGAGTCGCCGCCGGAACCCGCGGCGCCGCCGGAATCGCCGCCGGAATCGCCCGAACCGGAGTCGGCACCCGAGGCATCCGCGCCGCCGGAGTCCATGGGCAGGAAAGCGCTCATCAGCGTCGACGCGATGACATAGCCCGCCACGGTGCCGAGCAGGGAGCTGCCGACCATGCTGCCGAAGCTCGGCCCGCCCTGGCCCTGGTTGCCGAAGGCGCGGGTGAGGGTGCCGGGCTGGCGCAGCTCCGCCCGGGTGGCCGCCTGGGCCAGTGTTGCCGGTTCGGCGTTCGCCGGGCGCTCGCTGGCGTTGGCGTTCTCGCTCAGCTGGCGGAACAGCAGGTCGCGTTGCTCATCGTTCAGTTTGCTGAAGGCCTCCGCGTGCACCTGCTCGATCGTCTCGGGCGGTGCCGTGCGCAGTAGGTACTGATAGCGATCGACGGCGATCTCGTCGTCGGTGCGCTGTGGTGCGGCCGCGCGTCGCTGCTGTTCCGGCTGCTGGGGCTCGGTTCCGAAGAGGCGGTCGAAGAATCCCATGGTGTGCTCCTCTGGATCGGGTGGTCTGGGGCGTTGGTCCCTACGATTCCACCCGTCGCTGGGTAGGTGCTGGAACCGTGCGCTCAGCGCTGCCGCGCGGCCGCCACGATCACGGCGATGCGGCCCGGAACCGAGTCGTCCTGGAGCGCAGTCACGTCGCCGAGCGCACGACCGGCCACGATATCGCCGAGGAGGCGACGCATGATCTTGCCCGAGCGGGTCTTGGGCAGGTCAGGCACAACGAACACCTCCTGCGGCCGGGCGACGACCCCGATGGCCTGTGTGACGTGCGCGCGCAGCAGCGGCTCGAGGGTGCCCCGGGCGGCCAGCCAGACCGCGGGGTCGCCCAGGTTGCCGCGCTCGCCGGAACCGCTGGTGGGCGGTGCCGCGGCCGGGATCACGAAGGCCGCGATGGCCTCGCCTGTTCTCGCATCCGTCACGCCGACGACGCCGGCCTCGCCGACCAGCGGATGTGCGACGAGCGCCGACTCTATCTCGATCGTCGACAAGCGGTGCCCGGACACGTTGATGACGTCGTCGACGCGGCCGAGGAGCCAGATGTCGCCGTCGTCGTCGTATTTCGCGCCGTCGCCGGAGAAGAAGAAGCCCTGCTTCGCGAACCGGGCCCAGTAGGAGTCGCGGTAGCGCTCGGGGTCGCCCCAGACGGTGCGGGCCATGCCTGGCCAGGTGCCCTCGATCACGAGGTAGCCGCCGGAGCCGAACGGCACCGGCCGGCCGTGGTCGTCGACGACGTGGGTCGTCAGGCCCGGCAGGGCGCGCAGGGCCGAACCGGGCTTGAGCGTGCTGACGCCCGGTAGCGGCGCCATCACGGCGGCGCCGGTCTCAGACTGCCACCAGGTGTCCACGATGGGGGCGCTGCCGGCGCCGATGTTCTCGCGGAACCACACCCAGGCCTCCGGGTTGATGGCCTCGCCGACCGACCCGAGCAGACGGATGCTGGACAGGTCGAACTCGCTCGGCAGCCCTTCCGGGAACCACGTCATCAACGTGCGGATGAGTGTTGGCGCCGTGTAATAGGTGGTCACTCCGTAGCGCTCGATGATCTCGAGGTGCCGGCCCGGATGCGGGGTGTTCGGCGTTCCCTCGTAGATCACCGAGGTGGTGCCGTTGGATAGCGGCCCGTAGTGCACATAGCTGTGAGCGGTAACCCAGGCCAGGTCGGCCGTGCACCAGTGCACGTCGTCGTCCTTGACGTCGAAGACGGCCCAGTGGCTCCAGGAGGTGTGCGTGAGGTACCCGCCGCTGGTGTGCACGAGCCCCTTAGGAGTACCCGTCGTGCCCGAGGTGTAGATGATGAACAGCGGGGTCTCCGCGTCGAAGTACGCGGGTTCGTGCACGGGGGAGGCGAGGTCGACGCTGTCGTGCCACCAGACATCCCGGCCCGGCGTGAAGGGGATGTCGGGGGTCAGGTCGCCGGTGCGGCGCACCACGAGCACGTGCTCGATCGAGTCCACGCCCGCGACGGCCTCGTCGGCCGCGGCCTTGACCGGCACGGCCTGACCCCGGCGGAACTGGCCGTCGGTGGTCACGAGCAGCTTCGCGCCGGTGTCCTCGACCCGGAACCGCAGCGCCTCGGCGGAGAAGCCGCCGAAGACGAGCGAGTGCACGGCGCCGAGGCGCGCGATGGCGAGGGTGATGATGATGGTTTCGAGGATCACCGGCAGGTAGAGCACGACCCGGTCGCCCGGCACGATGCCGAGGTCGGTAAGCGTGTTGGCGGCGCGGTTCACCGCGCGTTCGAGTTCGGCATAGGTGATCGTTCGGCGGTCGCCGGGCTCTCCCTCGAAGTAGAAGGCGACCTTGTCACCCTTGCCGGCGGCCACGTGCCGGTCGACGCAGTTGACGGCCACGTTGAGCTTGCCGCCCGCGAACCACTCGGCGCGGGGAATGGAGAGCACGCCGTCGGCGTCCGCCCTGGCCGGCTGCCAGGTGTGGTCGGTGTGCCACGGCTCGGCCCAGTCGAGGCGGTTGGCCTGCTCGGCCCAGAACGCGATCGGATCGGCGGCGGCCTGGTCCCACCAGGTGGCGTCGACGTTGGCCTGCGCCGCGAAGGCGGCCGGGGCCGGGTAGCGCCGGGTTTCGGTCAGGAGATTACGGATGGTGGCGCTCGCCGGATCGAACGGGGCCGGCATCGGCGTCAGGCCCATTTGCGGTTCGCCCAGCGCTCGAAGAGGCCAACGGCGGCATCCGTCAGCTTGCCGAGGATGGCGAGCAGGATGATGGCGAGCAGGATGCGGTCGATGCGGCCGTTGTTCTGGGAGTCGATCAGCAGGAAGCCCAGCCCCATCGAGGAGGCGATCAGCTCGGCGGCCACGAGGAACAGCCAGGCCTGGGCCAGAGCCAGCCGCAGCCCGGAGACCACGGCGGGGATCACCGCGGGCAGCTGCACGGCCGTGAACAGGCGCGCCCTGCGCAGGCCGAACGCGCGGCCCGCCTCCACGAGCTGACGGTCGACGTGCCGCAGCGCCGCCGACACGGTCGTGTAAACGGGGAAGAAGGCGCCGATGGCGATCAGGGTGAGCTTGGACTCCTCGCCGATCTTCAGCCAGAGGATGAGCAGGGGAACCCAGGCGAGCGACGGCACCGCCCGGATGGCGCCAAGGGTAGGGGCGAACAGTACGTCGGCGGCCCGGGACAGGCCGACCAGGGCGCCCAGGGCGATGCCCAGGGCGGCGCCGACGGCGAAACCGATGAGCACTCGCTGGGTGGAGATCGCCGCGTACTGGCCGAGCAGCCCGCTCGCGAACAGGTCGACGCCGGCCTGCCAGACCATCGCGGGGGAGGGCAGTTGGGCCATCGTGAACACGCCGAGCGCGGTGGTGAGCTGCCAGGCCGCGAGGATCAGGACCGGCAGGACCGCTCCGCCGCCGAGGGCGATCCAGCCGCGCGAGGCGAGCGGCCGGCGCGGGGCACGCGCCGTGCGGGCGGCGGGGGCGGATGCAGCGAATGCGGCGGCGGCGGTGGCGTCGGGCACGGTCCGGGCCGACGTGCGCGGCAGCGTGCGGGGCAGTGTGCGGGGCACAGTCTCGGTCATGGTCGCGTCCTCTCGGTGGGTGGCGCTGGTGGGGCCGGGGTGCTGGGTGCAGGGGGTGCTGGTGGTGCGGGTGTCCGGGGCGGTTGCCCGCCCCGGACGGCGCTACGTTGGTTCCTGATTACTTCGTGACGACCGACGGGTCGGCCTTCGTGGCGAAGCTGTCGTTGACGATCGTGTCGAGGGCGTCGTCGATCTGGCTCTGCGCTGCCACGTCACCGGCGGCGACGAAGGTCGGGCCGATCTTCTTCAGCACCGTGAGCTGGGCCTTGCCGGGCACGTTGTCCACGTCGAGGTTGGAACGCTCGGTGATCACCGTGGTGGCCACGGCGAGGTCGAGGCCCGAGACGCCGGCCAGGATCTCGGCGGTCTGGTTGGGGTTCTCCAGCGCCCAGGCGCGGGCGTGCTCATAGACGTCGACGACGGTCTGGGCCACATCGGGCTTCTCGGTCAGGAAGCTTTCGGTGGCGTTGAGGAACCCGTAGCTGTTGAAGTCGACGTTGCGGTAGAGCAGCTCCGCGCCGGCAGCCTCGGCACCGGCCATGATCGGGTCGAGTCCGGCCCAGGCGTCGACCGAGCCGTTCTGGAGGGCAGCCCAGCCGTCGGCGTGCTGCAGGTTCTGCACGGTCACGTCGTCGAGGGTGAGTCCGGCCTCCTCCAGAGACTGGAGCAGGAAGAAGTAGGGGTCGGTGCCCTTGGTGGCGGCGATCTGCTTGCCCTTGAGATCGGCGACGTCGGTGATCGCGGAGTCGCCGGGAACGACGAGGGCCGCCCACTCGGGCTGCGAGAAGATGTCGATGACCTGGATCGGCGAGCCGTTCGAGCGGAACAGCAGCGCGGCCGAGCCGGCGGTGGAACCCACGTCGATGGCATTGGCGCGCAGTGCCTCGTTGGCCTTGTTGGAGCCGGCCGACTGCACCCAGTTCACGGCGATGTCCTGGTCGCTGAGGGCATCCTCGAGCCAGCCCTGGTCCTTGATCACCAGGCTGAGCGGGTTGTAGGTGGCGAAGTCGATGTTGAGGGTGCCGCCGGTGGTGACGGTGGTCTTACCCGCTTCAGCGGCCTCGGCCGGCTCGGCGACCGGCTGGTTTTCACCCGCGACGCAGCCGGTGAGCAGCAGGGCGGCGGCGGTTGCGACGGCAAGGAGTGCGATTCGTGTGGTGGAGCGGTGCTGTGTCATCGGGATCTCTCAGTTGATTGGGCAGCGGATGCTGCACCCGGTGTGGGAAAGCGGTGGTGAAAGCAGTGCGGTGGTGAAGTGGTGAGGCAGAAAAGTCAGTAGGGGAAGGCCGGGATGGTAGAGGTCGCGGCGAGCCCGCGTGCCTCGCCGTGGCGGTCGATGCCGAGCCCGGCGAGAAGTCGTCCGCGCAGTTCGGCGAGTTCCGCCGAGCCGCGGTCGCGGGGGCGGGCCCCGGGAACGGTGAGTTCCTGCACGATGGTCGCGCCGGCGCGGGTGTCGTTGTCGGGCCGGCCGAGCAGGATGATCCGGTCGGCCAATTGCAGCGCCTCGTCGACGTCGTGCGTGACCAGGAGGACCGTCGTCGGCGCCTGGGCGTGCACGTCGAGCAGGAGGTCCTGCATCTTCAGGCGGGTGAGCGCGTCGAGGGCGCCGAACGGTTCGTCGAGCAGCAGAACGCCCGGGTTGCGGGCCAACGCCCTGGCGAGGGAGGCACGCTGCGCCATCCCGCCGGAGATGGCCTGGGGGCGGTGGCCGGCGAACGCGGCCAGACCGACCAGCTCGATCAGTTCGGCGACGCGGGCGCGGCCGGCGGCCCGCGGGGTGCCGCGGGGCAGTCCCAGTGCGACGTTCTCGGTGACGGTGCGCCAGGGCAGCAGGCGCGGCTCCTGAAATCCGACCGCGCAGCGCGGGTCGATGCCGGCGACGGGCGAGCCGTCGATTCTCACCTGGCCGGTGGTCGGGGAGTCGAGGCCGCCCGCGATGCGGAGCAGAGTGGACTTGCCGCATCCGCTCGTGCCCAGAAGCGCCAGCACCTCGCCGGGCCGCACCGTGAGGGAAACCTCGCGGAGCACCGGGGGTAGGGCGGTGGCCCCGCGGGTCGTGGCGGGGGCGAACGTGCGGCCGATCGCCTCGAACTCGACTGTGCAGGCCGAGTTTCCGGTCGTGGCCGTGGTTCTGATCGTGGATCTGGACGCCGCGCCGCGCACGGACGCCGGATCGGCGAACGCCTCGTGTGGTGCGGCGCGGTGCGGCATGGGCGGCTTTCGGTCGAGGGAGGGGAAGAGTTGCTTGACGTTAGCCGAGGGCAGACGGATGCTGCTGGGCCGGCCGCAACCCGACGTAACACGCGGCGCTTCTTCTTGGGATGATGGGGCCATGACTCGAACCGTTTCCGGAGCCCGTGTGCTCATTACCGGTGCCGCCAGCGGCATGGGCCGCCTCTATGCCGAGCGGGCCGTCGCCGAGGGCGCGAAAGCCGTGATCCTCTGGGACCGGGACGCCGGGGCGCTGACCCGTGCGGCCGGCATCCTCGGCGATCGGGCCGGCGAGGGCACGCTCGTTGTCCCGTATGTCGTGGACATCGCCGACCTCGGCGCGATCGCCCAGACCGCCCAGCGGGTGCGCACGGAGGTCGGCGACCCGGACATCGTGATCAACAACGCCGGCATCGTGCGCGGAGCCTTCTTCTGGGAGCACGACAACGGCGCGGACACGCGGCCGACCATGCAGATCAACGCGCTCGCGCCGATGTACATCGCCCGGGAGTTCCTCCCGGCGATGATGGCCAATCGCGGTCGTGCGTCGCGTATCGTGAACATCGCGTCGGCGGCCGGGATGCTCTCGAACCCTCGGATGAGCGTCTATGCGGCGTCGAAGGCGGCCCTGATCGGGTGGGGCGACTCGCTGCGTCTGGAGCTCAAGCAGCAACGGTTCGGGCACGTGAAGGTCACGACCGTCTGCCCCAGCTACATCTCGACCGGGATGTTCGAGGGTGCCCGCGGTCCGCTGCTGACGCCGGTGATGACGCCGGAATACGTGGTCGAACGGGTCTGGCAGGCGATGCTCGCGGGCAAGCCCATGCTCACCATGCCGTGGACGGTCGTGCTCTCGAAGGTGGTCCGCGGTCTGCTGCCGCTGCCCCTGTGGGACGTCGTCGCGGGTCGCGTCTTCGGTGTCTACGGCTCCATGGACAAATTCACCGGTCGCCCCTGACCCGAGCCCCGGTGGTCGAGCCTGTCGAGACCCGGCGACCCGCCCCGCCGCCGCCCCCCACGACGCTGGTCGAGCCTGTTAAGACCCGGGACGAGAGCCGCGCCCTACAGCCCCACCCGCTTGCTCGGCAGTGCGATCAGTGTCTGTTCCGGGTCGTTCTCCACCGGTGGCCGCAGCCAGTGTTGCGTTCCGGTGCGGGTGATCTTCCAGTGCTGGTTGTGCAGCAGTAGATGGTGCGGGTGGCAGAGCAGTACTTCTTCGGCGAGGTTGGTGTCTCCGCTGTCGGTGAGCCAGTCGTTGATGTGGTGGGCTTCGGTCCAGGCTGGTGATCTGTCGCAGTCGACCCACCGGCATCCGCCGTCGCAGAGCACCCGGTCGATGGTTTCCTGCGAGATGGGGACCGGGTTGCCTTGGATCTGCCCGTGAGCGGCGGGTTCGGCGGCACCCGGCTCGGCGGGTTCGGCTGTGAGGGCCTTCTCGGTCACGATCACGCGCACCGCCGGGCGGCGTCCGCCGAAGACCCGGCCCGGGTCGGCCTCGCCGGCGACCTTCGGCAGCTGCACGAGGGAGTCCGTGTTGATCTGCTCGGTGCTGCGCGGGTCGTCCTGCATTTTTTGGGCCCAGGCGGCGCGTTCCGGGTCGACGAAGCGCACTCCGCCGCGGCGGGGGCTGGTGATGGAGTCGAAGGTGGAGAGCACGAATTCGCCGTCTTCGGGGGCGAAGAGCCCGTTCAGGCGCACGTTGTCATTGCTCAGCCGGTAGACCTTCAGGTAGCGGTCGTCGTGGGCCTGCTTCTCGTGGGCGGTGATGCCGGCCTGATCGAGCCGGTCGCGCATCTGTCTCGCCCGTTTGAAGACCTCGTCGGCATTCAGTGACGGTGCCTCGGTGAGGAGCACCGCGAGGGCCACCCGGAGCTTCTCCGCGGTGACTGCCGCGTCGATCTGGCCGAGCCCGGCCCGGATCGCCTCGGCCGCGTCAACCGAGAGGGTGCCGGCGGTGACGGCCCGGGCGATCGGCGCCTGCCAGGGCACCTTCGCGGTGAACGCCGCGACGTCGACAGCATCCGCGACGTCGACAGCATCGGCATCGGCATCGGCGTCGGCGTCGGGCGTCGAGAGCGTCGAGAGTGCCTCTTCGACCAGCTTGTCGGCCGCCTCGGTGTCGGCCATCATCGTGCCGACCGCGACGAGCTTGTAGGCGTCACCCATGGATGAGCCGGTCCAGTTCTGGATCAGGGCCTCGGGCGAGAGGAACCCCTGCTGCGCGGCCAGCCCCGAGTGGCCGAGTTCCGGGCGGGACCGGCGGGCGATGGTTGCGGCCATCCACGCGGCGCGGGTGTCGAGCAGTCGGCGAGCCGCTGCAATCTGCTTCTGACCGATGAGAACGACTGCGTCGGGAAGAGCCGCGAGGTCGGCGCTCGAGGAGCCCAGCAAGGCGACGGCATCGGCCGCCCGCCTGAGGTCATCCGCGAGGTTCGTCTTGTTATGAGGGTACCTTAAGGAGCACAGGTAGGCGAGTGTCACTCACCTTTTGTGGATAGCAGTTTCGTATCTTTGTTCAGCCGCCCGGCTGTTTGGCCGCGCGGCGCCACCGAGTCAGCGCTGAGCCCGCGGCCTGACCGGCAGCAACGCTCGGTGCCGTGGCGCAGGTTGGGGACGACGGCGGATCCTCTCACGTGCGCCCGCTTTACGGAACGCGTGCCGGGAGGTGCAATGTGGCACGGGAACCCTGATGACTGACTCGCCGGGTCTCGACGGGCTTGACCACCGACGGGGCCGCGACTTCGAGGCGCAGACAGGCCCAGGCCCAGGACTGACGCGGGTCGCCCCGCCGACAGGTCCGCTACCGGCAGGTCTGTGACTTTCGGATGGATCCGTCCGAGTTCTAGCCGACCCAGAAGGGTGCCGTCTCTGTAGGTATCTCGCTGAATCTCCATGGTCTCCTCCGCGCCGTACCGGGCATGCTACTTCGCTGCACTGTTCCTCCGGGCTCGTTGACAGCGGCCCTCGCGGGGACCTAGTATGAAATCGTTTCCATGGAAACGATTCCACGACTACATCGGTACCCGCGCGAACACGAAGAGGTGAGAGATGGTTGCCATCACGATCAAGGATGTCGCCGCCCTGGCCGGCGTCTCCGTGGCCACGGCCTCCCGGGTCCTGTCCGGCAGCCCGGCCACCTCGCCCGCGGCTCGGGCCGGCGTCGCCGCCGCGGCCGCTCAGCTCGACTACCGGCCCAACGCCCAGGCGCGCGCCCTGCGCAGCACCCACACCGAGTCCATCGGCCTGCTGGTGTCGGATGTGCGCAACCCCTTCTTCGCCGACCTCGCCCACACGGTCGAACAGGCCGCCCTGGCTGCCGGCTATGTCACGCTGCTCGGCAACGCGAATGAGCGCAAGGAACAGCAGGACCGGTACCTGGACACCCTGATCTCCAGGCGAGTGGACGGCATCGTCGTGGCACCGCTCGGGGACGGCAGCGGCAGCATCCGTTCGCTGATCGAACGCAAGATCCCGACCGTCTTCGTGGACCGCACCGTGGACGGCCTCGATGTGCCGAGCGTGACCACGGACAGCGAAAACGGCATCCGCCAGGCTGTTGCACACCTGGCCGCGGCCGGCCACACCCGCATCGGCTACATCTCGGGCCCGCAGGCCATTTCGACCGGCCGGGACCGGTTCGCCGCCTTCACGCGCGCGGTGGCCGAGTTCGGCCTCAGCCAGGACCCCGAGCTGGTCTACTTCGGCGACTTCCAGGCCGCCAGTGGCTCGGCCGGCGTGCACGCGCTGCTCGAACTGCGCCAGCCGCCCACCGCCCTGCTCGCCGCCGACAGCCCGATGGCCGTGGGCGCGATCGCCATTCTTCACAAGCGCGGGCTGCGTATCGGCCGGGACGTGGCTCTGATCGCGTTCGACGACATCGAGTGGTTCGCCCTGCTCGACCCGGCGCTCAGCGTCATCTCGCACAGTGTCGAGGACATGGGCCGGATCGCCGTGAAGATGCTGCTCGAGGTCATTGGCGGAGGCACACCCGAGTCGGTGGTGCTGCCCAGCGAACTGATCATCCGGGCGTCGTCCTCGGCGCCCATCTCAGGAGTGCCCGATTCACCCGCAGCCGTTTCACCCGCATCCGGGCCGAGCCCGAGGAAGAACTGACATGAGTCAACAACCACTGGTCACCCTGCAGAACGTGGGCAAGACTTTCGGACCGGTGACGGTCATCAAAGACGTCACCGTCAGCGTCTACGCCGGCAAGGTGCAGGTGCTGCTTGGCGAGAACGGCGCCGGCAAGTCCACCCTGATCAAGATGATGGCGGGGGTGTACCAGCCGGACGCCGGCCACATCGTGGTGGACGGGCAGACAGTCACCCTGCCCACCACCCGCGCGGCCGAGGAACTCGGCATCGCCACGATCCACCAGGAACTGAACCTCGTTCCCACCATGAGCATCGCCGAGAACGTGATGCTGGGGCGGATGCCCACCAAACACGGCCTGGTCGACCGCAGCGCCCTGCGCAATCGGGCGCGTGCCGCCCTCGCCCTGATCGGCCTCGACGTCGACGTAGACACCCTGGTCGGCGACCTCGGCATCGCCCGGCAGCAGCTGGTCGAGATCGCCAAGGCGCTCAGCATCAACGCCCGCATCCTGATCCTGGACGAGCCCACCGCGGCCCTGACCCGCCACGAGACCGAGAGCCTGTTCGCCGTGATGACCGACCTGCGCCGCCGTGGGGTGGGCATGCTGTTCATCAGCCACCACCTTGACGAGATCGCCGAGGTCGGCGACACCGTGACCGTGCTGCGCGACGGCGAGTTCATCGCCGAGGTGCCGGCCTCCACCCCCGAAGACGACCTCGTGAAGCTGATGGTCGGCCGCAACATCGAAGACCATTTCCCGCGGTCGGCCGGCGACGTGAGCCAGGCGACCGAGATCCTCACGGTCGACAAGCTCACCTCGGCCGGCTCGTTCAGCGACATCAGCTTCAGCGTCAAGGCGGGCGAGGTGCTTGGCATCGCCGGGCTGGTCGGCGCGGGGCGCACCGAACTGATCCGCGCGATCGCAGGCGCCGACCGGTACACCTCCGGCACGGTCGCCGTGCGCGGCCGGCAGCTGCCGAACGGCAGCATCCAGGCGGCAATCGCAGCGGGCATCGGGCACGTGCCCGAAGACCGCAAGGGACAGGGGCTGGTGCTCGACGCATCCGTCAACGACAACCTCGGCTACGCCACGCTCGCCGCCACCGCGAAGCTGGGTCTGGTCGACTTCGCCGGCCAACGCAGCCGGGCCGCCGAGGTGGCCATGAAACTGCGCATCCGGATGCACACCATCGACCAGTCGATCGGCGCACTCTCCGGGGGCAACCAGCAAAAAGCCGTGTTCGGCCGCTGGATCATCGCCGCCTCCACGGTGCTGCTCCTCGACGAGCCCACCCGCGGCGTCGATGTGGGCGCCAAGGTCGAGATCTATGAACTGATGAACGCGATCACGGCGGCCGGGGGAGCGATTCTGATGGTCTCCAGTGAACTGCCCGAGATTCTCGGCATGAGCGACCGCATCCTCGTGATGCGCGACGGCCGGATCGCCGGCGAGCTCACCGCCGCCGAGGCCACCCAAGACGCAGTCATGACACTCGCCGCCCGCGATGTCGACGAGAAGTACGAATAGAGATAGGGAAGCCACCATGTCCACCACAACCCTGCCGTTGAAGCGCCACGGTCTCGACTACAAGAAGTTCCTCGCCAACAACGGCGCCCTCGTCGGCCTCGTCGTTCTCTGCATCGCCCTGTTCATCGCGACTCCCGACTTCCTGACCGCGCAGAACCTGCTCAACATCGGCATCCAGGTGTCCACGGTGGCCGTGCTGGCCTTCGGGATGACCTTCGTCATCGTGGCCGGCGGGATCGACCTCTCGGTGGGTGCCGTGGCGGCCCTGTCGGCCATGTCGTCGGGCTGGATGTTCGCCAGCGCCGGCCTCCCCGGCTGGATCGCCCTCCTGGGTGGTCTGTTCGTCGGAGCCCTGGCCGGCACCATCAACGGTTTGGCCAACGCCTACGGCAAGCTGCCCTCGTTCATCGCCACGCTCGCCATGCTCAGCGTGGCCCGCGGACTGACCCTGGTCATCTCCGACGGCCGTCCGATCTCGACGCCGGCCGAGGTCTCCTTCCTCGGCGGCAACCTGGGCCCGGTGCCGATGCCGATCATCATCCTTGTGCTCGCCGCCCTGGCCGCTTCCTTCCTGCTCAACCGGACTGTCATCGGCCGCTCGATGTACGCGGTCGGCGGCAACGCCGAAGCCGCCCGGCTGTCGGGACTGCCGGTCAAGCGCATCCTGGTCACCGTCTTCGCCCTGGCCGGACTATTCGCCGCACTTGCCGGGCTCCTGCTCGCCGGGCGCCTCGACTCCGCGCAGCCGCAGGCCGCGGCGGGCTACGAACTCGACGCCATCGCGGCCGTCGTGATCGGCGGTGCCTCCCTCGCCGGTGGCCTCGGCAAGATCTCAGGCACTTTCGTGGGTGCCCTCGTGCTCGTCGTCATCCGCAATGGCCTGAACCTGCTCAACGTGACATCGTTCTGGCAGCAGGTTGTGATCGGACTCGTGATCGCCCTCGCCGTGGGCGTCGACGTGCTCCGCCGCAAGACCCGCAGCAGCTGACCAGGCCGGCGGCCGACATCCGTCACCCCCTCTACCTTTCTCCTCACCCATCAATAACCACAAAGGAATACACAATGAAGTCCTCCTCGTTTCGCAAAATCGCGGCGCTGACCGCCACCGCCGCCCTGATTCTGGTGGGCACTACGGCCTGCGGCCGTGGTGGCGGGTCTGAGGCGTCGGGCACCAAGATCGTGCTGGCCGTCTCCACCCTGAACAACCCGTTCTTCGTGGAACTGCGCGACGGCGCGCAGGCTGCCGCCGACGAGGCCGGCGTGCAGCTGAACATCGTCGACGCCCAGAACGACTCGGCCACGCAGGCCAATCAGCTCGCCACCGCCGCCTCCGGCAGCACCAAGGCCGTCATCGTGAACCCGGTGGACTCCGACGCAGCCTCCTCCGCCGTGAACGACCTCCTCAGCGCGGGTATTCCGGTCATCGGGGTCGACCGCACGGTCAACGGCGCCGACCTGAACTCACTCGTCGCCAGCGACAACGTGGCCGGTGGCCGTCAGGCTGCCGACGCCCTCGCCGAGGCCATGGGCGAAACGGGCAGCGTCATCCACCTGCAGGGTGTCTCCGGCACCTCGGCCAGCCGTGACCGCGGCCAGGGCTTCGAAGAGGGCATGAAGGCCTACCCGAACATCACCGTGGTCGCCAAGCAGACCGCCAACTTCGACCGCGCCGCCGCGCTCGACGTGACCACGAACCTGCTGCAGGCCAACCCCGGCGCGACCGGCCTCTTCGCTGAGAACGATGAAATGGCGCTCGGCGCCATCCAGGCGCTCGGGTCGCGGGCCGGCACCGAGGTCGCGGTCGTCGGCTTCGACGGCACGGCCGACGGACTCGCCGCCATCGAGGCAGGCACCCTGGTTGCCACCATCGCTCAGCAGCCGGCCGAACTCGGCAAGCTCGCCGTTGAACTGGCCATCAAGGCCATCGCCGGCGACACGATCGAGAAGACCGTTCCGGTCGAGGTCGTCTCCGTCACGAAGACGAATGTCGGCGACTTCGCCAAGTGAGTTACTCCGCCAGCACGGTCGTCGTCGTCGGGTCGATCAACGTCGACCAGCTGATCACCATCGAACGCCACCCGCTGCCCGGTGAGACCCTCATCGGAACGTCGATGGAGCTCCTCCCCGGAGGAAAAGGAGCCAACCAGGCCGTCGCGGCCGCCCAGCTGGGCGCCGCGGTGAGTATGGTCGGCCTGGTCGGCCGGGATCCGCAGGCCGAGGTCGCGACTGCGATCCTGACCCGCTCCGGAGTGAACTTGTCGAATGTGCGCGCGGTGGACGGCCCGACCGGCCTGGCACTCGTCACGGTCGCCGCCGACGGCGAAAACACCATCGTGATCATCCCCGGCGCCAACGCACTGCTGGGCGCGGAGGCCGTTGAGGCCAGCGCGACCGTCATCGCGGAGGCCGCCGTGGTGGTGCTTCAGGGTGAGATTCCCGCGGAGGGCATCGTGGCGGCAATGCGGCTGGCCACCGGCCGGGTGGTGCTGAACCTGGCGCCCGTGATCGAACTGGATGCCGCGAGCATCCGTCGGGCCGACCCGCTGGTCGTCAACGAGCACGAGGCTGCCCTCGTGCTCGCGCAGCTCGCCCCGAAAATGGTCATCCCCACCGAGGACGCCGAGCTCGTCGCCCGGCTCCTCGACTGGGGCGTTCCCTCGGTCGTGCTCACCCGCGGTGCGAAGGGCGCGATCTGCGCCGACCGGGACGGTACCCACAGTCTGGCGTCGCCACGGGTCGTTGCCGTGGACAGCTCGGGCGCCGGCGACGCATTCGTCGGCGCCCTCAGCGCGCAGCTCGCGGCCGGGTCGAGCCTGTCCGAGTCCGTGCGCCGGGCCGTGCGCGTGGGTGCCTTCGCAGTGCAGTCGCGCGGCACGCAGACGTCGTATCCCTCCCTGGCCGACGAGCTGCCGCTGGTACGCGCATGAAGCGCCGCGGCATCCTGAACGCCGACCTCTCCGGCGCCCTGGCCCGCCTCGGGCACACGGATGTCGTTCTCCTCGCGGACTGCGGCATGCCGATCCCGGCCGGCGTTCCCGTGATCGACCTGGCGCTTGTGCATGGTGTGCCGCGCTTCGAGCAGGTGCTCGACGCCCTGCTCGAGGAGATGGTGTTCCAGCGCTGCGTGGCCGCGGAGGAGTCGAAAACCGCCCCCGCCGGGGTCTGGCTGGCCGACCGGTTCGACGCGATCGAGTACATCAGCCACGCCGAGTTGAAGGACCTGTCGGCCTCGGCGAAGCTATTCATCCGTTCGGGGGAGGCGACGCCGTTCGCGAACGCGGCGCTGGTCTGTGGCGTCTCGTTCTAGACGTCTCGTTCTAGGCGTCTCGTTCCCGAACGAATTGGTTCACACCGAACCCGGTTGAGCTACGGGTGACGGATGCCCCGGCCGGCCAGCACGGCCCGGTAGCCCTCGCGGTAGGTCGGATAGCTGAACGTGAAACCCGTGCCCAGCAGCAGCTGGTTGCGGAGGCGTTTGTCGCCTCCGCGCTGGCTGTCCCGCGGGACGGGCCGAGTGGGCGCGGCAGTCGTTGTGCCGGGAGCGCCGGGTGCCTCAGGCTTAGGGGCCGGCAGTCCAAGCTCCTCGGCAAGGAACGCCAGCACCTCACCGCCGCGCACCGGCGCGCTGTCGACGCCGAGATAGAGGGTCGCCGGTGCTTCCTCCCGCAGCATCAGGTGCACGATCGCGGCCGCGGCATCATCCCGGTGGATGCGGTTCGTGTGGCGGGCCGAGGCCGACGCGGTGGTGCGGCCGCTCCGCACCTGGGTGATCAGGCGCTCCCGGCCGGGGCCGTAGATGCCCGACAGGCGGAAGACGACAGCCGCGGGGATGCGGGCGTGCAGCATCCGTTCGGCCTCGAGCAGAATGGCGTCGGTGCCCGGCCGCGGGTTGGCTGGCGTCTGCTCGTCGACCCAGCTCTCGTCGGACACGTCGTAGACGGCGGTCGACGACACCAGCAGCACGCGGCGGGGCGTGACGCCGGCCTCGTCGAGCGCGTCGAGGAGGTTCTGCAGACCGTCCACGTAGGCCGCCCGGTAGACCGCGGGGCTGGGGTTGCCCGCGGCGATCGCCACGATCACGATCTCGGTGTCGGCCGGCACGACCGGCTTGTGCGCGCTGAGGTCGACGGACTGGCCCTCGATGCCGGCGGGGAGAACGGCCGCGTTGCGGCGCAACCCCACCACCCGGTGCCCGAGCGCCGCGAAACGCAGGCCCACCTCCGTGCCGAGGTCCCCGCATCCTGCAATGAGTACCTTCATCTCGCTCCTCTTGTCTGCTTCCAACGCTAGCGGCACTCTCTGAACGCTGACAGTCGACGCAGTAGGCTCGGTGGGTGAGCGAATCATTCCGCAGCATGCTGCGTTCCCTGCCGGATTTTCCCGTCGATCTGCCGATTTTCGACCCGGCGTCGGCGCCACTCGACCCGGCTGTACTGTTCCGGTCGTGGCTTGATGAGGCCCTCGCGGCCGGGGTTTCCCAGCCGCACGCCTTTAGCCTGGCGACCGTCGGCGCCGAGGGCATGCCGTCGTCGCGCATGCTCATCCTCAAGAATCTCGACGCCGAGGGCTGGCACTTCGCCACCTCGCGGGCGTCGCGCAAGGGCCGGGAGCTGACGGAGCATCCGTTGGCCGCGATGAATTTCTTCTGGTCGGCGCTGGGCCGCCAGGTGCGCGTGGTCGGCCCGGTCGCCGAGTTGTCGACGGATGCCTCGGCGGCCGACTGGTCCGAACGGCCCGGCGCCGACGGATCAGAGAACCCCACCTGGCAGCTGTACGCCCTGCGCCCGGTCGAGGTCGAATTCTGGCAGGCCGACCCCGGCCGCCGGCACGTGCGCCACCGCTACCTGATTCCCGCCGAGGGCTGAGCGCGCTCGGGCTGAGCGGGACTACTTCCAGCGGCGGGCGGACCCGGTGAGGAACTGCACATAGCCGACCAGTGACGCGTAGGAACACAGCACCTGGTCGCCGAGCAGATAGGCCAGGTAGCCGAACCGGTTGCGTCGCATTTCCAGACCGAGCGGACCGAAGACCCGGCGGCTCTGGAACATGCGCAGACTTCCGTAGATCACCAGGGTGATCGGAAGCACGGCCAGCGCCCAGATCGAGACCACGGCCGTGTTGCCGAAGACGGCGAACAGCACGAGGCCGGGCACCCAGAACAGCCCGTCCACTCCTGCATGCGGGTGGGCAGGTTGATGCGGGAGTTGCGCACGAGAACCGCGCCGGCCACGGCAACAGTGTCTGCCGGGGCGGATTCAAGCCGGGAGATCAGGTGGCGCGGGGCCTTCCGGTGCAGCAGCGTGTCCGCGTCGACCGTGATCAGATAGGGCGTGGTCACGTGGGTCAGTGCGGAGTTCAGCGCGTTCGACTTGCCGGGGACAGGTTGCCGCACGACCAGCAGGTCCACGTCGGATTCGATGGCGGCGACGTTGGCGAACCGCGCCGTAGCGTCATCGGAGCCGTTGTCGGCGAGGATCACCGTCACCTCGCCGGCGTAATCGCTCCCGCCGATGCAGCGGATCGCCTCCCGGAGACCGTCCTGCTCGTTTCGGGCGGCCACGATGATGGTCAGGGGGGTGACCGGATCGGGGACCCGGAACGGCGGCTGGCGATCCAGCAGGAGCGACAGGCTTAGAAACGCCACCACGAAGCCAGGCAGGAATGCCACCAGGAAGACGATGATCCACGCCGCCGGTTCGCCGGTCAGGCGGGTCAGGTCCTGGATCCACGGCAGCGAGATCCAAACGGATGCGTCGGTCCAGCTGAGCGCGAACAGAACGGACAGCCAGAACTTCACGGCGACGGAGAGGCAGAGCCGGCGCCCGGGCGTCCGGTGGAGGGCAGCGGGCTCAGCGCACGCTGTCGGCGATGCCGGCGGTGCCGGCGCGGTTGGAGCGCGGGCATGTGAGCCCCAGGTGCGGGCTGTGTGACTCACGGCTGCGGCATCTGTCCCCCGGGTTGTTACTAGAAACGTACGCCGCGACGGGCCCGCTGAGGAGTTGCCGAAGACACCAGTTCGGAGAGCTAGAAGTCCTCGTAGGTGAAGGCCTCCTCGGCGAGAAGCTGGGTCCAGGGCTCCGGTCGTTGGGAGCGGACTTGTTGCAGCGTGACGGTCGAGTTCGGGGTGATCAGAAGCGTAGTCAAGAACCCGGCGGAATTGATCACATTGATGAATCCTCCACCGCGCTGCACCGCGTCGGCCACGGAGGTTTTCCATGCTGCCAGGTCATCGTCGGTGTCGACAACGTAACGGTCGCCATTCACGGTCAGACGGTACTCGTTCATGGAAATAGACCCTGTCTCTCAGCGGACCCTGAAGCGCCACGTGGTGGTTCAGCAGAGATCGGACGATGCCCTAAGAATTGGCGTCGGGAAGTAATATATAGCGATCAGTTTGAATTTCAAATTATTTTATGTTGGAAGATGATGCACGTCGTCGATAGGGTGGAGGCGGAAATGTGCCGCAGATCCAGCTGAGTACTTTTCGTTGATGTCGGGAGGAATCCATGTTCAAGGAAAGTGGCTCCGTCCAGGTTCTCGAGGGTGTTGCTGCTGCGGTGGTCGTTCTGCTTCGAGCGCTGGACAAGACGCGTGCCGGGATGGCGGCGAAGGATGGCTTCACGGGTTCTGAGATACGGGTTCTTTTTCGAATTTCGGAAGCGGGCCGGGTGACACCGAAGATTTTGGCCGGTTCCACGGATCTCTCGATGGGTGCGGTCACCGCGATCTCTGACCGGTTGGTCGCCCGGGATGTCGTGCGCCGAGTTGCCAACCCGAATGACCGGCGGAGCCTGTTCCTGGAGCTGACTGCGACGGGCGAGACGCTGATGGATAGCATCTACGGTGATTTTCGTGCACGGATCGGTGAAGCTCAGAGGAAAATGTCGTGTGCTGAACAGGAGCTGCTCGAGGCGCAGCTGCTGAATATCGCTGCGGCGCTCGGCTACGACCTGGAAGAAAGACTTGCTGGAACTCAAATATCGGTCGTGAAGGCTTCTTGAGCCTCCCGTTTCGGACGTGGCGGGGTACGTTCGGAAAATGACTTGGCCACGTTTGAAAAGGAGCAGCAGCGAGAATCGCAGGGGGGATTGCCATGCGTGATCAATTCGCGGTTGCCGAAAAGGCATTGTCCGCTTTGACAGGCAGCGAGTCCCGTCTGTTCGAGCCGTTCCTGGGGGTACTGCCAGTGGATGGCGTGTCAATCTCGACGTTCGGTGACTTTCTCCCTGATGAGACAATCTCGGCGAGCGACGCCCAATCGATGCGGCTGGACGAGCTGCAATTCGATCTGGGCGAGGGTCCGAGTTGGGATGCTCTAGAAACCGGGGCGCCGGTCTTCGAGCCGAACATTCGCGAACGACCGAACCGGGTTTGGCCGGCGTTCTCGGAGGCAATCATCGCCGATGATCTGGGCGCGCTTTTTGCTTTTCCTTTGTCGTTGGGGCCGTTGCGCATCGGGGCGATCGACCTGTACACGAGTCGGCCCAGTCATCTCAGTGATCTGAATATCCAGCACACTGCAGCCCTCGCGACCGTCGTCAGCCGGCTCGTTCTCGCCCGTGCCATCCGGCTGTCCCAGAGCGACATTAAGGGTGAAACCGACACGCGCAAACAATTCTCCCGACGTGAGGTGCATCAGGCCACAGGCATGGTGCTGGCCCAACTGGGGATTTCTGCCCTGGACGCCCGTCTGACCATCCAGGGCCATGCCTTCGCCGTCGGCCGATCTGTGCAGGAGATCGCGGAGGAGATCATCGACCGGCGATTGACTTTTGCGGTGAATGAAAACCAGATCGAAGGGTCTCATGATTGATGAAACGAGAGAAGACCGCCTGATCGAAACGTTCGCGACCCTAGCTGACACCCTGGTTGCCGGTTATGACGTGGTGGAGCTCCTCCAGACACTGGTGGAGAGTTGCGCCGGGCTCTTCGATATTGCGGCGGCAGGTATTCTCCTGGCCGACGAAAACGGAGAGCTCGAAGTTGTCGCTTCCACCAGCGAAGCCAGCAGGCTTGTCGAGGTGATGCAACTGAGCGCTCGGGCGGGCCCGTGTGTCGAGTGTTTCATCACCGGGTCGGTCGTGTCCCTGCCGGACGTGGAGGACAGCCCGCTCGCGTGGCGGCGGTTTCGGGACAGTGCCAGGGAGCAGGGTTTCGCTGCGGTCCATGCGATTCCGTTGCGGCTGCGTGAGACTACCATCGGCGCCCTCAACTTGTTGTCCACTGTTCCCGGCGCCCTGCGTCAACAGGATGTGCGCGCGGCCCAGGCGTTGGCCGATGTGGCCACGATCGGGATTCTGCAGGAACGCACGCTCCGAGAAAGCAACTCGGTGCGGGAGCAATTGACGATTGCGTTGAACTCCCGAGTCCTCATCGAGCAAGCCAAAGGCGTGATCTCGCATTCCCGCGGAGTCTCGATGGAGGACGCATTCGCGTTGCTGAGGAATCACGCTCGCAGTAACCACTTGTTGTTGTCCCAGGTTGCTCAGGGGCTGGTCGACCAGACCCTTGTCATCTAGGCGGGAGACCCCCGCGCCTCTCAGAGCGCCTGAATCCTCCCGGAGCGCGAAATTCCCTGCTTGATTTCTGTGACGAACACCCTCTGAAATACGACTACATGTTATGAGATTCTCGCTGAAGACAGATTCTGTCTCGGCGGGACACGCTCCGATCGCGTCCACTCCATCGATTCTCCTGTGACGCGGCTGAGCGAAGTCGTCCTGACTCTCTGAGGTTCATATCTATATCAGTAGAGGAGATATCAACATGGCAACATACGACTCATCCGGTTTAAACATGAATCGAAACATCGACGACCACGGCTCCGATGCTGCGGTATCCGCGGGCGATGGGGCGACCAACCGCCACGAGGTCGCCGACCGTGATAAGGCCGTCGGCCGCGACGAGGCCCGCTTCGGCGGGATCAAGTGGGGATCGGCTTTCTTCGGCTGGCTCACCGCCACCGGGACCGCGGTGATCCTCACCGCCCTGTTCGCTGCGGTCGGAGCCGCAGTCGGCCTGGGCGGGGCCGATTCCACAGACCAAGCTGCCGGAACTGCTGCCGGGAACGCCGGCACCATGGCACTGGTCGGAGCGATTGTGCTCGCGGTTGTGGTCTTCGTGTCATATTTCTGCGGCGGCTACGTCGCCGGTCGGATGGCCCGCTTCAACGGAATCAAGCAGGGAATCGCGGTCTGGGTCTGGGCGATCGTGATCGCTGCCATCGCAGGGATCCTCGGGGTCATTGCCGGCGGTGAACTCAACGTTCTGGGGAACCTGAACAGCTTGCCCAGCATCCCGCTCAATCCGGACGGTCTCACGGCAGGCAGCATCATCACCGCGATCGTCATTGTCCTGATCAGCCTCATCGGCGCAATCGTCGGCGGACTCGCCGGAATGCGGTTCCACCGCCGCGTCGACCGCGAAGCACTCGGCCGCTGACGTCCAGCACCTAACACTCATATCCAACACCTGCACCGGGCGGCTGGGCGGGCGCAGGTCTGCCCAGCCGCTACCGCACTCTCGTACCCAAAATTTTGAACAGAAATGAGACCGCCATGGCGCGCCTGCTGAAGTACATCCCCGTAATCCTGACCGTGGTCACCAAGTACCTGCGCAGCCCGCAGGGGAAGGCCGCGATGCAGAAGGTTCGCTCGTCGCGCCGCCGGCCGAAGAACGTCGGCAGTACCCGCCCGGGATACTGAAGAAATCCGTCTGCGCCGCGACCACCGGCCCTGCACCTGGCAGACGCCGCTGACGGTGACGAAAACTGGGAAGAAGCTGAGACAGTCGACAGCGGTCGGCACTGGAGCATCGCCGGCACCACCCCGGTAGGACCTGCCGACGGCTACTGAGTCCTTGATGCGAGGGGCCTGACAGCCGTGAGGGATCGTGGATTTGGGTTCGCGGCGGTTGTCCGCGAGGTCTGGCAGTGACTCTCCTCGAACGAATTCGACGGAGATTCTGCCCAAATCGCCCCCATAGAGCCTGAAAATGCAGTTTTCCGGCAGATTCTCCGTCGAATTGGTTCAACACCGGACACGACGCTCCGCCTGGGCGCACCGTGTCCACTCGGTGCAGTCAGCTCTGACTTTCCGGGAGCGACTCCACCAATCGAATAGGGTCCGCTCACCTACGCCTCGGTCACCTGGCCGTTGTCCACCCGCCAGTGCCGGTCCGTGTGCACGTTGGCCAGCATCCGTCGGTCGTGGGTGACCAGCAGCAGCGTGCCCTCGTAGGACTCGAGGGCCTGCTCGAGCTGCTCGATGGCGGCCAGGTCGAGGTGGTTGGTGGGCTCGTCGAGCACCAGTAGATTGATGCCGTGCGCCTGCAGCAGCGCCAGGCCGGCACGGGTGCGCTCGCCGGGGGAGAGGTCCGCGGCCGGACGGTTGACGTGGTCGGCCTTGAGGCCGAATTTTGCGAGCAGGGTGCGCACCTCGGCCGTGGACAGATCGGGCACGAGTTCCTCGAAGCTGGTGGCGAGGTGCCGGGTGCCATCGAGTTGAGCCCGAGCCTGGTCGATTTCGCCAATGCTGACGCTGGCACCGAGGCTGGCCGTGCCGGCATCCGGAACCTGATGCCCCAACAGCGCGCGCAGCAGCGTGGACTTGCCGGCCCCGTTCGGCCCGGTGATGCCGATGCGCTCACCCGCGTTGACCTGCAGCGACACCGGGCCGAGGGTGAAATCGCCCTGGCGGAGCACCGCGTTGCTCAGCGTGGACACCACCGAACTCGAGCGGGGCGCGGACCCGATCGTAAAGTCGAGCTGCCACTCCTTGCGCGGCTCGTCGACCTCCTCGAGGCGCGCGATGCGGCTCTCCAGCTGCCGCACCTTCTGCGCCTGCTTCTCGCTGGACTCGGCGGATGCCTTGCGTCGGATCTTGTCGTTGTCGGGTGCCTTCTTCATGGCGTTCCGCACGCCCTGGCTTGACCATTCGCGTTGGGTGCGGGCCCGGCCCACGAGGTCGGCCTTCTTCTCGGCAAACTCGTCGTAGTGTTCGCGCTTGTGCCGGCGGGACGTTTCGCGTTCCTCCAGGTAGGAGTCGTAGCCGCCGCCGAAGACCCGGTTCGCCCCCTGGACGAGGTCGAGTTCGAGCACGCGCGTCACGCAGCGCGCCAGGAACTCACGGTCGTGGCTGACGAGCACGACGCCGCCGCGGAGGCCGGTGACGAAGGACTCCAGGCGTTCCAGGCCGTCGAGGTCGAGGTCGTTGGTGGGTTCGTCGAGCAGAACGATGTCGAAGCGCGACAGCAGAAGGGCGGCCAGTCCGACCCGCGCGGCCTGCCCGCCGGACAGAGACGTCATCAGGGTGTGCTCGGCGAGTTCGGTGCCGAAAGTGAGACCGAGGCCGGTGAGCACCACGGGCATCCGTTCATCGAGATCGGCGGCGCCGCTGGCCAGCCAGCGCTCGAGGGCGGCCGAGTACGCGTCGGCCGGGTCGAGGCCGTCGGGTCGCGGGCTCGGTGATGCATCGCCGAGAGTGGATGCCGCGTCGTCCATCTCGAGGGTCGCCTGGGCGCAGCCGGTGCGCCGGGCGATGTAACCGGCCACGGTCTCACCGGGCACACGCTCGTGCTCCTGCGGCAGGCAACCGACGAAGGCGTCGGCCGGGGCGAGGCTGACGGTGCCGGACTGCGGTTCGGACAGGCCCGCAAGCAAGCTCAACAGCGTGGACTTGCCCGATCCGTTCACACCGACGACACCCACGACGTCGCCGGGCGCGACGGTGAGGTCGAGGGAATCAAAGAGTGTGCGGTGCGCGTACCCGCCGGTCAGGCCCTTGGCCACGAGTGTTGCGGTCATTCGTCTATTTTCTCAGACTGGCACTGCGGTTGCGCGCGTCACGGCGTGTTGCGAAAGTCTTCAAGAAGAGCGGCTCGACGGATGCCGACGGATGCAGACGGCGGCTCAGGCTAGTACCGGTTCCGCCTGCCTACGGGTCCGAGCGGGCGCCTGTGCTCGGGCTCCGGACGGAGCCTGAGCCTGACCCGGAACAACAACGGCCTCAGCGGCAGCCGGCACGAAAGCCTGAGCCGAAGTCGCAGCGGGTGCGAGGGTGAGGATTCGTTCCAGGAGCAGCGTCGCGGCGTTTCGCCGGATGGACAGCACGACCCGGGCCTCGTGCGGATTCTGCCCGGCAGGCCCCGCGGTGACAGGCCCCCCGGCCGCCGCCTCCACCTTGGCGAAGTGGGTCTGGCCGTGGCGCGGGCCGGCGCTCATGTCCACGCAGATGCGCAGGGTCGGCGCCCGCTCGGCCGCAAGAGCGCCGGTTGCGAAGGCCGCGGCGATGGAGGTATGCAGGGCGAAACGCCGCGTGCTGAACTGCGTGCCGCACTGCGTCAGGCAGGTGCCGAGCATGGCGGCCAGTGCCTGCTGGGTCAGCCCCGAGGCCGAGGCGAGTGCCCGCCGGTGGGTCTCATCGAAGGTGTGCGGCGCCGTCGCGTCGAGCGGGACCACGGTCACCGGCCAGCTGGCCGCGAAGACGTCCGCGGCGGCCGTGGGGTCGGCGGCGATGTTGCCCTCGGCGAATTTGCCGACGTTGCCGGGCGCGAAGACGGCGCCGCCCATGATGGTGACGCGACGCACGAGCCGGGGAAGTTCCGGGTCGAGGCAGAGGGCCTCGGCCAGGTTCGTCAGCGGGCCGACCGCGATGACCTCCAGTTCGCCGGGATATTCGTGCGCCAGCCGGATCAGCAGCTCCGTGGCGCTGTCGTCGACTGGGTGCCGCCGCGAGCGGGGCAGCAGCACGTCCCCGATCCCGTTGCGGCCGTGCATGTGGGCGGTCCCGCGCCGGGAGATCCCGCTGACGGGCTCCCAGACGCCGACCGCGACCGGGATATCGTCACGCCCGGCGGTCGCGAGCAGGCTCAGGGTGTTCGCCGCAGCGACGGCCGGGTTGACGCATCCGCTCACCGTGCCGATCCCGACCAGACGGATGCCCGGTGTCGCCAGCAAGAACGCAAGCGCCATCGCATCGTCGATCCCGGTGTCGCAGTCGAGGTAGATCGGGCGGGGGTGGGGAGCCGTCGTGGGAGTCATCGTTGACCATCCGTTCTCATCGTGCTGGTTCAGGGGTTCAGAAGTGGTGCGGGAGTTCATACGGCGGGGCGCAGAATCAGGGAGGCCAGGAAGGATGCCAGGGTGAGACCCGCGGAGATCCACAGGGCCGTCTGGAAGCCGGCGACCGTGCCCGCGGCCACGACCGGGGCGACTAGGGCGATGCCGATGCCGATGCCGATGCCGAAGCAGGCGCCGTTCAGGCCGGGCAGGGCCCCGCGGGCTTCGGGCGGCGAGTTGAGCACGGAGACGCCGTTGACCGAACTCTGGAACAGGCCGAGGTAGAAGACGCCCATCACGATGAGCAGGCTGAAAACCAGCCAGCGGTCCATCGCGAACACGGCCAGGCCGACCGTGATCAGGGTGATGACGCCGCTGCTCAGCCTCAGCGCGGTGATCCAACCGATCCGCACGGCGATCCAGCCGGAGAAGATCGCCGCGGTGACGCCGACGAACGCGGTCGGGGTGAGGTAGAGCAGCGCCGACATCGAGGCGGAGAGCCCGTAACCCACCTGATTGTTCTGGCTGAGCAAGACCACGGTGAAGTTGAGCGCGGAGAAGACCCCGGCCAGGGTGAGCATCGTGGACAGCAGGAGCGGCCACACCCGGCGGGAACGCAGCGCGTGGATGGGAATGAGCGGCCGTCGGGTGCGCCTCTCAACGAGCACGAAGACGACCGCGCTGACGACCGCCCCGACGAGGTAACTGAGCGTGAGCGGGTCGGCCCAGCCTGACGACGACGCCTGCGAGATCAGGCTCGTGAGCAGCACCAGAAACAGGGACAGGATGCCGGCACCCCACCAGTCCATTGACCCGTCCTGGGTGCGCGGCTCATCCTGCGGAATGAAGAGTGCGACGCAACTGATTGCGACCAGCCCGAGGCCGAGGGTGATCACGAAGAGGAACCGCCAGCCGATGGTGTCGGTCACGTAGCCGCCGAGGAAGCCGTCGACGCCGAACAGGCCGCCGTTGACCGAGGTGATAATGCCGACCGAGATGCCGAACAGGCGGCTGTTCAGGCGCTCCGAGAGTAGGAGGAAGGAGATCGTGAAGGTGGCGTTGGACGCGCCCTGCAGTACCCGGCCGAGCAGCAGCAGTGGGAGGCTCGGTGCGAGGGCGCAGATGACGGTGCCGATCAGCAGCAGCGTCAGTACGATCACGAGGCTGCGCTTGCGGCCGAGGAAATCGCTCCAGCGGGAAAAGACCATGCCGAAAACGGCGCCGGAAAGGAAGAACACCGACTGCACCCGGGCGACATCCTGCATGCTCTCGCCCAACTGGGCGCCGACGGCTGGCAAGGCGGCGGAGAGGAGGGTGGCATTCAGCTGGAACGTCAGGATCGCCAGGACCAGCGTGCCGATCAACACTCCGGGAGCCCGGGGAGCGCGGGCGCGCCCCATTACGGGAGCGGCTTCGGAGGAAAGCACGAGCATGACACGACTCCTTCATTGGAGCAAACACAAGGTCGACACGCTCAGTGTACATGCTTGTTATACAAGTACGTGAGATCACACGATAGGCTCGACTCACCGACCAGGGGAGAACGAATGGATCGACGCACGGAGACGGCCCTGGCAGGTCCGCTCGAGACCAATGGAGCTCTGCCGCTGCGGGTGGCGGTGTACTCGCGCATCACCGAGGCGATCCGCAACGGATCCCTGCCGATCGCCTCCCTGCTCCCATCGGAGTCCGAGCTCGGCACGGCGATGGGCGTCAGCCGCACGGTCGTGCGGGAGGCCCTCATGCTTCTCGAGGAGGACCGCTTCGTGCGCTCGCGCCGGGGCATCGGGCGCTTCGTCGCCGACCGGCTGCCTCACCTCGGGCTGCAGAAGATCCGTCCGATCGAGGAGCTTCTCAGCGAGACCGGACCGACCGTGCACGTTCGCCGCACCCAGACTGCGCTGCAGTCCGCGTCGCCCGCGTTCACTGCGGACGCCATCGGTATCCGCACCGACGAGGCCTCATGGTTTCTCGAGAGCGTCATCACCCGGGAGGGTGCACCCATCGCCCTGATCCAGGAGCACGTGCCGGGAGACCGCCTGAGCCGGCTCGGCGAGGCGGCGGTGGCGGCCGTGTCCGAGGCAGGCGTCGACGCGAACGCCCAGGGTGACGCGGGAGCTGCGGGACACAGTGCGCTCGCCGCGCTGATCGCGGTGCTCGGTCCGATCTTCGGGCCCGGCGAAACCGACATCACGCTCGGTGTTCCCGGTGCCACACGCGGCAAGCTGCTCGGGCTGCCGGCCAGCAGCCCGGTGCTCATCCTCACCCAGACTCTCGACCACGACGGGCGCCCGTTCTATCTCTCGAAGGCCCTGATCAACACCGACTTCGTGCAGCTGACGATCAGCCACGCGGTGCAGTCCTGAGCCGGGCCGCTACCGCAGCGCCGAGATAGTCATCGAGATCGCCTTGAAGTTCGCGATCCGCTGCTCGTAGCGGGCCGCGAGCACGATCAGGATGACGCCGCCCACGCCCAGCCACAGCCACCACGTCACCGCGCCGTAGGCCAGCGAGATCCAGGGCCAGAGCTGCGCCACCGCGTGCAGCATCAGCACGATCGCGCCGATCACGAACGGAGCCTGCAACTTGCGCACGGCACCGACCACGATCACCACGGTGGCAACGAGGCCGAGGCCCACCACCCGCCAGAGCGGGCTCTCGGTGATGTCGAGCAGCACTGACGGAACGAGCAGCACGAGCAGCCCGGGAGCAAGCCAGCGCCGGCTGCGCGCGGCCGGCGTGACGTCGAGGTGCAACCAACCGGTGGCCAGCAGGGCGATGGCCAGTGGAACGCTCACGATCTCCACCGTGGCCGGCGCCGCGTACGCGGACCCGGCGACCACGGCGCCGCCGCCAGCCCCGATTGCCACCCAGGCGACCATCCGGCCCAGCCGGCTGTCGTCGCACCAGAACGCCGCCAGGTGCAGCGCGGAGAAAGTCCAGACGAGCAGGATCACCCGGATGGTCGCCAGCGGCTCGTAGCCGAGTGCGGCCACCTCGGCCGCGAGAACCCCGACGATCGCCAGGACCAACAGGACGTAACCGAGGCGCAGCGCGGGGGCATACGTTGCTTCGCCGCGGCCCGGGCCGGTACCCTCATCGGTGCGCCGGGTGACGGTGACGAGACCTGTGCCGACGGCCGCCAGGATCAGCGCCGAGGGCAGCAGCCATGCCTCGAGCCGGGTGTCTGGGCCGTTCGGCGCGAGCTCGAGCAGCGGCTGGATGCGGGATGCGGCCGTGAGCACAACCGTGAGCGCGCCGACGCCGAGGGCCGGCCAGGCGAGGGATGCCCAGCGCGGCCGGACCAGGAGGAGCGCCCCGCTGACGGCGAACGCACCGCCGATGGTCAGGGCCAGCACGGGGCGGAGGAGATCGCCCGTGCCGCCGACCACCGCGCCGGGCAGCAGGGCCAGGGCCAGTCCGGCCGTGATCCAGCGGGCCCGCACGGCGACCGGCGCCTCGGTGTCGGCCGATCGCGCGCGCCCGGCGAGCACCTGGCCGACGACGATAGCGAGGCCGAGCGGCACGGTCACGAACTCGAACGGTTCGGTGGCTTGCGTCCCCACGGCGCTCATCAGGGCGAACCCGGCCAGCCCCGCCGCAACCCAGCCGACGGCCATGGTCAAGGGCACGCGCAGCCGCCACGCGGCCAGCACGTGCACGACCCCGAGGGCGAGCACGAGAACGGATGCACGCACCGCGGTCACGGCGGCGTCATCGGTCATATCGGCCCCGGTGAATGCGGCAATCTCGGCCGTCGTCACGGTCGCCAGCGCCAGCACGAGCAGCGTGATGCTCGCGATGGTGCGCGGACGGAGGGTCGCTGGGTCGGTGCGGGCGCCGATCAGGAACGCCCCCGCCGCCGCGGCAGCGAGCGGGAACAATCAGCATTCGAGCCGCGCATCGGGTGCGCCGGGTGCGCCGAGCACGCGCATCAGCTGCACGATGCTGGTCACCAGGAGCCCGATTGCTCCGCTCGTCCAGGCGGCGGCAAGGTACGCCGATCGTGATGGCCCCCAGCGCGCGGCGGCAGAGCCCAGCAGCAGCACGCCGCACGCCGCGGCCATGACGATCGGACGCGCGGGCGAGCCGGAGGCCGAGGCGAGCGCCAGCGGCACGATCGCCACGAGCAGGCCGGCCAGGGTGAGCAGCGCCGCGGCCGGGCTTGCCGCTGCAGCCCGAGGAATGCGGCCGAACCGGCGGATCAGCACGGCCAGGACCAGCAGCATGCCGGCGACCGGGAGCACGTACGGCTCAGGGGCCTCGGTGCCGACGCGGTTCAGCCCGACCCAGAGGCCGGCCGTGCCGAGCAGCAGGGCGAGCCAGCCAAGATGGCGTCGCGGTGACCGGGAGCCGAAGAGCCCGTCCGGGGCGATCGCCGTGACGAGGGCGGTCGCGCCGACCAGCAGCAGCACGAGCCAGGCGAGGGGGCTCCCGGCGGCGAGAGTCAGGAGAGTGCCGGGAACCAGAATCAGGCCCGCGCCGGCCTCGAGGGCGAGCCGGTCCGTCCGCCCTTGGGTGTTCGAGGCCGTGTCACGTGCCCCCACCGTGTCGAGTACGAGGCCGAGGGCGCAGACGAGTAATGCCGCGGTCGCGACGGCGATGCCGTCGACGGGCGCGGGGGCATCCGTCGTCTGCCGCACGGACCAGATCAGCGCGAGCAGCGTTGGCGCGGCTGCGCCGAGGGCCACGACACGCTCGATCCGTGCGGTGCCGGAGTAGACGTGCAGCCGCAGCCAGATTCCGATGGCGCCGAGCAGGATCACCGTGGGCACGACCGCCAAGGTGGGGGAGCCCAGCAGCAGCGCGGCGCGAACGCCGGCCGGCAGGGTCTCCGCGAGACCGGTGACCGGCAGGGCGACGGCCGCCACGGTCGGGGCCAGCAGTGCCCAGAACGCCCAGCGGCGCTCGGTGTCGGTGAGGATGCGGCCCGCGGGGAATGACACCGCGAGCTGCAGCAGGGCGGTCGCGAGTGCGAGGGCGCGCAGGCCGTCGACGATGAGGGCCGTTTCAGAGGGTGAGGCCGCCAGCGTCAGGGCCCACGGCGTGACGACGGCGGCGACGAGCGTGAGCAGGGCGGCCCCGGCCAGGAGGATGCCCCGGCCGGCTCGGCCTTCGTGCGCCCCGGCCGCGCCGGACTAGAGCCGGTGCTCCGCCAGCCAATCCACGAGCACCCGATTGAAATCCGCCGGCCGTTCGACGCTCGGCAGGTGAGCGGTATCGCGGAAGGTGAAGCCGGTGACGTCAGGGAGCGTCGACAGGACATACTCATATTCGGCGAGATGCGGAGTGATGTCGAACTCACCGACCGAGACGAACGCGGGTACCTCGATGTCGCTGACCTGGTTGAAAGCGGGCGGCTCGAGCGGAATCGGCGTCGGGGACTCTTCCGCATGCGCGGCGTTGACACGGCCCAGCGCGTAGGCCGTGGCCACGAATTCGGGGTCGAGGTCGGCCTCGGTGCGCAGTGGGCCGAACGCCCAGAGCGCCACCTCGAGGCGCGCCAGACGGTGCCAGTCCTGGGCGTCGAATGCGGCATCCAGTTCGTCGAACCGGGCGTCCTCGAGATCGGTCAGTTCAACTTCGGGGAACCCGCTGGGCCCGGCTCCCACGGTCACCAGGCCGTCCACGCGGTCGGGGCTCTCCGTGGCCAGGTCGATGGCGATCCCGCCTCCGCGAGAGCACCCGATCAGCGTGGCCGACGCCACCCCGAGGTGGTCGAGAACCGCGAGGGCGTCCGCGCGCGGCGAGAACTCCACGTTCTCGGTGGTCGTCTGGCCGCATCCGCGGCTGTCGAAACGGATGACGAAGTGGCCGGCAGCCAGCGCGTCGATCTGCGGGTCCCACATGCGCAGATTGGCGATGCCGGCATGCATTAAGAGGAGTGCCGGTGACGAAACGTGGCCGGCCGTTTCGTAGTGGAGCGACGCGCCCGGAACGGTGAGGTGAGGCATGATTCAGCGTAGGCGTGCGGCGGGCGCCGCGGCAAGGGAATTACCGTCAGCGCACGAATCTGTGACCGTTGAATGCCGGCGACCCCAACCCGAGTGACGGGTGTGCAGGTGGACAAATTGACATCCATCGGGGCAAGAGTCACACTCGATATATCGACACCGATCGATTAGTTGGTTGTCTGCCGCCCTGGGCCACGACGTGGCCCCATGAATTGGACCCACGACCTGGGACCAGCGGATCAACCTCATGGCGCTCGCCCCAGAGTTGCGCGACGCCCCCATCAATGCCCCGTCATCTGCGCCGGGACTGAGCGGGCAAGTCCGAGGACTCTTGTGTCCCGGTTGCCCCGCGAACTCCTGCTCGCTTCGCGTGGCCGAAATATACGAGGAACACCATGAACGCGTACATCACGACCACCACCAACCGGGTCCTTCCTGTCGGTACCTACGTGACCGAATCAAGCGGCCGCATCCTCGCACCGAATGAGTACGTGAGCAGCGTTCGGTCAGACCTGACCGAGGGTCGATACGTGTCCCACAGCTGAGACGAACTGTACGGTCGCCGGGCCCTTACCGGGTGCCTTTCTGCTGTCCCCGAGACCAGCCGGATGACCCTGGCCGGTTCGCTCACGAACGCGCGCCCGACGGACCCCGCCGTTCCCGGTATCTCATTACCATTCTCCTTGCGAGGGTGATTTCGGCAAGCCTATGGCCCATCCGGCAGGATGGGCCATAGGCTCTTTCAACCCAGAGTTGTTCTGAGGGTGTTGTCTATCCCAGGATGCCGCAGGCGGCCGGATCCGTTGCTTCTGCAGGCAGGTTCGGGTCGAGCTCGCTTGGACCCTGGCTGAAGTCATACTCGCCGTTGCCGTTGTAGTCGATGCCATGGATCACGACGACGCCTTCGCCCTCGCGGATGGAATCAGCGATCTCTTTCGCCGTTCCTGTTTCGCTGGGGCCGGGGTATCCGGTTCCCGCCACCTTGGTGATGTGGAGATTGTCGCGGCTGTAGTGGTAGCTGCCGCTCTCAGACACCGGGAAACGGGTGACGTCCAGGAAGCTGGCCGGTGAGGTGTCCCCTGTCGTCGTCAGTGAGACGACGACCGGTCCGTAGGCGGGAATCCCTTCCTTGGTGTTCAGGCGGCCATCACCGTTGCTGTCCAGTGCGATGGTGGGGCACTCCTTCATCGCCTGGTTGCCGTAGTGAATGTGCTGAGCGTGCGGGGCATCTGGCGTCAGCCCGGAGGCGTGCACTTCAATGTGCTTGATCTTCTGGTTGCGAACTGTCGCGGTTGCAGTTCCGGATGCCCCGGAGCCGTTGAGTTCCGTGAGGTTCGCGGTCAACGTCACCGTTTTGGGGGTGCGTTCGGATTGCGTGGTCTGCGCTTGAGCTGCTCCGGACCCGAGCACGGCTGCGGCGAACAACGCAACAGTCGAAACCCCGAGAATCCCGATGGAATGTCGTTTCACGATTTACTCCTTGGTCAGCGGTCAACGAGGAGATCCCGTTGATCATAGGTGGTTCGGAGCGGACAGTAATGAGGTTTGGTCATGTAAACAAGGCCGGGTGCGTGTCGGTCATCCGAATCGGTCTCAGAGAGACGACTTCCTCGTCGTGGAACTGATCAGTGTGGCTCCCACGAATCGGAGGGAACGGCAGGTCGCAGGTTTGCCGGTCCATCCACAGGGTTCTTGAACTAAGGTTAGCCTTGCCTCAGTTTGACTGCGGGGGAAAACTTCGACCAGAGACAGCCGTGCGCACCGACAAAACATACGATGCATTCCCGCCCGCAAAACTATGCGCGGTAGAACCACTGAGGAGCACCCAACGCGACCCGGTGGGCGGTCTTGAGGCCCTCCGACTCCTCTCCGGCGATCCGTCCGCGACTGCCCTTGTGACCGCGAATGGAACCATAAACTACGCCGAACTGGACGAACTGGTCCGTGACCGGCGGGAATTATTGGGAGACGGCCGCCGACTTGTCATGGTGTCGTGCGCGAACGCCCTGGAGCCCCTGGTGACTTATCTCGCCGCGCTCGCGGCGGGGCATCCAGTTCTCCTCATCGCAGGCGACGGGGACGAGCCGAGCCAGGAGCGGAACAGGAACGGGCTCCTTGAGCGTTACGACCCCGACGTGGTTTTGGCGCCCGTCGGCGGCGAATGGCGTCTGGATGAGCGACGCGAGGGAAGCCGGCACACGTTGCACCCTGAGCTGGCACTGCTGCTCAGCACCTCGGGCTCGACAGGATCGCCGAAACTCGTTCGGCTGTCACGCGAGAATGTGCGCAGCAACGCGAGAAGCATCGCCGACTACCTCGCCCTGACCGAGCAGGACCGGGCGGCCACAACCCTGCCGATGCATTACTGCTACGGCCTCTCAGTCGTGAACAGCCACCTGATCTCCGGGGCGAGCCTGCTCCTCACCGAGCGTTCGGTGGTCGAGTCTGAATTCTGGAACGAGTTCGACGCGGCAGGGGCCACCTCCTTCGCCGGCGTTCCCTACACCTTCGACCTTCTCGATTCGACCGGATTCGCTGGGCGCCAACATCCGAGCCTGCGCTACATCACTCAGGCCGGCGGCCGGCTCGGCCCCGACCGGGTGCGCGATTACGCCCGGCTGGGGCAGGAACGTGGATTCGATTTCGTCGTCATGTACGGACAGACAGAGGCGACCGCACGGATGGCCTACCTGCCGCCGGAGTTGGCGGCGACCCGGCCTGAATCCATCGGAATCCCGATACCGGGCGGGCAGTTCCGCATCGACGACGCCGACGAGCACTCGGTCGGTGACCTCGTGTACACCGGGCCGAACGTCATGATGGGATACGCGGAGAGCCCGGAGGGACTCGCCGCTGGACCGACAGTGGGGGATCTGCGCACCGGCGATCTAGCCCGCCAGCACGACGACGGACTCTTCGAAATCGTCGGGCGGAGCAGTCGCTTCGTCAAGATATACGGCCTGCGGATCGATCTCGACCGGGTCGAACGGCTCCTTGACGACGACGGTGTCGAAGCGAGGGCGGTGAACCATGAGGAACGCCTTGTGGTCTTCGTGCGAGAGCGGTGGGCCCTCGGGCTCGTCGCGCCGATCGCCGCGGAGGCGCTTGGCTTGCCCGATCACAGCGTCCGGGTGCACCTTGTCCAGGATTTCCCCCTGACGTCCAGCGGCAAGCCAGACACCGCGAGCCTGCTCCGGGAGGCGGCGCTCCTCGAGCGTAAAGCCCCGCTGGTGGATCGCAGAGGGACCGTGACGGCGGAGAATATTCGGGCGCTCTACGCAACCCTCCTCGACCGCCCGGATGCGGTCCTGGACGACAGCTTCGTCGCGCTGCACGGCGACTCGCTCAGTTACGTCGAGGTCTCGGTGCGGCTCGAGCAGATGCTCGGCACGCTCCCCAGGGACTGGCCCGCGAAATCGGCCCGGGAGTTGGCCAACCGCCGAACCGCACCGTCCGGGGCGCGACCCCGACGGTCGCTGGCGCGCATGGAGACATCCGTCTTGCTGCGGGCTATCGCCATCGCGCTCATCACGGGGACGCACGCCAACCTCTTCCACATACAGGGCGGTGCTCACCTGCTGCTCGGAATCCTGGGCTACAACCTGGCCCGATTCCAGTTCGCCGATGTACCTCGGCCGATGCGGCTCGGGAAGCTTCTGCGCAGCGCCGTCCAGATCTTCGTCCCGGCCGTGCTGTGGATCGGTGGAGTTGGCCTGATTGGAGGGATGTACGAACCCGCGACGGTCTTCATGCTGCACAACCTGCTCGGCGGCGACGAACGCTGGACGGTGCAATGGCAGTACTGGTTCCTGGAATCCGTCGTGTGGACGATCCTCGGCCTGGCGCTTCTCTTCTGCGTGCCCCAGCTCGACCGGATCGAGCGCCGATACCCCTTCGTCTTCGCGGCGTCCTTCTTTGCGGGGGCGCTTCTGCTTCGCCTGCTGCTGACCGGAGGGGTCGAGGCCGGGCCGACCGAACGGTATTCGCTGCCGATCGTGCTCTGGCTCATCGCTCTCGGCTGGCTCATCGCACGTTCCACGGACGTCACGCGGCGGGTGCTGAGCTCGGCGGTCGTCGTGCTCTCCGTTCCGGGCTTCTTCGGCGACCCGGCCCGCGAGGCGACCACGATAGCGGGACTGCTTCTTCTCCTCTGGCTTCCGGCCGTGCCCCTCCCGCGGATTCTGGTGCCGGTGATGAGCGTCACGGCCTCGGCCTCGTTGTTCGTATATCTCGTCCATTGGCAGGTCTTCCCGCTTTTCGGGAACGACGGTCCGCTGCTCGCCACCCTTGCCTCCTTCGCGGTGGGTATCCTCGCCTGGCGAGGGTATTCCGCACTGAGCGCTTGGTGGACTCGTCATCCCGCGGTCGCAACCCGCACGCTTATGACCAATGTATTCGCGACAAGAACGTCGGCCGGTCGCCGGCGGTGACGTTGGGCTGGATGAGCGGGGCATAGTTCGGGGCGAGGTCGGGTGCGGTTAGGAATGCGGGAGACGTCGTCCCCCGATGAGCAGCCAGAAGATCATGGCGGTCTCGCCCGCGAAGCCGAACAGGCCGAAGGTCGGGGTGAAAGCGGGTGCCACCACCAGGCCGATGAGGTCGGCAATGTAACCTATGGCGGCGAGACCGATCAGGATTCCAAAGACCTTCGGCATGAAGCCGGAGCGGATCGACAGATAGGCGATCAGGAGGAGATGTACCCCGAACAGGCCCAGGGCGGTGTTCCAGATCGACGAGAACGAGTCGATGTCGGCCAGCGCGACTTCCGGGGTGTCGAGGTTGTTGAAGGCGACCACGAGCCGGCTGAGTGCGACCATGAACCACCCGGCGAAAGCGATTCTGATCAACCCGGCAACAGCGGAGACGACACGGCTGACGGGCTTGAAGAGCGCGTAGGTGCCGGCGGCGGCGACGACGTCCAGCACGACGACGACACACAGAGCGCCGATCCCGGCGAGCCACAGCGCCGGCGAGGCGGAAATTGCATCGGTCGTCTTTTCCGCATCACCGGCGGTCACGAGGCCGTTGATGGCGATGAAATAACCAAAGATCGAGAGGAACACCATGGCCGTGAGGGCGGTGCCCGTTACGAGCGCTCCGGTTCGCTGCGACCAGCGGAAGGGGTTGAGTGTGGCAGCCGGCGCTGTGGCGCTGGGCGCGGGGTGGAGGTGAGTGGTCATGGCTCGTGTCATTACTGTATCTGTGGCTAAAACTTACGATGTATGCTTATGTTGTAAGTAAGATATATGTACGTGGTAAGGTTTGTCAACGGATATGAGTGCGGGAGAGAGACTTGGCAGCAGCACGTGAAGCAGCACCCGCACCCCGAGCTCGTTTGAACCGCGAGCGGGTGATCGCTACCGCCGTTCGCCTTGCCGACACTGAGGGGCTTGAAGCCCTCACGATGCGGCGTCTGGGTGAGGACCTGAACGTGAAGGCCATGTCGATCTATAACCACGTGGCCAACAAGGATGACCTCATCAACGCCATGGCCGATGCGATCTTCAGCGAGATCGAATTGCCGTCACACAGCGATGAGTGGAAGCCGGCAATCCGAAAGCGCTCGATCTCATTCCGGGATGTCCTCGCCCGTCATGCTTGGGCTACGACCGTTCGTGACTCCGGAACGAACCCGGGACCGGGCACCCTCCGGCACCACGACCGGGTGATCGGAACCTTCCGCAACGGCGGTTTCTCGATCGAGAAGACGGCCCACGCGTTCTCCGCTGTCGACAGCTATATCTACGGGTTCGCGATGCAGGAGAAGAGCCTGCCCTTCACCACGCAGGAAGAGACGGCAGCGATGGCCGCGGTCATGCTGGCGCAGCTGCCCACAAGCGAGTACCCGTACCTGGCTGAACTCACGGCCGACCACGTCTTGAAGCCCGGATACTCCTATGGGGATGAATTCCTGGTCGGGCTCGACCTCATGCTCGACGGACTCGAGACCATGCGAGACACCGATCAGGCCTTTGAATGAATGAGGGCGTCATGAGACACACGTGACGGGCACCCATTGACATTCCACGCGGCATCCGCGCCCCGGTTGTCACCTACACGGTGGTGGCGTCATCGACCTGGCCGACGAGCTCCTCGATGATGTCCTCGAGGAACAGAACGCCCGTGGCGACTCCGTCAGCGTCGAACGATGTGGCGACATGCGCACCGAGGCGCCGCATTGACGCCAGGGCATCCTCGAGCTCGCTGCCCCGGAACACGGAGGCCAGGCGACGGATGCGTTTGGCCGGCACCGGCTCCGTGAACGTGCTCCCGGAGGTGAGGTCCATCACGTCTTTCAGGTGCAGGTAGCCCGTGGGCTGCCCGTCGACGTCAGTGAGGATGTACCGGGAGTAGCCGTGCTGGGCGACGGCCCGCTGGATGTCGGCGGGTGACGCGGATGCCGGCAGGCAGACCATTGAGCCGATCGGCACCTCCACGTCGGAGACTCGCTTCGAGGTGAACTCGAACGCGGCGGAGAGGGTGCCCGAAGCATCCGTCAGGAGACCCTCGCGGGTGGACTGCTCCACGATGCCGGCCACCTCGTCGAGGGTGAATGCGCTGGTCGCCTCATTCTTCGGCTGCACCTTGAACAGGCGCAGCACCCCGTTCGCCAGCCAGTTCAGGCTGACGATCACCGGGTCGAAGATGCGGGCGACGAGGACGAGCGGCGGCGCCAGGATGAGCGCGGCGCGGTCGGGCACGGAGAAGGAGATGTTCTTGGGCACCATCTCGCCGAACACCACGTGCAGGAACGTCACGAGCGCGAGCGCGCTCGCGAAGGCGATCACGCTGATCGCGCGCTCAGAGAGTCCGGTCAGGGCCAGCGGGTACTCCAGCAGGCCGTGGATGGCCGGCTCGGACACGTTCAGGATGAGCAGCGAACACACGGTGATGCCCAACTGGCTGGTCGCCAGCATCAGGGTCGCGTGTTCCATCGCCCAGAGGGTGGTCTTCGCCGCCTTGTTGCCGCGGGCGGCGAGCGGCTCGATCTGCGACCGGCGGGCCGAGATCACGGCGAACTCGGCGCCCACGAAGAACGCGTTGACGGTCAACAACACGACGAGCCAGATCAGGCCCGGCCAGTACTCACTCATGGGTCAGGTCTTTCTGGATTCGGGTGACGATTCGGTCGTGTCTGGTGGCCAGGCTCGGATCGTGCTCGGGGTCTTCGGGGGTGTAGCGCACGCGCTGAACCTGCACGCCATCGACTCGGTCGATCCGCAGGATGCCACCGTCGACGGGGACCTCGTCGCCGAGTTCGGGAATGCGGTCGAGCTGATCGGCGATGAAGCCCGCGACGGTCTCGTAGTCGCCGTCCTCGGGCACCGTGACGCCCGTCCGATCGAACAGCTCGTCCGGCCGCCAGCCGGCGTCGAACACCACAGAACGACCCGAACGGATGACGCCGGCTTTCGCCCGGTCATGCTCGTCTTCCAGCTCGCCCACGAGTTCTTCGACGAGGTCCTCGAGCGTGACGATGCCGGCCGTTCCGCCGTATTCGTCCGCGACGACCGCGATCTGGAAGCCCTGTCTGCGCAGCAGGCCCAGGAGCGTGTCGACGGCCATCGACTCGGGCACACGCAGTGCCTCCACCTTCAGCTCGTCGGCGGTGACCTGGTCGCGTTGCGCCAGCTCGACGGCGAAGGCCGCCTTGACGTGCAGCACCCCGACGATGTCGTCGGAATCCCTGTCGATCACGGGGAAGCGGGAGTAGCCGGTGGCCGTGGACAGGGCCAGGATGCTCTCGGCAGAGTCGGTGACCTTGACCGAGGACATCCGTACCCGGGGGGTCATGACGTCGTCGACCGTGTGGTCGGCAAAGCGCAGCGTGCGGTGCAGCATGGCCGCGTGGTCGTTGTCGAGCACGCCTTCCGTCGCCGACCGCCGCACGAGGAAGCTGAGCTCTTCGGCGCTGCGGGCACCCGAGAGTTCCTCTTTCGGCTCGATGCCGACCAGGCGGATCAGGGCGTTGGCGGTGTTGTTGAACAGCAGGATGACGGGCTTGAATACGGCGGTGAACAGGGCCTGCGGGGGCAGCACGATCTTTGCCGTGGCCAGCGGCACGGCCAGGGCGAAGTTCTTCGGCACGAGCTCGCCGATCACCATGGAGAACAGGGTGGCCAGCGAAATGGCGATGATGGTGCCGAGCAGCGGCACGAGTCCTTCGGGCACGCCGGCGCCCGTGAGCGGCCCGGTCAGCAGCGAGCTGATGGCGGGCTCGAAGGTGAACCCGGTCAGCAGGGTGGTCAGCGTGATGCCGAGCTGCGCACTGGACAGGTGCGTGGAGGTGATCTTCAGGGCCTTGATGGTCGGGCCGAGGCGTTTCTCGCCGCGTTCCTGCCGGGCCTCGAGCTCGTTGCGGTTCAGGGTGACCAGGGAGAATTCGGCGGCGACGAAGATGCCCGTTCCGACGGTGAGGAGAAGCCCGACCCCCACCATCGCCCACTCAAACAGCATGTGGCCCTCTCAGACTCGGGCGCAGGATGTCGAGGCGTGGCTGGATGGGCGAGGGTTTATCAGGGTCCATGAGGAGGGTAAGACTATCGGGCGGTGCCCGGCTGTGGCTGGGAAACTCTCGGTTCCGGCCTCCCTAAGCTCGTCGCGTGGGCGGTGCTCTGGTCGGCTTCTCCATCATCGGATTCGTGATCCTGGTGGGCTGTCTCGTCGCGCTCCTCGGCATCATCGGCGTCGGCGCCGGGCTGGCCATCAACCGGGTGTTCTTTCACACTCCGATGGCTGAGACCATGCTGGGTGCGGCTGCTCCTGGCGTTCGGCATGTCGTTGCCCGGGGAGCGCCTGCTCAAGGCGGGATCGGCGCGCAAACGCGTGGCGGCGGCATCCGTCATCAAGGGGGTCGTGATGCCGGTGGTGCCTACATCTTCGGCCGGTTCGTCTCCGGCTGGACGCTGCGAAGCTGTTCGCGGTGGTGGCCGTCGCGGCGCTGCCTGCCCCGATCTAGCTGTTGTTCCCACACAGGTTGTGAGCGTGGCGTGAGCTAAAAAGGTGAGGACCTCCGGTATCGATTGGGTTACCACACTCAACACGATGCAACGGAGGCCCT
>NZ_SOFB01000052.1:0-118646 GCF_004402815.1 Cryobacterium sp. Hz7
CCGCCCGCAGTTCAGCGATGAAGGCCCGCACAATTGCCATCAACCAGATCAAGGGGATACTCGTCTCCGCTCCGGAGCACGTGCGCAGTCGGTTCCGCCCGCTGACCACCGCGCAACTCATCCCGGCGTTGAAGCGTTCCCGTCCAATGGGAAACCTCACGGACACTGAGATCGCAACGGCCCTCACTTTGAAGAAACTTGCTGTCCGATACCGACTTCTCGAGCGGGAGATTCTTGACACCGATGCAGTGATGGCAGAGATTCTTCGGGACTGCGCGCCTCTGTTACGGAATGTCCCCGGTGTTGGCATAGAAGTAGCCAGCCAGCTCCTCGTTACCGTGGGCGACAACCCCAAACGCATCGCCACGGAAACGCAGTTCGCAGCACTCGTCGGCGTAGCTCCGATACCCGCCTCGTCGGGCAAGACAAGCCGGCACAGGCTCAGCCGCGGCGGCGACAGAGCGGCCAACGCGGCAATCCACCACGTCGTCGTCTCACGCCTCGCAACCGACTCCCGCACGAGAGACTATGCGGCCCGACGAACGGCTCAAGGCAAGACCAAAAAGGAAATCATGCGCTGCCTGAAACGATACGTCGCCCGGGAGCTCTACCGTCAACTCACCAACCCACAAGCGGCGCCCTCGATCACCGACCTACGCACCGCGCGCGAAGACCTCCACATCACCCTCCGCGAGGCGGCCGGACACTTCAATACCTGGCCTGGCACCCTCTCCCGAATCGAACGAGGACTCAGCCGAGACGACTACCTCGCGAGCCAATTTCGGGACTGGCTCCACGAGCAAAAAGCCGTCCAAAATATCAATTGACAACTATACTATAGGAGCATCACGTGGGGGTCTCCCCTGGCTGCACGAACGAAGAGAAGGTGAGACCGACGATCGAGATTGAGCTGGGAAGTTAGGACGTCTGTTGCGCTCGCCCTGTTCATATGGACAGCACAGGAACTGAATTACCTCCGTGCAGGGCTGCGGCGCGGCAGGCGAGGAACGGTGACTGAGGATGAGGCGCCCGCATCTGGCGGTACGATCACTACCTGCCTCGCTGGTATGTCACGGCTAGCGGTTCGCACGAGAAGTTCGGTAGCTGGATCGGTACCGCGTTTGATGACTGCGAGTGCGATCGATCCTAATTCGAAGTGCCGGGCAACAGAGGTCACCTGGCCCACACTTTTGTCCTGGCCGTCCTGGTTCGGCACCACAACGTCGTCCCCGCGCGCCGGCAGCACGGTATCAAAATCGTGCAAGTAAAGCATGACGAGTCTGCGCGGTGGATGGCCGATGTTATGGACCTTGGCCACCGTCTGTTGGCCGCGATAACCGCCTTTGCTCAGGTGCACAGCTGTGCGCAACCAATCCAGTTCATGGGGAATGGTTTTGTCATCGACTTCGGTGGCAAAACTTGGACGCCAGGCGGCGATGCGCAACGCGTCGAGAGCGAGCAGCCCAGCGACAGGAATATCGGAGGCGGCGATGCTGGCAAGTTTGGTGCGGGGCAGCAGCAATTCGCTGTAGGTCCAACCTGCGGCCGGGTGTCTTATCGCTACCGCGTACTGGTGCCCACCTTGGCTCACATTCATCCACGGGTCGCGCCAGACCAATGGGAGGCCATGCGGGGCAGCTACCGGAAGCTCAGGCTGGCCAAGGGTGCCGATTGTCGCGAAATCGACGGAACGATCCGCAAGTTCCACCCGCAACGCGAATTGCATGCTGCCCAGCCACTGCAGCAGCCCGAATGCTTTTCCCCGCTCAAGCAAGAGCCACAGGTCGGTACCGTCATCGATCAAACGAACCGCATATTCGATCCGACCAGTCATATTCAGCAGCAGGGTCTCTGCGGATTCACCTGGTGCCAGGTGGGTGACACTCTGACTGGTCAGCGAGTTGATCCAGCTCAGACGATCGGGGCCGGTGATGGTGATCACTGCCCGGTGGGAGAGGTCGACGATCGCGGTTCCCGCGGCCAGTTCGCGCTGCTCGAAGATCGGGTTCCCGTAGTGGGCGGCCACACCGGCGTTGGTCGCATCACCGGCATCGACGGTGCCGGGCCTGTTCAGGAATTCACTCGACATGAGCGAGATGTCCCGAAGCGCACGTGGCCTGTTTGTGGGCGAGCGCGCTGATGTCCCGGGACCGCGGCCGGGATCCGTACCTCGTGGCGGCACCCGGCGTGGCCTCGTGGACCTGCATGCTGGTGTGGGAGTTGCTGTTGAGCTGTGGCAAGCCGCTTCCTTCGTTCATCCTTTGCGCTGTGATGCCTTTCGCTCGCGGCGCTCACAGGTGACATAACCCGGGGCCGGGCCGTCCTGTCTTGGTGCGGCCGTGCCTGGTCAGTACATTCCGAGTTGGAGCCTGGCGGCTTCCGACATTCGGTCCTGGCCCCAGGGTGGGTCCCAGACGAGTCCGATGTCGATGTCGCTGACGCCGGGAACCGCCTGGATTGCGGTGCGGGCGTCTTCCTTGAGTACGTCGCCCATCCCACAACCGGGAGCGGTCATGGACATTTTGACTTCGACTCGGTGGGAACCATCAGCAAGCAACTCTTCTTGGCAGAGATAGATCAGTCCCAGGTCCACGACATTGATCGGGATTTCCGGGTCGAAAACGTTCTTGAGCTGGTCCATCACCTGGTCCAGGTCGAACGGACCATCATTCTTGATCACTGTTTCGGCGACAGGCCTGATCAGTCCGAGCGCGGCCGAGTCCTCTGCACTGATCCGTACCAGGTAACCCATGGCGGTTTGCACGGTTACGCTATCGCCCAGGGTCTGCGTTACGACGACCTCTTCGCCTTCCTGGAGCAGCATCGGCTGGCCGCCCGGGATCACCGTCGCCTGCGCGTTCTGGCTGAGTGTAACTATTGTGTACCGGCCTGAGTTCATGGTCGTCTATTCCTTGTCGTTTGGGCGGTCGCCGGTTTCGAGGGCGTTCCGCAAGGCCTGCCAAGCCAGGGTGGCGCACTTAACCCGCCCGGGGTATTCCCATACCCCCGACAGCGCAGCTAGCTTGCCCACGTCGACGAGTGCCTTTTCATCCACGGTTTCGGTTGTCAGCATGCTGTGCACGCGGGTGAACAGGGCGAGGGCGTCACTCTGTGGCAGACCCTTCACCGCCGTGGTCATCAGCGATGCGGAGGCCCGCGAGATGGCGCACCCGTCGCCCTCAAAGGCAATGTCGGAGACAGCACCATCGGCGGCGAGGTCAAGGTAGAGGGTCAAGTGGTCACCACACAGTGGGTTGACCACGTCGACCGTGCGGGTCGCGCCGGCCAGTTCACGAAAATTTCGGGGACTGTGGGCGTGCTCGATGATCATTTCCTGGTAGAGGCTGGCGATACCCCCACTTGCTGGCCCGTTCATGACTCGACCGGACGGTCGTCTTTCCTGAACCGGCCGGCGACCAGTGGTTCCAGTTGCGTCCGGAGCTGCTCGATGGCAATCCGGTCCACCATCTCGTGTACGAACGCGTAGATGAGCAGACCGCGGGCCTCCTCCAACGGTATTCCGCGTGCCTGCAGGTATAGCAGCGCTTCCTCGTCCATTTGGCCGACTGCCGCGCCGTGCGTGCACTTCACGTCGTCGGTGTAGATCTCAAGCCTTGGCCTGGTGTCGACCTCGGCGCGGTCGGAAAGAATCAGGTTTTTGTTCTTCTGGTTCGCATCGGTTCCGTCGGCACCGTGGCGAACCATGATGTGCCCGTTGAACACCCCGTGTCCGTGTCCGTCCAGCACGCCTTTGTACAGCTGGTGGCTGGTGCAGCTGGTCGCGGCGTGATCGATGAAGATCGTATTGTCGTGGAGTTGATCGCCTTGCGGCAGGTAGACGCCGTCGAGGCTGACCTCGGCGCCGACGCCGTCCAGCAAGACCCGCACCTCGTGGCGGGCGATGCTGGCGCCGAGCATGACGGAGCGGGAAGTGAAGCGGCTGTTGCGCCCTTGGCGCACGTCGAGCAGTGCCAGATGGAACGCGGTCACGGGTTCGAGCTGAACCTTATAGTGCTCAATCTGCGCGTCATCGGCCAGGACGAATTCGGTAACGGCATTGGTGAGATACATGTCGCCATCGATCCCGGCGTAGGTCTCGACGATCGTTGCGCGACTGCGAGAATCGGCGATGATCACCGACCGTGGACTTGATATCAGGGGGACTCCGTCGGCATTGGAGAAGAATACGAACTGGATCGGCTCGTCCAGAATTACCCCGGACGTGAGGTGGATGAATGCACCGTCCTCGGCGAGTGCGTCGTTGAACGCGGCGAACGCGTGATGTTCGCCGGGTGTACGCGAGAAGAAGGGTTCGAGGCGATCAGACCCCGCGGCCAGCACCGCGGCGAGAGTCGTCACGACAGAGCCGGCTGGCAGGGCGGTCAGCCGCGAAAGCTCGGGCGCGAAGTGTCCGTTGACGAAGACCAACCGCGGACCACCGAGGTCGACCGCTGCTGCGTTGATCATTTCTGCGGTTACCCAGTTGCTGGAGGTCACGGTGGAGGCTTCGAAGGGCACAGCGAGGATCGGGGCCAGCGCTGTGTACTTCCAGTCCTCGTCCTTGTGGGTCGGGAAGCCGTGCACCCCTACCCATTCGAGGGCGGCCAGTCGCGCCTCGTGGAGCCAAGCGGGATCGCGGTCGTCGCGGTGGGGTTCGCGGCCGGCGAGCACTCCGCCGGCTGCACGCGTCAGCGTCACCTGGCCACCTCCACCGGTGTCAGACGCCCAGCGTTAGCTTGTTTCGTGCTCGTATAGCCGTGCTCTTCGAGCTCGACGGCCAGGTCTTTGTCCCCTGAGCGCACAATTTGACCAGCGGTCATCACGTGCACCCGGTCGGGAACGATGTAATCCAGGAGCCGCTGATGGTGCGTGATGACCAGCATGCTGCGGCCGGCGCTGCGGAGGGCGTTCACGCCGTTCGCGACGATCCGAAGGGCGTCGATGTCCAGACCGGAGTCCGTCTCATCCAGGATTGCGAGTTTAGGTTCCAGGATCGCCATCTGCAGGATCTCGTTGCGTTTTTTCTCACCGCCAGAGAATCCCTCATTGACCGACCGGCTCATGAAGCTTTGGTCCATCTCGACTAGCTTCATTCGCTCTTGGGCCAGCGCCAGAAAATCCACCGGATCCAGTTCTTCGTGCCCGCGTTGGCGGCGCAGGGAGTTCAACGCGGTGCGCATAAAGTACATGTTGCCAACGCCCGGAATCTCGACCGGATGCTGGAAGGCCAAGAACACACCGGCGGCAGCACGCTCTTCAGGTGAGAGAGCAAGCAGGTCTTGGCCCTCGTAGCGCACGCTGCCAGAAACGTTATAGCCGTCGCGGCCAATGAGCACACTCGCCAACGTGCTTTTTCCCGATCCGTTAGGCCCCATGATCGCGTGCACCTCGCCCGCGTTCAGCTCAAGATTCACTCCCCGAAGGATTTCTTTGTCCTCGATACTGGCGTGCAGTTTTTCGATTTTGAGCATTATCCAACGCTTCCTTCCAGGCTTACGGTTAACAGTTTCTGCGCTTCGACGGCGAATTCCATCGGGAGCATCTTGAATACTTCACGGCAGAAACCGTTGACGATCATCGAGACCGCCTCCTCTTCCGGAATGCATCTTTGGCGGCAGTAGAGGAGTTGTTCCTCACCGATTTTGGAGGTGGAGGCCTCGTGTTCAACCTGCCCGGTTTTGTTCTTCACCACGATGTAAGGAAGGGTGTGTGCCCCGCTGTCATTGCCGATCAACAGCGAATCGCATTGGGTGAAGTTGCGGGCGCCGACGGCCGAATGCCGCATGTCCACCAGCCCCCGGTAGGTGTTCTGGCCGTGACCGGCCGAAATCGCCTTCGAGATGATGGTGCTCTTGGTGTTCTTACCAATGTGCACCATTTTGCTGCCGGTATCGGCCTGCTGACGCCTGGCTGTTAATGCCACGGAGTAGAACTCCCCGACCGAGTTGTCGCCCTTGAGAACGACGCCGGGGTACTTCCAGGTGATCGCCGAGCCGGTTTCGACTTGAGTCCAGGAGATCTTCGAGTTCTTGCCCGACGCCATGCCACGTTTGGTCACGAAGTTGTACACACCACCGTTGCCGTCCGCATCCCCCGGGTACCAGTTCTGCACAGTGGAGTACTTGATCTGGGCGTCGTCGAGGGCTACCAGCTCGACCACTGCGGCATGCAGCTGGTTCGTATCACGCACCGGAGCGGTGCACCCCTCGAGGTAGCTGACATAGGCGCCCTCCTCGGCAATGATCAGGGTGCGCTCGAACTGACCGGTATCGGCCGCGTTAATGCGGAAGTAGGTGGACAGTTCCATCGGGCAGTGCACCCCTTTGGGGATGTAGCAGAACGAGCCGTCGGTGAACACTGCAGCGTTCAGGGAAGCGAAGAAGTTGTCGTTGTACGGGACCACCGAGCCGAGGTATTGACGCACCAGGTCCGGGTGGTTCTGAACGGCCTCCGAGAAGGAGCAGAAGATGACACCGACCTCAGCCAACTTGTCCTTGAACGTGGTCGCCACCGACACCGAATCGACAATGGCGTCCACGGCGACGCCGCTGAGCCGCTCCTGCTCGCCGAGGGAAATGCCGAGCTTGTCGAACATCTCCCGCACCTCCGGATCGACCTCGTCTAGGCTCGCCAGATTTTTCTTCGGCTTGGGGGCGGCGTAGTAAATGATGTCCATGTAGTCGACCGGTCCGTAGGAGACGTGCTGCCAGGTGGGTGGTGTGAGCGTAATCCAGTGCCGGTAGGCACGAAGTCGCCACTCCAACAGCCACTCCGGCTCATTTTTTTTGCTCGAGATCAGCCTGATGATGTCCTCGTTCAGCCCTCGGGGTGCGACGTCGGTATCGAGATCGGTGACGAACCCGTACTTGTACTCTTGATTCGCTAAATCCCGGACCTCGTCAGAGATACCAGTCGTGGTTGTGGGTGCGTTCATCTTCGTCTCCATGTCAGCTGGTGGTAATTACGGGCGGCCAAAAAAGTGTCGGCCAGAAAGGTGTGCCGATCAGTGCCCCTGCGGGGGCAGCGCTGCGATGAGCGGGCGGTCCTTGGCGATTACGCCCACCTTGGCCGCGCCACCTGGTGAACCGATGTCATCGAAAAAGTCGCCATTGGCCGTGTAATAGTCGGCCCACTGCTCCGGCACGTCATCCTCGTAGAAGATCGCCTCGACCGGGCAGACAGGTTCACAGGCACCGCAGTCGACGCACTCATCGGGGTGGATGTAGAGCGCTCGCCCTCATAAATGCAATCGACCGGGCATTCGTCAATACATGCCCTGTCCTTGACATCCACGCACGACAGCGCGATCACATACGTCACAGTGCGGCCCGCACCGAGTGCTCCAAGAATATTTCCTGACCGAACCCCATTAGGCTGCCACCCCAAATACTGCGGGCACCTGATCGAGAGCGTTCAGCAGCGTATCAACCTCAGCCACAGTGTTGTATGCGGCGAAGCTGACTCGCGTCGACGCCGCCACGTTCATCCGCTGATGCAGCGGCCAGGCGCAATGGTGACCAACCCGAACGGCGACCCCGGCATCGTCAAGGATTTGGCCGACATCATGCGCGTGCACACCGTCGACCACGAATGAGACCACGCCAGATCGGTCCTGGCAGTCGACCGGCCCGATGACACGGACCCACGGACGTTTTGCGAGTCCGGCGAGCAGAACCTCGGTCAGGGCGTGCTCATGGGCACTCACCCGCGACATACCCAAACGGGTCAAGTAATCGCAGGCTGCGGCCAGGCCTACGGCCTGCGCTGCCACCGGAACACCCGCCTCGAAACGTTGCGGCGGCGCGGCGTAGGTCGAGCCTTCCATGCGGACGGATTCGATCATCGAGCCCCCGCTGAGGAATGGGGGCATGGCTTCCAGGAGAGCGTAGCGGCCCCAGAGGACGCCGACCCCTAGGGGGCCGAACATCTTGTGGCCGCTGAAAGCCACGAAGTCCACGCCGAGATCGACCACGTCAATGGCTAAGTGCGGCACCGACTGGCTGGCGTCCAAGACGGTCAAGGCACCGACCATCCTGGCTCGATCCACAATGACTGCAACAGGATTGATCGTACCCAGAACGTTCGACACCTGAGTGAATGCGACCACCTTGGTATGCTCAGTGATCACCGTCTCCAGGTCAGTCAGGTCAAGACGGCCATCGTCAGTGACATCAATCCAGCGCAGGGTAGCGCCGCTGCGCCGGGCAAGTTCCTGCCACGGAACGAGATTGGCGTGATGCTCCATCTCAGTGACCACTATCTCGTCTCCCGCGTCGAGCGCGAACCGCGCCGCAACATCCGCGTCGACGCCGTCCATGGCCCCCACCGCAGCCGCGTTGCTGAAGGAATACGCCACAAGATTCAGCGCTTCGGTCGCGTTTTTGGTGAACACCACCTCCTGAGTGTGCGCACCAATGAAACGGGCCATCGTCTCTCGCGCAGACTCAAACGCTTCGGTGGCTTCCTCGGCCAGCTGATGGGCACCACGGTGAACCGCGGAGTTGTGCTGCTCATAGAACGCACGCTCTGCATCGAGCACCTGACGCGGCTTCTGCGACGTCGCCCCGGAATCCAAATACACCAACGGTTTCTCTCCACGCACGGTGCGCGACAGGATCGGGAAATCGCCACGTATGGCGGCCGACTCTTGGGCCGTGAAGGCCCCGGCGCCTTCAGAGCGTGTGGTTTCCGTCAAGCCAGAGTTCGACCCTTGGAGGGTTCTCATAGATTGGACCTTTCATCAGAGTTGTTCGTTTCGGACGACGTCGTAATTGGGAGAGCGTCCAGGGGGATGAAAGTCGTACAGACGTGCTCACCCTGGACAAGAGTTGTTCGTCGTTCAACGCCAACCCCGAGCAGTCGCGAGAATGCTTCGGTCTCAACGTCGCAGAACACCGGGAACTCGGCCGCGACATGCAAAACTGGGCAATGCCCCTGGCACAGCTGCACGCCAGCCACGGGCAGGCCCGCACCGGTCGAACGGATCGTCGCTGCGAAACCGTCAGCGCTCAATACCGACGCCAGTGCCTCCGCGCGGGCGCGCACATCTCCACCCGTCGAGGGCAGCTGTGCGGCATACCGTCGCTCCAACTGTGCGCTACGTTCACGGGCGAACTCGCCCACGGCATCCGCACCGGCGTGTTCTGCGAAATAGCGTAACGCCGAGGTGGCCACATCGGCATAGTCACTACTCATCCCGGCATGACCCGCCTCGGAGAGAACGTACGCGCGGGCCGGCCTGCCGCGACCACGACCACCTGCCGTGGCAAGCTCGCGTTCCTCGATGGCGCCTTGTTCGGCGAGCAGGTCAAGGTGACGGCGTACGGCGGCGGGCGTCAATCCCAAACGTGAGGCGAGATCGGCAGCGGTAAGCGGGCCATCCTCGGCGAGCAGCTGCTGGACCCGGTCCCATGTGCGGGTCTCAACACCATTCGGTCCGTGTGTCGACCTGTCTGTGCCCTCGGAGCTGTGGCGGTGGGTTATTAACATTACATAAGCATGTCTTAATTAGACACGGCTATCAAGTCGGCGCGTTGACTCATAAAAACCTCCGCGTATGGAGGGCTTTCGCAGTTTTACCTGGACTCACGTCGCGTAAGCAAGGGTTAGCTGTTGGATTATTTCGGGTGCGCTTTCATGAATGCCCACCGCTCCCTGTTTTGGGACATCAAGGTCCGAAACTATTGAGAGAGACAGGGCGGCGTGCAGAATGCCGACCTCTGGCGGCCTTTGCTCGGTGTAGAAAAGACGGTCGTGGAGCGCCCAATTTCGATGACGCGCGCGACAGATCGTCTGCCGGGTCGGGACAATGGGGGTTGGGGGGCTGCGCTCACCGGGGATACGACCTGTGGCCTTGCGCAGGCGCTGGCGTGCCCCGGGAAGTGGATGGATCCGGGTTTGGCTGGAATAGGCGCGCGTGAAGCGACTCCCGCCGTGGCGTCCGTTCGCCGCAGGATGGTGGAGGAGTTAGAAGCGCAGCAGGGGGTCGACGGCGACGAAGAGCAGCGTGAGGTATGCGATCGAGCCATGGAAGACGCGCTGGGCGACAAGTGCTCGTGATGGATGGCCCGGTTGTAGAGGCGGTGTGTGTCATAGATGAACCACCCGCCGGTCACAATGGCTGTGAAGGTGTAGACCAGCCCCATGTTCGCAATTGGGAGGGTAAGCAGAGAATAGGCGACGGTCGCCCATGCGTACAGGATGATCTGTAATCCCACCTGGGTGCGGCCACGAACAACGGCGAGCATCGGCACGCCGGCGGTCTGGTAGTCACTGCGATACTTCATCGACAGCGGCCAGTAGTGCGGTGGTGTTCGGAGGAAAATGACGGTGAACAGGAATGAACGGCGGCCAGGCAAGGTCCCCGGTCACGGTGGCCCAGCAGATGAGCACGGGCATGCACCCGGCGACACCTCCCCAGACGATGTTCTGCACGGTGCAGCGTTTGAGGATCGTCGTGTCGAACACGACCTACAGGAGAATAGCCCCCGAGAAAGTGCCGCGGCGAGCCAGTTGGTGAAGGCCCAGAGCTAGGCGATGGATGTGACGCCCAGCGCCCACGCGAAGATGAACGCCTGCCGATCGGTCAGCTCGCCCGTGACCTGGGGTGCCCCTGAGCGCGGCGCATCACCCGGTCGATGTCGCGGTCGATATAGCAGTTGAAAGCTCCGGCCGACCCGGCGCTCAATGCACCGCCAACGAGCGTCACGAGCACGAGCCAGAGGCTCGGAACACTGGTTTCAGCGAGGAACATCGTCGGGGTGGTGACCAATCGTCGGAACGGTGACCAGGAGAAGCAAGTCAATTACCCGAGGTTTCGTCAGGGCGATGTAAGCGTTCAGGGTGCTGCGGATGCTCCGCGGTCCGCTCCGAATGGGGATTTCTACGGCAACGTCCACAACTCCTCTGACACTGTGTAAGTCACGCCAATTGTAGATCAAGCCCGCCACCGCGCCCGAAGCGGTCGGTTGGCCAGCGTGGATACTGTTTCAATCCTCGAGGGCTTCGCCCTGTTTTTCGGGGAGTCCGAAAGCGCCGAGGGCCGCGACCACGAAGAACATGGCAAACACCGCGAATAGGAGGCCTGTCCCGCCCGTTTCGCGAAGCGACGGCACGGCCAGCGGCGCCAGGATTGCGGCGATCCGCCCGATGCCGGCCGCCCATCCTGCCCCAGTGGCTCGGATGCGGGTGGGATAGAGCTCGGGAGACACAGCATACAGTGCTCCCCATGCACCGAGGTTGAAGAAAGAGAGCAGCATGCCGGCACCGATCACCTGGGTGGCGTCTCCGGCAACCCCGAAAAGCGCCGCCGAGAGTGCCGAGCCGATGAGGAACACGGCGAGGGTCCGCCGCCGCCCCCACCGTTCAATCAGGTACGCCGAGGCAGCGTATCCCGGCAGTTGCGCCACTGTGATGATGAGCGTGTACGCGAAGGAGCGAACGAGGGAAAATCCCGACGCGACCAGGGTGGTCGGAAGCCAGATAAAGGCGCCGTAGTAGGAGAAGTTTACGCAGAACCAGACCAGCCACAACGCACCGGTTCGGCGACGCAGGCCGCGCGACCACAGCGCGGTGACGCGTGTTTTGGCCGCGGGAATGGTCGGCCTTGGACTCGTCGCCGCAGGCAGTGCCAATTCACGGGGTGTAGCGGTGACTCCAGCGGACTTTTCGAAGCGTCGGACGGTCGACTCTGCCTCCTGGAAGCGGCCACGCGACTCGAGGTAGCGAACAGACTCCGGTAGCCGCAGCCGCACGACCACCGCGTATATGGCCGGAGCCGCTCCAATAGCCAGCGCCCAGCTCCATCCGTCGGCCGAAGACGGTACAACGAGAAAACCGATCACGGCGGAAAGGGTCCAGCCGATAGCCCAGAACGATTCGAGGAAGACGATGATGCGGCCCCGAATTCGTGGCGGTGCGAATTCGCTCACGAGCGTTGAGGCGACCGGAAGCTCACTGCCGAGACCGAGCCCAACGACGAATCGCCAGCCGATGAGTATGGCCACGGAACCGGACAATGCCGACGCTCCCGTCGCGAGTCCGTAGACGAGCAGGGTGAGTGCGAAAACCTGGCGTCGACCGATGCGGTCGGCCAGCAAACCGCCGAGGACGGCGCCAATGGCCATGCCGATGAACCCGGCGGATGCGATCCAGGACAGTTCCGCGTCTGTGGTATTCCATTGCACTGCCAATTGGGCTAGGACGAAGGAGATGAGTCCTACGTCCATCGCATCCAGGGCCCAGCCCAGGCCGGAACCCACGAGCACACTGCGGTGTTCCCGGGTGAACGGAAGCGCGTCCAATCGCTCGGATCGACTGGAACGTGCGCGAACTTCAGCCATCAGGTGTCCACTCTAGTGTTGGCGGCAATGCGGCAATGCGGCAATGCGGCAAACTGAGAGTGAATCGTCCACCGGATAATCGAACTCTATTGCACGTTTTCCCTCGCCTCCCTCGTGGCGGGGGTGGTTACGCCGTCGCGGGGCGGTGCGGGCCAGGTAGATTTCCCCGGAATCGTACCGAACTGGATTTGGTCGTCCGGCACCCACGTTCTGAAAAATTAGGCTCGTCGCGCCACAACGCGGACGCATCGAATTCGTGAGCACGAAGATCAGATTCATCGCCCTGGTCGCCGTCGGATGCCGCCACCGAAGCCTCATCGCCCTGGCTAGCCTCAACCTCGGAGACAACGAATCCTCCCTTTCCAGCCAAAAATAACCCACAGATGTATAGGGAGAGCCCAAAAAAGATCGTTTTTGTGGGTTCATGCCGACGATGCGTAGCGCTCAACCTCGGAGCAGTCAAATGTGTCGTCTCACAGTGGCGAGTAGCGCTTGATGGTAGCGGTAGTCCGGCGAGTTGGTAGCGCGTTTCCGGGTACACGGTAGCGCTGGCGGGCGGTGTACTGCTCTGCTGTGAAAGTACAACGCAGAAGGCGTTGTCGTTTCATTGTTAAGGGGCAGGTTCATGGCGGACTATCGAAAAATATTGGGGTTGTTGCTGGAGGGGCGGAGTTACCGCGAGATTGTAGAGATCGCGGGATGCTCGCATCGCGACGTGGCCAGGGTTCGGCAGGAGGCCCAGGACCGAGGTCTGACCTCGATGGTCGCGATCACTGACGCTGAGCTCGCGCAGTGGTTCCCCGACGGGCGGCGGAGAGTGTCGGAAGAGTAGGACCAGCCCGACCTGTCGCGGGTGCTGGCGTCGATGAAAGCGAACCGGCACTTCACGTTGCTGTTGGCGTGGCGCCGCTACGTCGACACCAAAGACGCGGGGAAGAAGTATGGGTATTCGCAGTTCTGCGCCCTGTTCACGGACTATCTCCCCACCCATGATCTGGTGGCGGTTCTCCGGCACGAGCCGGGCCGGGCGATGCTGGTGGACTGGGCCGGCGACACGATGGACGTCGTCGACACGATCACCGGCGAGGTGATCCGGGCGGTGCTGTTCGTCGCGGTGTTGCCGTTCTCGGGCGCGATGTTCTGCCGCGCCTATGCGGATATGAAGTCCCCGGCCTGGCTCGACGCTCACGTTCAAGCGTTCGCGTTCTTCGGCGGCGTGGCGCAGATCGTCGTGCCGGACAACCCGACGACCTCTACCCACCAAACCCATAAGGGCGACGCGGAGCGGGTCGTCAACGCGAGATATCAGCAGCTCGCCGATCACTACCAATGCGCGATCGTCCCAGCACGCGTGAAGCGTCCGCGAGACAAGGCTGCAGCCGAAAACGCGGTGAACGTCATGAACAAACGCGTCATCGGCTACCTCAACGACGATGTCTTCACTTCCGTCACCGAGTTGAACGACGCGATCGAAGAGCGGGTGCGGGAGATCAACCACGACATCCGCCGCGCGGACGACACGACCCGGTGGGAGAGGTTCGACACCGAGGAGCGGGAGCTGCTGGGCCCGTTGCCCGATGCCGGGTTCGAGGACGTCTCATGGAAAGAGCTGAAGGCAGCCCGCAACTACCACGTCACCGCGGACACCCAACGGTATTCGGTGCCGTTCGCTCTGGCGGGCAGGCTGTTGCGGGTGAGGCTGACCTCGTCTCGGGTGACGGTCTTCGATGGGCACGAGATGCTCTGCGAACACCCGCGGTTGACCGGCCGGAAGGGCCAGTACTCGACCCTGCCCGAGCACGTCCCGCCGCAGCACCGCAACATCGACGGGCTGTGGTCCAGGCGCTGGTTCACCGACCGGGCGCGCAGCGTCGGGCCGGCAACCGTCACGGTGATCGAGCAGATCCTCGACGCCCAGGTGATCGAGGCGCAGGGGTATCTGGCCTGCCAGAACATTCTGGATGGGCTCGGCAAGAACAACCGGGAACGATTGGACGCGGCCTGCCAGGAACTCGTGAACCGCAGCGCCCATCCGACCTACTCGACACTGAAACGTTTGATGGCCGCGATCGACAGTGATGCGAAAAAGCCTCGGCCGGTGGTCCCGGCGGCCTCGACCCGCAAACGCGTCAGCACCGTCGTTTTCCGCGACACCATGCCAGACGTTTATGTTCGCGACGCCTCCCACTACGCACGCGACGAGGAGGGAAAGTGATGTTCACCAGCATCGATTACGACAAGTTCCGGGCCCTGCGCGTGACCCACGTCGCGACCCGGCTGGAAGAGCTCATCCAGGACGAAGCCAACGACACCCTCACCCCCGAGCAGCTGTTCCTCACCGCCGTCGATGACGCTTTGGAGTCCCGCCGCATCAACAAGGTCGACAAACTCATCCGCCAGGCCGCCTTCCCGATCCCGGGCGCGACCGTCGCCGAGGTCGACTACCGCGACGGGCGCGGCATCACCCCGGTGCGCATGCGACGCTATGCCGCCCACGACTGGCGCTCCGATGCGACAAACCTGCTCATCATCTCGCCCACCGGCGGCGGGAAAACCTACCTCGCCTGCGCGCTGGCCATCGGCGCCTGCCAGAGCGAACACTCGGTTCTTTACTTCCGGATGGACGACCTCGCCCGCCGGCTCGTCATCGCCCGCGGCGACGGCATCGCCCACCAGAAACTGTTGAACGAGCTCTCCAACATCGACCTGCTCATCATCGATGACTTCCTCACCGTCGGCATCGACAGCGACGCCGCCAGCGACCTGTTCGCGATCCTCGCAAACCGTGAACACCGGCTTCCGACGATGATCGCCTCGCAGACCGGACCCGCCCACTGGGTTGCCGAGCTGCCCGACCGGGTCGCGGCGGATTCGATCGTGAACCACCTCGCCAACAACGCCCGGATCATCAACCTCGGCCAGATCGACATGCGGAGGCACCGCAACGACCAAGCCCGCGCCCACGAGACCTACTGGGAATGAGACGGGGGCGGCCCGGGCACACAGCGCCCGGGCCGCTACCACCTCGTCAGAACCGCGCTACCACCTGCATGGACTGGCGCTACCATCAAGCGCTACTCGCCATCACAGGGTCACCGCGCGACTTCTGCGGTGCTGATCCGACGATGAGTCGTAGCGTCGATAGTGCCTTCCTGACTTCGTGAAGGCCGCGACGAACGGGGATACGACATGCTTCTCACCGGTTTGGGCTTGGGCATTGCCCTGGGCTTCGCGATGCAACGCGGTCGTTTCTGCGTCACTGGCGCATTCCGTGATCTTTGGGTCACCGGCAACACGCGCTGGCTTACGGCCTTTCTCATCGTGATCGCCGTGCAGAGCGTCGGGGTCTTCACCCTGGATGCCGTCGGCGTAATCTCGCTGTCGTCCAGCGCCTTTCCCTGGCTCGCCACGGTTCTCGGCGCTTTCCTCTTCGGCTTCGCCATCGTGCTCGCGGGAGGCTACGCCACGGGCACCTACTACCGGGCCGGTGAGGGCCTGGTGGGCAGCTGGCTGGCGTTGATCTTCTATGCGCTGTTCTCCGCGATCTCGAAGACCGGCGTGCTGGCGACCGGGGTATCCGGCCTGCGCAGCGTGACGGTGGAGGCCTCGACCGTGCACGGGCTGCTTGGCGTCTCGCCCTGGCTCCTGATCGCCGTGCTCGTCACCGCGGTCGTTCTGCTAGCCCGGCATCACCTGCGCAAACGCCCGGGAGCTCGCCTGGCCACCCTGCCGCCCCGCAAACGCGGCATCGCCCGCCTCCTCTTCGAGAAGCAGTGGGGCGCGTTCACGACCGCGCTCGTGATTGACGCGCTGGCGATTCTGGCCTGGCCGCTGAGCTGGGCCACCGGCCGCGAAGCGGGTCTCGGAATCACCGGCCCTTCGTCAAACATCGTCAACTATCTCGTGAGCGGCGACGCCGAGGTCATCGACTGGGGTGTCTATCTGGTGATCGGAATCCTCACCGGAGCCTTCATTGCCGCCAAGGGCAGCGGAGAATTCCGTATTCGAATTCCGGATGTCGTCACCACCGTTCGCAGCATCGCCGGCGGCGCCCTCATGGGTATCGGCGCCAGCCTGGCTGGCGGTTGCACCATCGGCAATGCCATGGTCAACACGGCTTCCTTCCAGCTTCAAGGCTGGGTGGCCTTTGGCTTCATGATCCTCGGTACCGGCGCCGCCACCCGGCTTTTCATCACCGGGCCATCCAAGGCCCGCTCCGCCCGCAATGCCGCGGCTCGGGAGGGGTCAGGTCAGGGCGCTGCAGCACCGGGCTCGCCCAGCAAGACGGCACCCGGCCACAGCACCGCACGGGCATCCGTTCGCCGCTAGCGTCTATCGCCCGGCGCCACGTTCCAGTTCAACAATTCACCGCAGAACAAGGAGATTCACCATGGCAGTTCACGTACTTGAAACCGATGGTCAGGTCTGCCCGTTCCCCATTGTCGAGGCCAAGGAAGCCATTGCCCTGCTCGATCTGGGCGATGAGCTGGTCATCAATTTCGACTGCACCCAAGCGACGGATGCCCTGCCACGCTGGGCCGCGGAGGTAGGTTACCCGGTCACCAATTTCGACCGCGTCGGCGATGCCGCCTGGACCATCACCGTTCAGAAGACGTAACGCTGCTGCTGCGTGATCCGAACAGCCAAGACTGAACGACTTCAAACTTAGCGAATGTTTTCGTTCCATTACTACTCAGACCTCGCGTCGGCCTGGCTGGCATTTTCGGTTTCGCCGCCGTCATGTTCAACTTCGGCGTCGTGAACGTGTTCTGCAGAGGCCTGCACTCGTACTCGGGGTTGTAAATACTTCGCTCCCGCTCCGGCTTGGGACTCAGCCCTTCGGAGTATTGATTAAAGCTCTTGCGGGTTGTTCGGTGATTAACCTGGGTGTGGCGGCCAATCGTTGAGCTAGGCCGGCTGTCGCAGTGGTCTGTTCCACCGCGCGCGTGCTGGAACATTGGGTGGCCTCCGACCCAGCCAGCTTGCCGGAGTAGGTTTTAATGATTGACTTCGCGAAGGATGGGCTGACGTGGTGAAGGATCAAGTGAAGGGCAACCGCTCGGCGCTAGAGACAGCGGCGGAAGCGATTCGTGAGCTGTGCGAGCCAGTTTCCCCGCCTAAACGCACACTTGATTACCAGAATTACTTTTGCGCCAGAAACCTCGATAACAAGGAGGTCGTGGAGCGGAACGAGGCGCGTAGAGCTGCTTTTTACGAAGCTGTAGTCGAGTATGCCCGTGCCTTTTCGGTAATCTGGGACGAGTTGGAGGCCGCCAGACATTCGCCGCGCGAGGCCGCGAGTATTGAGAAGGAAGTCTCTTACTTCCAGGATCTGGGCGAGGAGCTGAAGCGCGCAGCAGGTGGCAGCGTCGCCCAGGACACCGCTTACTAGACGAACAGATCAACAGATCCACTTAGTCTTAGACCAGCCGCCGACACCGTAACCCGATGCGGCGCCTTCGGTTTACTTGTGCTTACACCTTGCCGGTCAGGATGGCTTGTTTGACCTCGGCGATGGCCTGGGTCACTTTAATTCCGCGGGGGCAGGCATCCGTGCAGTTGAAGGTCGTGCGGCAACGCCACACGCCCTCTTTGTCGTTGAGAATGTCGAGGCGCACTTGGGCGCCATCGTCGCGTGAGTCGAAGATGAAGCGGTGTGCTGCAACGATCGCGGCCGGACCGAAGTACTGACCGTCGGTCCAGAACACCGGGCAGGCGGTAGTGCAGGCGGCACATAGAATGCACTTTGTGGAGTCGTCAAAGCGGGCGCGCTGGGCGACCGTCTGAATGCGCTCCTTGCCCTTTTCCGGCTTAATGCTGTTCATCATGAACGGCTGCATTTCCTTGAAGGAGTCGAAGAACGGCTCCATGTCAACGATGAGGTCCTTCTCCAGCGGCAGGCCCTTGATGGCCTCCACGTAGATGGGGTTCGTGACGTCGAGGTCCTTCATGAGCGTCTTGCAGGCGAGACGGTTACGACCGTTGATGCGCATGGCATCCGAGCCGCAGACGCCGTGCGCGCAGGAACGACGGAAGGTCAACGAGCCATCCTGTTCCCACTTGATCTTGTGCAGCGCGTCGAGCAGGCGGTCGGAGGGGTAGAGCTGCACGTCGAAGTCCTGCCAGTGCGGCTCTTCGTCAACCTCCGGGTTGAACCGGCGCACAATGATCGTGGCGGTGAACGACTTGATTTCTTCGGGGATGATGGGCTTGTTGTCGATCGTGGCTGTGCTCATTAGTACTTCCTTTCCCTCGGTGGTAGTGCATGATCTTGACCGGGGAGCGATTCACTTTCCATAAATAGATTGGGTCCAAGGAACCGTACGGTTTGCACTGTTACGAAGATTCGCGCTCGTAGACGACCACCGCTGTCCTCCTATAACAGGCTATCTGTTTTAATCGCTCTCGCGCCGGTCGGCAACGACAGGACGCAACCGTGAACCCGAGCGTGCTCTTGTTGCTCAGCAACCACGTGTTTCTCCGGCCCTGTTCACCGGGCCTGCACGATTTGTAGGTGGGGCCGTACATTGCGGGGGTCAGGACACCACGCCGTCGTGCTGTGGATTAGGCGCGGCTGAAGCGCACCCGCCAGAGCTCCGGGCCTCGTTCGATGTAGCTCACGTCGAAAGTGTTTGGCTGGCTCTGCTGAAGTTCCGCCAGCATCCGTTGGGGGTCGTGCGGTTCGATCACGTCCAGGGCGAACCCCGGCACAATGGCGTCGAGCGCGCCGAAGACGGCCGCGTGCCGGATGGCGTGCGGGATGGTGCGGGCGTCGAGCACGATGGTGTCCGTCCCCTCGGTCGTCCCGTCACTGCCCCCATCTGCCGTCGGCTTGCCGAGTGCAATCGGTGGAGGACGCCGCGCCGGAGCGATGAGCTTCGCCACGGTGAGCAGGATGACCGCGTCTTCGACAGCCTCCAGCGAGTTGCGGCCCGGCGGCATCGTGATCAGGTCCCCGCGCCATCCAGACCACGATGCGCCACCCGAGGTGAGAACGACCCGCCCCTCGAGGACCTGCACGGTTGCTTCAGCCAGGTTGTCGTGTTCTCCAAGGCGTCGCCCGGCACGGAGCGCGATCAGCGTTTGCCGGAGGACGTGCACGTGGCCGCCGTAAACGGTCTCCGCGCTGCGACCGCTGGATGCGTCCCGTGCGTGATTGAGATGGTGGCGCACGAGTGCGGTGAGCGACTTCTTTTGCATGTCGTTCTCAACTTTCATTTCCCTCAGGCTCCGCTACCGCTGCGCACGTCTCAACGGTGAGGTGATTGCCGCGCGTGGCCGGTCGGTGCGCCCGTTCTCAGTTCGGAGTCGGTTACGCTGCCAGCGCGTGGAGTCCACTTATTCTTGAGCATCTCATACTGGTAGGTCTCCGTTTTTTGCCCGGTCTGAGTGCATAGTGCCGCGATTGAGTTGAAGGTCGATTAGATGACGAAGGGTGGTCCATGGGCTTGACCGGAGGGGGCAGGCTGCGTGTCACCGGCGACGAATACGCTTTCGTGGCTCGTCTGGAGCCGACCGTCACGTGTGCGCCGGGACGGTTAGCGTCACAGAATGAATTTTCGCCGCAAAATGAAACTGCGCGGGCCTATTTGGTTTCCTCAGGAATGGCGGCTCCGCGTGCGCTCCGGGTGCGCAGCCACGGGATGAGGCCACCGACGAGGAGCATTTCGATCTGCCGGGTCGAGAGTTCGTGGCGCACGGAGTAGACCTCATCACGGGTTGTGTTGCGCACGAGGATCTCCGTTCCGTTCGAGAGAGCCTCACGAATCCCGTCGAGCACGAGCACGTCATCCTGCGCGATGCGATCGTGATCGGCCGCATCCACGAACTGGAGCGCCAGCGCGCCGAAGTTGGCCAGGTTCTGCCAGTGGATGCGTGCGAACGAGACCGCCAGCACCACCCTTAATCCTAGGAAGCGTGGGGTGATCGCGGCGTGCTCCCTAGAGGAGCCCTGCCCATAGTTGGCCCCTGCGACGATCATGTGGCCGGTCGTATCTCGGGTTTGGGCGGCGCGAGTCGGGTAGGTCGGGTCGACTTGGTCGAAGGTGAATTCGGCGAGCTTGGGGACGTTGCTGCGGAAAGGGAGCACGCGCGCACCCGCTGGCAGGATCTCATCCGTCGAAGTGTCATCGCCCACGATCAGGGCGACGGGTGCCTCGATGTGCTCGGGGAGCGGTCCGAAGACCGGCAACGAGGAGATGTTTTCGCCCTTGACCAGGTGCACCGCTATGGATTCCTCCGGCGGTAAGGGCTTCTCGAGCATCGCCAGGTTCACGCTCGACACCGCCGGAAGTGTGATCTGGGGATATTCCAAGCCGAAGAGCCCGGGCAGGTCCCGCGGATCGGTGATCTGTCCCGTCAGCGCGGCGGCGGCCCCCGTCTCCGGCGAACATAGGTAGACCGAGTCTTCCTGGGTGCCCGAGCGGCCGGGAAAGTTGCGCGGCATCGTGCGCAGGCTGATGCTGCCATTCGCTGGGGCCTGGCCCATGCCGATGCAGCCCATACAGCCGGACTGATGCAGTCGAGCCCCCGCCCCGATCAGATCCAGGGTGGCCCCCATGATGGTCAGGTCCTGCAGAATCTGCCGGGAGCTGGGATTGACGTCGAGGGACAGGCCGGGGAATGACTGCCGCCCCTTCGTGATCGCGGCCACGATCGCGAAATCGCGCAGGCCCGGATTCGCGGACGACCCGATCACGACCTGTCCCACCGGGCGCCCCGCCACTTCGCGCACCGGCACGACGTTGCCGGGCGAGCTGGGAAGCGCGATCAACGGCACGATAGAAGCCAAATCGATCTCCTCGGTCACGTCGTAGGTTGCATCTTCGTCCGCGAGCAGTTCGGTGAAATCCTGCTCGCGCTGTTCGGCGCGCAGGAAGGTTTGCACTTGATCATCGGCCGGGAAAACGGTGGTGGTCGCGCCCAGTTCGGCGCCCATATTGGCGATCACGTGCCGATCCATCGCGGTCAGGGTGGCGAGGCCGGGGCCGTAGTACTCGACGATCCGGTTGACGCCGCCCTTGACGCCGTGCCGGCGCAGCATTTCGAGGATGACGTCTTTGGCGCTGGTCCACGGCGGCAGTTGTCCGGTGAGCTTCACGCCCCAGATTTCGGGCATCCTGATGTACAAGGGCTCGCCGGCTATGGCCAGGGCTACCTCGGTGCCGCCGACGCCGATGGCCAGCATCCCCAGCGAGCCGGCGGCCGGGGTGTGGCTGTCGGAGCCAACCATCGTCTTGCCGGGGATGCCGAACCGCTGCATATGCGTGGGGTGCGACACCCCGTTTCCGGCCTTCGAGAACCACAGACCGAACCGCTGGCAGGCGGAGCTGAGAAAATCGTGGTCCTCCGCGTTCTTGCTGTCGGCCTGCAACAGGTTGTGGTCGACGTACTGCACGGAAACCTCCGTGCGCGCGCGATCCAGTCCCAGCGCCTCCAACTCCAGCATGACCAGGGTCCCGGTCGCGTCCTGGGTGAGGGTCTGGTCGATGTGCAGGCCGATTTCGGTCCCCGGCACCATCTCCCCGGAGACCAAGTGCGACGCGATGAGTTTCTGGGCGACGTTGTATGCCACGGTAAGCTCCCTTACTCGATAGCGGTGCCCGCCGACATCCGTCGGTATGAAATCGGCCTCCGGGGCATGCCACTAATACCAAGGTAGGCCACTCGTGGCGGGGGGCCTAACCCTCCCAGGACAATGGACATCGTCTGCACCGGATGCGTGCTGTCGTTTCGTCACGGTCTCAGCGTCGGTCCACCGGTCGGGTGGGGTCCTGGGCGGCGACGCAATCACTCGACCACGAAATCCTCCAGCTCGGCCAGGACCGCAGCAACTGCATCATCCCCATGACCCACATAACCACTCCAAGTAGTTTAGACGGCCTGCGCGAAGCCGAGCGAAGCATCCTCCAGTGGTCTGAGGTGTTCGGGGACCTCTCGCCCCTTGGCCTGCATGGACTGTGCCCACAGCCTGCCTGCCCGATACGACGAACGAACGAGAGGACCGGCCAGCACCCCGAGGAAACCGATCTCCTCGGCCTCCACCTTGAGCTCAATGAACTCCTCCGGACTCACCCAACGATCGACAGGCAAATGTCGCGCCGTTGGTCGGAGGTATTGTGTGATCGTCATGATGTCTGTGCCTGCGTCATGCAAATCCTGCGTTATCTCCGACCGTTCCTCTCCCATGCCGAGAATAAGATTCGACTTCGTGATGAGCCCCGCGGCGCGCGCCTGGGTCAAGACATCCAAAGAACGCTCATAGCGAAAAGCCGGCCTGATGCGCTTGAACAATCTCGGAACGGTTTCTACATTGTGCGCGAAGACCTCGGGTCTGGAGGAGAAGACCTCGCCGAGAAAGTCGGGGTTGCCGGAGAAATCGGTGACGAAAATCTCGACTCCGGTGCCGGGACTCTGCTGATGGATTTGCCTGACCGTCTCGGCGTGCAGCCATGCTCCCTCGTTTGGCAAGTCATCGCGGGCAACGCCCGTGATCGTGGAGTAGCGCAGATTCATCTTCACGACGGATTCCGCGACGCGCCTCGGCTCATCTGTGTCGTACTGTGCGGGTTTGCCCGTGTCGATCTGGCAGAAATCGCAGCGCCTGGTGCATTGCGAACCGCCGATCAGGAAGGTTGCTTCCCGATCTTCCCAGCACTCGAAAATGTTGGGGCAGCCGGCCTCCTGACAGACAGTGTGCAGGTTTTCGCTCTTCACCAGGTTTTGTAGCTTGTGGTATTCGGGGCCCATCCTGGCGACGGTCTTGATCCACGCAGGCTTGCGATCGATAGGCGTTTCGGCATTGCGGATTTCAAGGCGGAGCAGCTTCCGGTCCGCTGGGACAGCTCTCATGCGGCCACCGTCATTTCACTCTTGAAATTTGCCTTCATGGGGTCGATCAGTTCGGATGTGTGCACCGTGCGACCGAGAACGCGCGACATGGTCGTCACCCCGGCATCCTTGATCCCGCAGGCGATGATGTGATCGTACGGCTCAAGGGAGTTACTGCAGTTGAGGGCGAATCCATGCATGGTCACTCCTTCCGCTACTCGGATGCCGATGGCCGCGATTTTGTCTTCCCGGCGGGTTGAACCGACCCAGACCCCGGAGCGGCCGGGAATTCGGACACCCTCGATACCGAACCCGGCGAGCACGTCGATCAGAATGCCCTCCAACCGTCGCACGTGGCCGACGACGTCGGCGGGCTCGGCGAGACGCAGGATCGGATATCCAACGAGTTGCCCGGGCCCGTGCCAGGTGATCTTGCCACCACGGTCAGTGTCAATGACCGGGGTACCGTCCGTAGGACGCTCCTCCGGCTCGGTGCGTTTACCATCCGTGTATACAGCTGGATGCTCCAGGAAGATGACGGTGTCCGCTCTCTCCCCAGAGACAACGGAACGATGGACTGCGCGTTGGAGCTCAAGGCCCTCAACATACGGCGCGGAGTTGGCGCTTAGCCCCGCGACGACAAAGTCGAGCATAGAAGCGGGTCTAGGGCACGGCACATACTTGCTAATCCGATGACGCCCAGTTGTTCACAAATACCCCCTGAAACGTTTGGAGAGTCTGGATGACACCACAGGGGATGTGTGATCCAGCGAACCCGCCACCGACTACGCTGCCCGCGATCACGTCCCACTGAGTGTGGAATTTCTCGACACCTTTTATGCGTCGCGGTGGGTGACGATGAGGCCGGGGTGGTGCGTCGCGGTGGGTTACGATCGTGGTTTCAGATGGTTGTCGATATCGGCGGCATCATCGTGACGAACACCGATGGTCGCGGACGACCGGGGTCGTCGCGTTGATCCTGGCCGGGCTGATCGGCACGGTGATGGCGACCGCGACATCCTCAACACGAGGTGGCCCCTTCCCCCGGTCGGTGTGGTAGTCAAGAGCTACTGGTGTGACCCCGCCGTGCCCGCTGCCCGGAGTGCGCAGCCACGCACGTGCTGCTGCCCGCAGCGCTGGTTCTGCGGCGGGCGGACACGGCCGAGGTGATCGGCACCGCCCTGGCGGTGAAGGCCCGCGGCGATGGGCACCGCATGATCGTGGTCCGGTTGGGCCGCCCGGTCTCCACGGTGCACCGCTGGCTGCGTCGGCACGGGAACCACATGCCGACTAGGTTGTATGAACAGGGCGTGCAGCACGCGTACCGTGCCGATCCTGACCTTCTGAACCGCGACCTAAGTGTACCCGGCCACGACGTTAGTGGCTTAAGGGGTTGAAAAAGGGAGGTCCTCCGGTGCTTAGTGGAGATGTTCAACGTCTCACTTCGCAACGGAGGTCCTCATGTCACACAATGCCAGGTTGAACGTTCGCGGAAGGGCTCTTCTGGCCGAAAGGGTGTTGGGTGGTCGTCCGGCCGCGCACGTCGCCAAGGAACTTGGCATCTCTCGGCAGTGCGCGTATCGGTGGGTGCGCGGCTACCAAACCCGACAACCGACGGTCAGAGACCGGCTTCACCCACCCTGTACGCGCCATAGCCGCAATGTAAGAGGAGAGTGCTTATCTGAATGGTATTGAGGCTAAGCATGCCGGTGTTGTCGATCGGACCCGAGCGGGCGCCCACCTGGGAGAGGGCTTTGTTGCGCTTCGGTGAGACCGATGTGCGCTGCACCGTCCGCGTGATGCGCTGGACGAAGGACGCCGTTGGTGTCGACGTCGACGGTGACGGGGAAGAGCTGCGCTGTTGGGTTTGGCAGGGCGCGGTCGACGGGCTCGCAGCTCGCGAGGATGCCTGGCGATGAGATCGGGCCCGGAAACGATCGTGTGCGGACAGTGTCCGAAGTTGACTGCACGAGTGTCCGCAGTCGGCTGCACAACTTAGAGGTTGCGTAGTCATTGTCTGGTGAAGCGACGACCCACGATGGCGAGGGGGTGTTGACATTGTCTTGACAAGCTCGTGTCTGCGGCGAATCGCCTGTTCGCCTGCGGAGCTACTCCCGATCAGCAACCCCTGTGTACACTCGACCTGTACGACAGGGGAGCGCCGTGAATGGGCGCTGAGAGTGCGCAAGCAGACCCTTGAACCTGAACCGGTTAGCACCGGCGGAGGAAGTCGTGTGGTGACCGTTCGCCTGTGAACATCCACCTATGCGTTCGCGCTTGCGATTGCACCCGCCGGACATCCTCCCCTGTCGACGCGCCCTGCCAAGGACGGCAGCGCACAATCTGACAGAGGAGATGCTCATGACCGACGCTCACCGATTTGCACCCGGCATCGCTACCATCACCGTCGACCCGAACGGCCACATCGCGGAACTCCGCGCCGCGGTGGCCGAGGCGTGGGACGCCGCCGTCGACCACCGCTTCGTCAGGGAGCTCTCCGCCGGCGCGATCGACGACGAGGTCCTCATCGGCTACCTCGTGCAGGACCACCAGTTCTTCGACGCCTTCCTCTCCATGCTCGGAGCATGTGTCGCGTACGGGGACGAGGTGCCCGCCAAACGGCGTCTCGCCCGCCAGCTCGGCATGCTCGCGTCGGACGAGGAGGGCTACTTCCAGCAGTCCTTCGACGAGCTCGGAGTTCCCAAGTCCGAACGCACCGCACCCGAACTCACTCCCGCCACTACCGCGTTCAGGCAGGTGATGACCGAGGCGACCCGATCACAGTCTTACCCTCACCTGCTCGTTATCCTCGTCATCGCCGAATGGCTCTACCTCGATTGGGGGGAGCGCGAGGCGCAGATGCCCGAACGCTTCGTCCACCGTGAGTGGATCGACCTCCACCGCGGCACCGACTTCCAGGAATGGGTGCAGTTCCTCCTCGACGAGCTGGATCGCGTCTTCCCCCAGGATTCTGCCGAGCGGGACCGCCTCACCGCGGTGTGGGAGCACGTCGTCGACCTCGAACTCGCCTTCTTCGACACCGCTTACGCGTGAGACGCGGGTCGGTGACGGTCGTGGTCCCGTCATCGAGCTGAACGGTCACCGGAGATCGCGCGCTCGAACCTGCAGGCTTCTGCCCGGCGTACCGCCAGCGCCCACCCCTCATCGGGGACCATCAGCAGACCACGCTCAGGAACCCGGTCCTCAGCGACGGCTTCGTCGTGCACCGGACTATGGAATAACATGCCAGTCGTCCACACGGGTACGGATACGCCGGAAGATCAAACTACTGTGCAGACGACTTCGGACATTCACAGTTGCCTGGTGAGACGACACCATGGCGAGAACCCTGCAGCGGTGAAAAACGCCACGACTGGCCTTGACCCCGGAGAGTGGACACGGGTTAAGCGGCGAGTTGGATCTCTGCGGCCTGGGACGAGTATTGCATCTCGAAGTCCACCGGGGTGACATGCCCGATCGAGGAGTGCCGCCGGCGGCGGTTGTAGTGGTCCTCGATCCACGCCGCGACGTCGCGGATCGCTCGGGCCCGGGTGGGCCAGATGCGACGGTAGTAGAACTCTGTTTTCAAGTTCGCGAAGAAGCTCTCGGCCATTGCGTTGTCCCAGCAGATTCCGGTGTATCCCATCGACTGGGTAATGCCATGTGCGGCAGCGAACTCGGTGATCTGCTCCGACGCGTATTGGGTGCCGCGGTCCGAGTGAAAGATCACCGTCGCCGGGCGGTCCCCGCGCATCACCATGGCCATCATGAGGGCGTCCTGGATGAGGTCGGTGCGCATGTGGTCGGCGATGGCCCAGCCGATGACGCGGCGGCTGTGGGCGTCGATGACGGTCGCTAAATACACCCACCCCTCCCAGGTCCTCAGGTAGGTGATATCGCCCACCCAGACCTGGTTCAGCGCCCCGGTATCCCACTTCCGTTTCACCGCGTCGACCGGGTAAGCGTCAGCGTGATCGATGATCGTGGTCGTCTTCCCTTTCTTCGGACAAATGCCCGCCAAACCCAGTCGTCGCATGGTCACGGCGACGGTCTTGCGAGAGATGATCTCCCCGTCCGCGCGGAGATCAGCCAAGATCCGCGGGGCCCCATAGACCACGTCGGAATCACCGTGGAAGAAGGTGACCTTCCGCTCGATATGCACCCGCCGAATCGACGCCGGCGACGGCGGCCGGCCAACCCAGGCGTAGTAGCCCGACCGGGAGACCTCGAGGAGGCGGACCATGCGGGTGATGGTGAAGTTGGTCTTCTCCGCCAGCATCAGTTCGAACGCAAGACGCTCGTATCCGACGCTTCCTGGGCGAAGAAGATGGACGCTTTTTTCAAGAACGCCCTGTCCATCTTCAGGTCCGCGTTTTCTTTCCGAAGCCGCAGCAGCTCGGCCCTTTCAGACTCCGTCACCTCGGTCTGCCCGGTCTCGTTGCGAGCCTTGAACGCGCTCACCCACCGGCCCAGTGTGGCCTCGTTAACACCAAGCTCGCGGGCGACGGTCGCGACCGCTCTGCCGGTGGTGATGACCAGCTTCACGGCCTCGTCTTTGTACTCAGGAGTGAACTCCCGACGTGATCTTGCCATAGTGAACATTCTCTCTTGTGAGGTGTCCACTCGCTGGGGTCAGGGCCAAAGGCCCCAATCTGCCTCAACGAGCCAACGGAGAGTTGCATCATTCGTGGCCGGGTTCTCCAGCATGGCCCCGCAGTAATTGCTGCGAATGTCCTCCCGCGATTGGAAGACCCATCGTTCGGCCAGAATTGTTTCGGCTTCGTAGGCAATTCGGGCAGTGTCGGTATTTGTCAACCTGTGTGAGACAGGTTGGGGATGGTTCTTTGGTGCGGGTCGTTGATGCAGACGCGTCGGGGCAGGGCGGGTGGTTTGGGGCGGTGGTTGAAGCGTTCGGGGTGTGCGGTGGCGGTGCGGTCGAGGAGTTTGCGTCGGGCCGCGCTGATGCTGGTGGTGAGGCCGTGGTGGACGTTGTCGGGTGTGTGCCAGCCGATCCCGGAGTGGCGATGGTTCTGGTTGTATTCGCGGAAGAACCAGTGGCAGAAGTCCTCGGCGGTGGTGAGGTCGGGGAAGGAGCTCGGGAAGACTTCGTCGTATTTCAGCGTCTTGAAGAATGCTTCGGAGAAGGGGTTATCGTTGGAGACTTTCGGCCGGGAAAAGGACTTCCCGATGCCGAGCATTTCCAGAAGCACGGATACGGGTTGGCTGCATATCGCTGCCCCGTTGTCGGAGTGCAGATAGCCGGGTGCTTTCCCGTTCACGGTGACGGCGGTCTGGATCATGTCTTGGGCGAGGTCGCTGTCTTCGTAGTTCTCGATCCGCCAGCCCACTGCCCGGCGGGACCAAATATCGATGATGACGTAGAGGTGGAACCATTGGCCGCGGCGGGGCCGCGAACCTTCGTGATGTCCCAGGACCACACCTGAGACGGGCCGTTGGCGACCAGTTCAGGGATCTTCTTGGGCGAGCCCGTGGCCTGCCGACGGCGATCGCCGACCTGGCCGGCCGCGCGGGCGATGCGGTACCGAGAGGACTTCGACGCCACGTAGTAGCAGTCGTCCCACGAGCGGTAGAACGCCTGGCACACTGACAAGCCGGCGTAGGGGGTGAGGTTGAGGATCTCCAGCACCGACGCCCGCTCCGACTGGGACAACGCCGCCGGCTGGCAACGATCGGCCTGCGGCATCGGCACCCGCGTATCAACCGCTGGGCGGCGGTGACGGTAGAACGAGGCCCGCGAGTGACCCAGCAGACGGCAGGCCCGGACCACGGACATCCCGGTCACGGCGAGATCGGTGACGGCGCGGGACTTTATTCGTCCCGCTTCCGGCTCTGGAACGCCGGCGGGATCGCTGGTTGTTCGGGCAGTGAGGGTGCCTTGATTTGCGAGCTCTTGGCCAAAGCCCCCAAGAGCTCGGATGCTTTTCCCAGCACCTCCACCGCAGCTTCCGACTGGTCCAACTGCGCTTTCAACCGCTCGTTCTCACGCTGCAGCCGCCGATAATCGGCGCGTTCTTCCTTGCTCATCACGTACTTATTCTTACGGGCATCCGACACGATCAACAGCCCGTCACGGCGCTGCTTATCCCACACATAGACCGTGCTCGGCCTGATCCCAAGCTGGCGGCAGAACGTGGAACGCTGGCCATGCTCAAGGAGCGTGTCCCACCGGGCCAAGACCGCCAACCGCTCGTTCGGGCTATATCGCTGATACTTCGATACTCGTTCGGGCAACTCTGAAAAATCCAACTGAACACTCAATTCCCCGCCCAAAACGCGGCCTGTAGTCAAACACAAACTGAAACACGAACTGTCTCACTACAGGCTGACACGCGGGGGTGTCGCTGTCGAGCAGGGTAAGAAGTGCGGAATCCGAAAGGTTTAATTTGGCGAACAGCCGTCGCTTCTGCTTCCACGATCGATCCCGAACGAAGTCCTCGTACCGCTTGTCCGAACGGGAATCCTCGTCGAAGAACCAGATCCAGCCAATCGCATACATGTCGATCAGTGCTTGATCTGTGATCACGCCGTCGACAACGAGTTCGGCGAACTCTTGTTGCGGCTGAAAAACATAGTCTTCGTCGCCCCGGTGGTGCACCTGGATAGCGAAGTCAACCCACTCCAACAAATCCAGCTTCTCCTGTTCCGGAATGGACTGCGCGCGTATGAGCGCACTACTCAGCCGGAGGACGCGATTTCCACTAGGAATCGGGGGGGGGGGGGGGGGGGGGGGNGGGGGGCTAGGAATTCCGGCCGAGAAGATTGCCGTCAGGTGGATCCAGTCTGGGGGAGAGTCTTCATCGATGGTGAGGAGGGCGACCCACTCGCGGACCAGGGTGCGGGCGTGAAACGATCCGAGAGCAGGGTTTCTGATCGCCGCTTCTTGAACATCAGGGTCCCAATGGCGAGCCAAGGAAGACAGCTCGTCGCCACTCTTGGACTCATGCGCTCTCGTGAAGGCATCTGACGTATCTGCCCTTTCACGCAATGACGTGAGTACTTCGTGCGTGTGCGCTGAGTCGGTGCGTTGTCTGGCGGCTTCGCGCACTTCCTCGCGGGGATCGGCCGCAAGCATCTCAGCGATGTCAGGACGCAGGTGGGGATTCTCAGTGAGCGCCACCCTGACATCAACATCTCGACATAGGGCGAGCAAGCCCAGGAAAGCTGGCGAAACAAGACTTGATGCGGCCGCTTGGCCGATGAATGACGAGAGAGACGCAACGGTCTTCTCATCTGATGATACGAGCTCAGAGAACATGTACGCCCTGCCGGTCACGTCCCGCTGAGTGGTGGAATTTCTCGACACCGTGCGGGTCAGCTGTTCTAGCTTAGGCGGCGGCGAGTTCCGGGAGGATCACCGCCTCGTCGATGACCTCGATGGGGTTGTTCATGACGGCCAGCTCGAGCATGGATGCTTCGGAGAAGTAACGGCGTTCGCCGGCTTCCCACTCGTCGTGCTGCTCGATCAGGACCGACCCGGCCAGGCGCAACAGGGCCGCGGAGTTGGGGAACACTCCGACGACGTCGGTGCGGCGTTTGATCTCCTTGTTGACCCGTTCGAGCGGGTTCGTGGACCAGATCTGGCGCCAGTGCCGCCTCGGGAAGCCGGCGAAGGCGAGGAGGTCGGGTTGCGCGTCGACGAGCATCGCGGCGACCTTCGGGTGCGAGCGGGAGAGCATCGTGGTCACCTCGCGGAACTGTTTCTCGATGTGCTCGCGGTCGGGCTGGGCGAAGATGGTGCGGATGATCGAGGCGACCATCTCCTGCGATCCCTTCGGCACCACGGCGAGGACGTTGCGCATGAAATGCACCCGGCAGCGCTGCCAGCCGGCGCCCTGGAACACGGTCCCGATGGCCTTCTTCAGGCCGGTGTGAGCGTCAGACATGACCAGCTTGACCCCGTCGAGACCGCGAGTCTTCAACGACCGCAGGAACGACGTCCAGAAGCCCTCGTTCTCGCTGTCACCAACGTCGAAACCCAGGACTTCACGGCGTCCGTCGGCAGCCACCCCGACCGCGACGACGATGGCCTGGGACACGATCCGGTGGCCGACGCGGGCTTTGCAGTAGGTGGCGTCGAGGAACACGTAGGGGAAGTCCTGCGCGGCGAGGGTGCGGTCGCGGAACTCGGCCACCTCGGCGTCCAGGCCTGCGCAGATCCGGGACACCTCCGACTTCGAGATCCCGGTGTCAGCTCCGAGGGCCTTGACGAGGTCGTCGACCTTTCGGGTCGAGACGCCGTGAACGTAGGCCTCCATCACGACAGCGAACAACGCCTGGTCGACCCGACGGCGACGCTCCAGGAGCGCCGGGAAGAAGGAGCCGGCGCGCAGCTTCGGGATCTTCAGGTCGAGGCCCCCGGCTGTGGTCGTCAGGGTGCGCGCTCGGGTGCCGTTGCGGTGGGTGGTGCGGTCGCCGGGGCGTTCGAACGGGGCTGCACCGATGAACGCGGTAGCCTCCGCATCGATCAGTTCTTGATACAAGGTTTCGGTCGCGACGCGGATGCGGTCGGTGACATCGGTGAGTTTGAGTTCTCCCAGCAGGTCGAGCAGGGCAGACTGGTCTAGAGCCATCGTGTGGTGTCCTTTGTGAGTTCTTTGATCGGTACTCACTGACCATCCCACGGTGGCTCTTCANCTTTGATCGGTACTCACTGACCATCCCACGGTGGCTCTTCACGTTGACGAAGCAACACGCAAGAGCGGGAAACCACACCACTCACGGGGACGTAACCAGAGCAAACGCTGCGGGAGCACCAAAACCTGTTTGCCATCCAGTCACTCGGATTACCGCTGCGCACGCCCACTGTTCGCTGCGGCCCAGAGGTGAGGGCCGGTTTTTCTGCATTTGTCACATCGTCAAAACGCGCCTTCACGCTAGCGGTAATACCTAGAGCGTTGTCGGCGATCTCGAAGAACATCTGACGGTATTCCTTCATGTCACTCTCTATGAAGATCTGCACGGCAATGCGCTCCTCGGACAAGCGCTTCCTCTGGGCTTCCAGTTCTGTCACGCGTTGCCTGGCGTGCGCTTCGGCATTGCCTTTCGGGTCGACGCGACGCGCAGAGTCAAGGGCCGAACGTGCCTTGTCGAGGTCATCAGTGATTGCCTGATGGGCGAGATGGAACCCCAAGATTCGGTGTTGACCATCGAGAATATGAATGTCCCTCAGAGCAAGGCGGGCGAAGGAGACTTTTCCAAACTCGGTTCCAGCAATTTTGGCTATCGTCACGAAGTCGAACATGGCAGGGGCGCGCAAGATCATCCCTAGGGCTGTCCATCTCTTCTTCTCGCGGATGTATTTTCCGAAGGACGCGGCATGGGCCGGACGAATAGTTCGATTCCCAGGTGTGACATGTGTGGGGTCTGGACGAGCGATGAGACTGACAATCTCGGCGGGAGAGAAATCAAGCGAGTAAACGGTTCGTTCGCCCTGCTTATAGCGCGTCGCGAACCAGCTCATTGTCGTCTCGTAGCCGGTCACCCCATGAAGGGCTAGATCCTATTCAATGGCGGTGAAAGCCATTCCGTCGGTGACCGGCTCGATTTGATTTTCCATCTTTCCCCCCAGAGTGATGCACTAGCCCCAGCCTGTTGGTGGGTTGTGACACGCAGCACGCCTCAAGTGGCTGCAGAAAGACACGCTGACCTCCATTTAGCGGGACATAGCCGGCCAGACATGACGTCTGGAAGGAGAGGACGTGTCGGGCTCAATCGGTTCCTCGATGAGGCAGGGTCAGTACTTCATCGAAGTGACGCTTCCGGCTAGCTGCCTGATCGATAGCGGTTAGGTAGCCGAAACGGCTGCTCAGGAATGCTCCCACAAACGCACCGATGACGGTCGTCCCCAACGTTGCGGCGAGGGCGATGATGTTTGTCTTTATATAGGCGATGATTCCGCATATTCTCTGTTCGAGTTCATCTCTGCACGACCGAGTGCAGTGGCTCTGGATCGCGGTTCATTTCAGCTGCCCGTAAGCCGGCCCTCATTGGCACAGAGCCAAGGTCCGTGGTGGCGTGAAGGGGCTGTGCATGGGGGCGGCCTGGACTCGGTACGTGGCGAAGTCGTGCGGAGCATCGAGTGCCGCTACCCCGGAGGCGGGTAGAGATCGGTTCGCACGCACTCGAGATAGGTGTTGATCCCGCGTGCCCGGCGTACCTCCTCTTCATCGACCTCTGCGGTCAGTAGCTGCTCGCCGTCGGCCGCCAGGGCGAGGAACGTTCCGTAGGGGCTCGCAATGCCGCTGTGCCCTGTGAATGCGGGGCCGGTGTGGTTGGCATAGGCGATGTAGACGCCGTTCTCGAGGGCGCGCACCGGCACCATCATGGTCGAGATTCGCTCGGCGTTGTACCTGAGCTCGAGCGTGGCGCCGCCCACATCGCCCGTGCTGGGTACGGCGGTCGGGATGCAGAGCAGGTCGGCGCCGCGCCGAGCCGCGCTTCTGGCGTATTCGGGGAACTCGATGTCGTAGCAGATGCCGAGTGCGATGGTGAGACCGTGGTACGGCACCAGTTCCGGCAGCTCGTTTCCGGGGGCGAAGGACTCCTTCTCGTCGGGGCCGAACAGGTGAGCCTTGCGATATCGGGTCAATTCGATGCCCTGGTCGTCGAAGAACGACGCGCAAATGTGGAGATCCGAGCCGGCCGCCTCCACGCTCGAGCCGACGAGAGCAATGCTGTGCTGCCGGGCGATCCCGGCAAGTGCCGCTCGTACCGCGCCGCCGTCGGAGTGTCTCACGAGGCTCGGTGCGTAGCCGGTGGCGAAAAGTTCTGGTGTAACGAGGAGGTCGGTTCCCTCGCGGGCCGCTTGCTCCGCGAAGGAGGAGATCTTCGCGAGGTTCTCGGCGACGGCGTTGGTTCTTGCAGCACCCTGAAGAACGGCAATCCTGAGCATTGCGTCCCTATCTCTCACCAGCGTCGGTCACTCGGTTGCCGGGCGATAGACGTCCACGTCAGTCGCCGTACAGCGAATACTAATTGACAGGCACCCCATCGACCGCCACTATTGACCAAAACCGAATGACATTCGATTACACGGGGAGCCAATCATGGATTCAACGGATGCGAGAATCGCCGTCGAGCTGGAGAGCAGACTTGGCGTCATCGATTCGATCGAGAGGGATGATCCCGCGCGTAGCGCGCTGACGGGAGCGGAACTCTGGGTCTTCGTCGGCGTCGCCGGCATGATCACGCTGCTTGGCGTTCTGGTGCTGGCACTGTGACGAATCAGCGCGTCCGCGACGCACGCAACGGTGGAGCCGAACCCGATTCCGCCTCCCTCGGCTCGTTGCCGCTGTTGAACAAGGAACGCATCTGGAACGCGGCGGACTTCACGGGCGTCAACGTGGCGCTGGCGATCGCCACCTGGGCTTTTCTGGTCGGTGGGTTCACCGCGCTGCTGGTGGGCTTCCAGCAGGGCGTCGCTGCGATGATCATCGGCAACGCCATCGGCCTGTGCTTCATGATTCTCGCGAGCGTCGTCGCGAGCCAGCGCTACGGCGTCGAGCAGTACACCCTGCTGCGGCCCGTGTTCGGTGTCGTGGGCGTAGGCGTTCTTGTTTTCACAGTCATTCTGATCACCGAGATGGGCTGGTCGTCGCTGCTGGCGATCATGGTTGGCCGTGCCGTGACCCAGGTCTCGAACTCGGCTTTCGGCGCCGATTTAGGGCCCGAAAGCTTGCTGGTGACCCTCTTCGCGCTTGTCGCGATCGTTGTCTCCTGGTGGATACTTTCCCGCGGGCCCGTCACGATCGGCCGCTTCAACAAGTTCATCGCGCCTGGGCTGCTCATCGTGACGCTGTTCCTGATGGTCTACCTCGTCCTCAACACCTCGATCGACACTCTCTTCACGGCCGCCCCTCTCGCCCCCTTTGATGACGACCGGCTCAACTTCATGCTCGCCGTCGAGTTCAACGCCGGGGTCGGTGTGTCGTGGTACCCGGTAATGGGTTCGCTCGCCCGGCTGACTCGCTCGCCGAAAGCGGCCTTATGGCCCGCCTACGGCGGCTTGCTCATCGCGACCCTTGTCGCCCAGATCGTGGGGATGGCTGCTGCACTGACCCTCGGGGACTCCGACCCGACGGTGTGGATGCTGCCATTCGGAGGCCCGGTTCTCGGCGCGTTCATCCTGATCTTCATCGCCTTCGCCAACGTCACGAGTAGCTCATCCATCGTGTATTCGACCGTGCTCGCGATTAGGCAGGCCAGCGGCAATCTTCTGTCACGGGTGAGATGGGCGTGGCTGTGTGCCGCCTTCTTCGTGCTGCCGGCGTTACTGACCTTCTTCCCTGGATTCATGTACGACAAGTTCATGCTCTTCGTCACACTGAGCGGGGCGTTCCTTTCGGCGATGTGCGGCGCGATCATCGCCGACTACTTCGTGCTGCGTCGGCAGCGAGTCTCACTGCGAGACCTGTACCGGCCCGGCCGGGAAAGCGCGTACCACTTCAGCGGCGGAGTGAACTGGGCGGGAATGGTTGCCGTCGTCGTCGGGGCCGCGTTCTATCTCTGGATCTACAACCCGATCACCCTCGACACGCATCCGCTCTTCTCGTACACGACAGCCTCGCTGCCCGCCGCGGTCGTGGGTGGAGTGGTCTACTTCGTGCTGGCCACGTTGCTCTACAAGCGACGCGGCATCGGTGACTTCGTCCCCGGCGCTCCAGTGGCGGAGGCCTCGACGGTACTGGGGGAGAAGGCATGACGCGCCTCGCACGCGCAGCGGTGCACGACGGCTCGTCCCACTTGCTCGAGATAGCGACCGTTATGGTCGCCGACCCGGGGCACGGTGCGGTGCTGGTGCGCATGGGTGCCTCGGGGGTTTGCGGGTCTGATCGTCACGTACTCGATGGCGACTGGACCCTGCCCTCGCCCACAGTCATGGGGCACGAGGGCGCCGGAACCGTGGAGGCGATCGGCGTGGGTGTCACCGACGTCGCGGTGGGGGACCACGTGATCCTGTCCTGGTTCTACCCGTGCCGCCGGTGTGTCGCCTGCGTGTCGGGCAAGGCCTATGTGTGCACCGGGAGCCGGGCGGAGGAGTGCGTGCTCCCCGACGGCAGCACCGCTCTCACGATCGACGGGGAGCGGGTCTTCCCCTACCTCGCCGTGGGGTCGATGTGCGAGTATGCGGTGGTGCCCGAGTCCGGCGCCGTCCGCATCCCCGAGAATGTTCCGTTCGACGTTGCCAGCCTGATCGGATGCTCGATCGCGACCGGTTTCGGGGCGGTGACCCATGACGCAGTCGTCGAGGCTGGGTGCTCCGCGGTCGTAGTCGGCAGCGGAGGAGTCGGCCTGTCGATCATCATGGCCCTGAAGCTCGTCGGCGCGAACCCGATCATCGCTGTCGACCGCAGCGAGGAGAAGCTCGAGGCCGCGCGCCGTCTGGGCGCGACCCACACGTTCGTGGCCGGGCCCGACCTCGCTGAGCGCGTGCGGGAGCTCACCGGCACCGGAGCCGATTACGCCTTCGAGGCGATCGGCCGCGTGGAGACGATCGAGTCGCTGCCGGGGCTCATCGCTCCCGGCGGAAAGGCGGTCATCGTCGGACTCCCGCCGCAGGACACGCCGGTGGCCATCGATGCCCTCGCCCTCGCTGAAAGCGGCAAGTCGCTCATCGGCTCCAATTACGGGTCCACCGTGCCGGGGCGGGACTTCCCGCGAATCGCCGAACTGTACCTCGCGGGGAAACTCCCGGTCGATGAGCTCATCTCCCACCGCATCCGGCTCGAGGACGTCAACGAGGCATTCGACGCGATGCGGCGAGGTGAACGTGCCCGCAGCGTGATCGTCTTCTAACCGTGGGTAGGCCTGCCACCCCGCTGCTCTCCCCGGAAAACATCTGCCGCGCCGCGCTCGAACTCGTCGACGAGTGGGGAGACTTCACCCTGCCGCGTCTGGCGCGACGGCTCAAGGTGAGCCCGTCGTCGATCTACCACCATGTGCGCGGCCGGCCGGAGATCATCAACGGTATGAGGTCACTCATCAGCGCTGACGTTCTCGCCAGTGACGGATTTCCCCCCGGCGAGGGTACCTGGCAGGAGCAGGTGGTGCGCTGGACGCGGATCTACCGCACGGCGCTCGCGCAGCACGCCAAGGCAGTTCCGATCTTCGTCGGCGCGGCGGTGACAGATGGGGCGACCCTCGAGGTCTACGAACGCCTCGCGGCCTTGCTGGCCGGCCAGGGGCTCGATCCCCGCGCCGTGATCGTCGCGGTCTCGGTGATCGACAGCTATCTGCTCGGCTCGGCGATGGATGCCGCGTCCCCCGTCTTGGCCTGGGTCACGCAGCCGGAAGAGCAGCCGGCCCTCCACGGTGCGCTCCACCGCGGCGGGCTCGCAGGCGACCGGGCCGATGTCGCCTTCGAAGCGGGACTGGCCGGGCTCGTCGCGAACCTTCAAGCGATCGCGGGTTCAACGACGCCCGCGAACCCGCTGTCCGGTGAAGATGAATCGCTCTGAGTGCGTCCGACATCCTGGTGCTCTGGTCGGTCCTGACACCTACACGTTCAGCACCTGCCCAACCGTGGAACCGCCATCGATGATGAACTCGGTGCCCGTGGAGTAGGTGGCATCGGCGACCAGATACAGGATCAGCTTCGCCACTTCGTCCGGCTCGCCGACCCGGGGGATCGGCTGCTTCGCGAATGCCTCCGGGTTGTAGATACTGGCGATCATCGGTGTACGGACGCCGCCCGGGTGGACCGAGACCACACGGATGTGGTCTGCCGCGAGATCCAGGGCCGCTGCCTTGGTGAGGCCGCGCACTCTCCACTTGCTAGCAACATAGGCGCTCGAGTTGGAGTAGCCCACGAGTCCCGCAGTCGACGACACGTTGACGATGACGCCTCCGCCGGCGGCTTTCATGGATTCCGCGACTCTGGAAGATCTCACTGTTGAGAGGCCGAGTACGTTGTTGTCCCAAGCACGGGGGCTACTGGAGCGATTGCGCTATTCATAGACTGAGGTTTGGGGGCAAATCATTGTGCCCGAAATCGAAAGGGCACCATGACCGTTCCTGAACCTGGCTGGTATGTCGATCCCACGGATTCGACTCACCTGAAGTGGTGGGACGGCACGGTTTGGACTGAGCACAGGCAGGCTAACCCTCAAAGCGTCCCAGTAGCAGCTGCTAACAACGCGAGCACGGCGAGCACTGAGGCGTATGTGCCGATGGCGAACCACTACGGCGGCGCGAGTACCTCAGCGCCTGAGGAATACGTGCCGATGGCGAACCACTACCGCGCGACCATAGCGCTGGCCCCGAAGCTCACTCGTGGCGAAAAAGACCGACAGGTCCGTAGAAACAACTCGTTCGCGTACGCAGGCTGCGTGTTTGCCCTCTTGGGCTTTCTCATCAATCCCTTCGCGATTCTGAGCATTCTAGGAATCATCTTTTCCGCTATTGGACTGGCGAAGTCTCATGACTTGGACGGGCGACAGAAGGTGACCGGTCGCGGCACCGCCATAGCCGGTATCGTCGTTGGGCTACTTGGCCTTGTGGCCTTCGGATGGGTGCTGGCTCAGAAGCTCGCCTAAACAGCCTTCCGTGGGCCAAGATGCTTTGCTCTTCTATGTGCCTTCGGGCGAGTTGAACCGTGAGGGATCGCACTTGCGACCTGTATCGGTGCCCGGTTTATTCGGAGTCCACAGGTCGCGCGGGCTTCGCGCACCTCGCGGCCGACGAGGCGTCCGGTTACCTCACGAGCACACAGAAAGACGCCAAGACCGCAGGAAATGGTCTCTGGACCCCCTGTCCGGGCTTCGGTGCATAGCCGACAGTAAGAACTGCCGGCTCGCTTTCGCGCGCATGAATTTCAGTGCGCGCCAGAACACCAGCCACCACCCATCCAGCACGACAACCCAGAAAGGGGTCTGAAGACCATGACCGACAAGATCACCCCCAGCGCCCCGGACGCCAAGGCACCCGCCACGAAAGCAAAGATGCCTCGCAAGAAGCTCTTCGCCATGCTCGCCACCGTGGTGCTCATCGCCGGGGGCAGCGCTCACCTCGGTGAGCGTGGCCAACGCCAGCGCCGAAGAGGCGAGCCGCCTGTGTGCGGTTTCCCTCAAGGACGGCGCCAGTGCTGCCACGAGCGCGAAAGTAGCCACAGCCGCGGCCGACGCGGCGCTGGCGGCTGTCAAGGTGCTCGACCTGCCGGCTGTTGCTGGGACCAGCGCCAGTGCTGGAGCCAGCACCGACTACGCTGCCCGTTCGGGTGTCGAGGCCGTGAAGGCTGTGCCCGCCGTCGAGGCCAGTGAGGGTGTCGAAGCCGTCGCCGGTGTTGACGCCGTCGACGCTCGCGTCGACGGCACCGGACACATCGCCGAGACGACCACGGCCCGCGCTGCACTCGTGAAGATCAAGGTCGACACCAAGTGCTCCGGCCGCGACCAGGCTGCGGCTCTGACTGCTACCGCCACCCGCGCCAAGACAGCCGCCAAGGCGCTCGACCTGAGCGTCGAGGCACTGACCGCCGACTTCGCTGCCTTCCAGACCGACGAAGCTGCCCGCATCGCCGCGGAGATCGAAGCCGCGCGCGTCGCCGCCGAGATCGAGGCTGCGCGCGTCGCCGCGGAAGCCGAGGCTGCCCGAGTGGCAGCTGAAGCCGCAGAAGCAGCCCGTGTGGCAGCCAACGCCCAAGCAGCCAAGAACTCGTACTCGAACAACTCTGACACCGGATCCAGCTACTCCGGCGGGGGTTCTTCCAGCGGCAGTTACAGCTCCGGTGGTGGGTCGTCCAGCGGCGGAGGCTCGTACAGCGCCCCCGCTCCTGCTCCGGCTCCTGCTCCTGCTCCTGCTCCTGCTCGCCCCAGCGGTGGCGGCCAGATCGGTCCTGGTGCCAGTGGCCCCGGCTGCATGACCTCCAACGGCATGGGCGGATCAAAGCCCTGCTAGCCACGCAGCCCGCCGCAACAATCACCTCGGTCTACCCAACGGTAGGGTGAGGACCGGGCCACACCACCGACCGGGTGGTGAGCCCAACCTGAAACCCCCGGGGAGCATCTGCTCTTCGGGGGTTTCTTCTCGTTACGCACCTCCTTCACCGAACGAAAGGCCAGCCATGGCTGACAGCAACGACGCAACCAGAAAGCTCAGCGGAACCGAGATCGACGAGCAGATGGCCCGCATCGACGGCATCAACGGATCCGCCGGGCACACCCTCGAAGACAATTACCTGCGCGACCTGGTCAGGCAGCAGCTTGCCGGTGAGATCACCGGTGACGAAGCTCGGAAGCTCGGCCGTCAGCACCTGGCGCTCGACCAGCACGACAGCACTCCGCACTCGTGAGCACGCGGGTCGATCCGCGCGAGCAGGACTACATCGTCGGAACCAGCGTCATCAGCAACCTGATACGCCGTAGTGCCCGCTCGCCCCAGGGCTCAGCGGACCAGCGCGTCCTCAACGACGCCGAGAACTTCTACGTCCCCACCCGCATCGCCGAGCTGAGCACAGCGCCGATCCCAGGCTCGTTCACCTTCGGTCACATGCGCGAGATCCACAAGCACCTGTTCCAGGACGTCTACGCCTGGGCGGGTGAGCCCCGCAACGTGCCGATGCAGAAGCACGGCACCGCGTACGCTGAGCCGGCCGAGATGCCCGCTCTGCTCCGGGAGCAGTACACCCGTCTCGCCGCCGAGCGCCGGCTGCGCGGCATCGCCGGCCAAGCCGAATTCACGCAGAAGCTTGCCGGATTCTGGGGTGAGGTGAACCACGCACACTCCTTCCGCGAGGGAAATACCCGATCGCAGACTGTGTTCTTCGAGCAGCTCGCCGAGCATGCCGGCTGGACGCTCGACGTCACGCGCCTCTCACCGCACCACCCGGACTCCGTCTACCAGGCCTTCGTCGATGCTCGCTTCGAGCACCAGCGCATCCGCGGCCAGGACGGCGTCAGCACGCAGCAGGCGACCTCAGACCTCGCGAATGTACTGGGCAAGCTGATTGAGCCTGATCGCTCAGCAGAGGGCTGCATGCGGCGCGGCGTGCACGTCGCAGCTGAGACACCCGGAGCGCCCGCGACCGTGACCGAGCTGCACGCGCGCAATCCAGAACTGCGCACCATGAAGCTCGACCCGTACGGGCTGAGCGATGAACCCGAACACGACCCCTCCACCGAAAGCGGCTACCAGCCCTGACACCAGAAAGTGAGCGTCGCCATGAACCTCGTCCAGACCATCGTCGTCCAACCATCCACGCATTTCGACACCATCGCCGCCGCGGCGCTCGCTTCCGGGCTCGCCATGGTGCATGCCGACCTCGGCAGCAATCCGTGGCACAGCTGGCTCAGCGGCAGCTTCACCAAGAGCGTGCAGCGCGTCAAGCGCCCCATCGAGCTCGAGCGCATCCGTGCCCTGGGGCTCGAACACGCCGAGGTCACCGTCGGTGACGCTGTCGCTCTTGCGTTCGTGCCGGCGCGCTATGACGACAGCCCCCGCGAGATCAGCAAGCTCCAAGTCTCGGGCCTGGATCTCGCCCACGACGCTGACCGCTTCCAGCGCCTCGGCGCCGTGACCCCGCACATCGAGATCAACTCTGATGTGGCGATGTCCACGGGCAAGACCGCCGCTCAGGTGGCGCATGCGCTGGGTGCCTGGTTGCTCGCGCAACCCTTCAGCACCCGCCTGGCCTGGGCTGAAGATCCCGGGCTTAACATCGGCGAGGTCGGCTTCGCTGCCTACGCAGCAGCGGGCCCCGACGACGCCTCGATCATCACGATCGTCGACCACGGGCTCACCGAGATCGCGCCGGGCACGGCGACCGTGCGGGTTTACCTCGACTCGCTCGTCTGAGGCTCGCTCTCGGACCGGTGAGCACGCCAGTGCGGCTGATTGAGGGTGAAAACATGCCCTCAGGCAAGAAGTACCGCGACGGAACTTCCAAATACGGTCCGCGGTCACAGCACGTCGACGCCACTAAAACCCCTGATGAGAGCCGTAATAGCTCGCTCAGACGGCTGAGTACGATGCGAACAGGTACCGGCGATGAAAAGGCGATACGGTCCGCTTTTTTGCCACCTGATCACGGCTGAAAGCTCAATGTACCGAATGTACCGCGTTATCGAAGGAACCCCTGTGTGTGCGCATGCGCATGCGCGTGTGTGTAGGGTTTCCCGGTCCGTGCGGTACATACGGTACATCTCTCTCTTTCTCTCTTTCTTTATTCAGTAAATCAAAGAGAAAACAGGCAAAAGACGCCTGAGAACGCGGACCGTATTTGATTTTCAGAAAAACAATCGCCGGTACCTGTGTTTTCAAATACACACTCTCACCAGGCAATCTGCCCCGCGAGCCCGGACCGTATTTATTCTGAAAAACGATCCGCGACCCCTCGATGGAAGAAAACGCCAGTACGGTACACGCCTGTACCCCTTATGAAGGATGAAATCACCATGCGCATCACTCAACAGGCCCTTGGCACCGCCATCGCTGAGCTGCATTGCCTGAGCCCAGATCGTCCGGCCTCACTCGAAGAACTCACCGCCCTGAGCACCGCCCGCGACTGCATCGACCAACTGATGCGCGACTGCGTGGTCCAATTGCGCGAGGATCATCCGCCGATCGCCTGGTCAGAAATCGCCAACGTGCTCGGAACGCCGTCGGTCGCTGCCGCCAGGCAGCGATACGGCTCCGAGGTCGCTGTCGCCAACACCGGCGCTGGTACAGCCCTGGGCAAAACAGGCGTCAAGTACAACGCGCCCGCCACCGAACGTATCCTCGTGTTCTGGCTCTCGATCGCCGAGCAGTTCTCCTGGGGCTTCCTTCCCGTCAGCTTCGTGCACGCCCTGTATGTGGCGTGGATGACTGCTGAGTTCCCGGCAGAACAGCCGGTTGGACGAACGGCATTCACCGGAAGGCTGAAGCCGATTGCCGCGGCCACCGCAACGGGCGAATGGCGCTACACCCGGCTCCGTGCTGCGTCGCTGCTCGGCGCTCCGGAACCCTTGTGCGCACGCGTGCCTGCGTGGTCCGTCACCGACCTCGAGAAGGCCTAGTACGGCTTCCTCCGCGTCGGGCCGGTGACAGAGGGCGACAGCACCGATCGGCGTCAAAGCCTGACTCGTCGCTGACAACCGCACACCCGGCACCCGCTGTGGCCCCCAAGAGGGGAAGATTGCTCCATGCACCACAGCGACCACCCACTCCGAACCGCCCTCGCGGAGCTGAACAACCTGAGCACCGACAGCCCGGCAACCCTCGCTGAGCTCGCTGCCCTGAGCGCTGCCCGCGACTGCATCGACGAAATGCGCCGCACCTGTGTCGCCGAGCTGCGCGCTGATTCTGAGCACGCCGCTTCCTGGCCGGCCATCGCCGCGGCCCTCCGATCCTCGTCGGCCTCTGCCGCCCAGCAGAAGTCCAGCGCGAAGCCCGCCGCCACCGCAGCCTGGCTGGCCAACGCCACCGCCGACGGGCAGATCCTCTCGTTCTGGCAAGCCTTCGCTGAACGCTTCGCCTGGGACTTCCTGCCGGCGATTTCCTGTTCGCGCTCTACGCAGACTGGATGCACGCAGAGTTCCCGGCGGACACGCCCCTTTTGAAGAAGGCATTCACCCGGCGCATCACGACTGTCGCCACAGCGTCGGGCGAATGGCTCTACACCCGCTCCCGGCCCGGGTCCCTGGTGAGCGCAGCTGAGCCGCTCACCGCCCGGGCACCCGGCTGGACCCGGAACCGGTCCGATGACGCGCAGTATGGCTTGCGCCGGAGCAAGTCCGCGACGATTACCCGCTGAGTGCGCGGCAGCTGCCAGACTCTGTGGTTCCTGCCCGAAGCGCCCTGCTTGTTCATAGAATTAATACAGATTAATAGAAGTTAAGAGCCGTGCCTGAGCCGTTCGACCACGCCTTCCTCAAGCGCCGGCACCTGTTGGGCACAGAGAACAGAACGCTGCACCGCACCCAAACCGAGTTGCCTGATAAAGTTATCAGCGTGGAGCATAAATGCGACAGCAAGCGGGCTATGTAGCGTTCTCGCAACATATCGAGATATAGTTGCGTATATGCAACGCATCATCGACCAGATCATCGAGGGGTCCGGGCTGTCCAAGTCCGCCCTCGCGGCGCGGTCTGGGCTCGCGAGGTCGACGCAGTACCGGGTACGCGATGGCCTCGTCGACCCAGCCATTGGCACCGTCCGCGAGCTTGCCCTGGCCGCAGGCTTTGAGCTCGTGCTCTCCCTGGCGCCGCTGTCAGACCCGGATGCGGCACGGGCAGCTCGGGTGATCCTTGATCCGCTGTACGAGGCTTCATACCTTCTGACCACAGGGACGACCGGAGAGGCGAAGAAAGTCGACGAATGGGTCGAGCGTCTTCGCCGGTGGGTGCCAGACGGCAACCCGGTGGACATCGTTTCGCAGGCCGGGCAGAGCTCGAGCCTTCTGCACCGACCCGGCACTGTGTTTCTGCGCGGCCACGTTACTGAGCTCAAGCTCGCCTCGGCCGGCGACTTCTCCCAGCAAGAATGGCTGATTTCCGGCGCTGCTGTCATCGACCGAATCGGCGTGCCGGATGACGAGGGGGCCCTGTACGGCGGTGCTCTGCCAGGCACCAGCGCCTGCCCGTACATCGTGCACACCGCAGATACTCACCGTTTCGCGCGACTCCTGGACAACATGGAGACGGTTCGCCCCAACAAGGCGAACCTCATCATCGCCGAGTACACCGCCGGCGTCGAGGTCGACTCGTGGGAGGACGGCAAGATCAAGCTCGCGGCTCCGATCCAGGGTCTGCTCGACGCCTTCGGCATCAGAGGCGCCCTCGGAATAGCCGCAGAGCGCATCGCCCGGAGCTGGTGAAGCATGGATGAGACCAGCAAGCCTCAGAACAACCCAGCTGAGCACAGAGCCTGGGCTGTCAGCGCTGACCGCTTCGTGAAGCAGCCGAGACCGAAGCCGGCCAGCGCTACCGGCCGGCCGCCGGCGCCCCGTACCTCTCTCAGTTCCTCGGCAACGCAGGTCCAGCTCGAGGAGACCGGCATCACCTGGGATCGGTCCGCCGTCGATTGGTCGCTTCTCGAGCGCTCAACTGTGGGCCGCGCGCGCAGTCGGTTCCGCGCATCCCTGCCGGAGTACATCTGGGACGCTGCCGCGCTAGAAGGCAACCCGTACACGCTCCCTGAGGTGCAGACCCTCCTCGAAGGCATCACCGTCACCGGGCACCGCATCGCGGACCAGGACCAGATTCTCGCTCTCAACGAGGGGTTCAACCTCACCGACGAGCTTGTTGGTACCAGCAAATTCCACCTCGACAAGGCAACGAGCGATGAGATCCATGCCAAGGTCGCCGTATATGAGGCGATCGAGTCGGGTCACTTCCGCGGCGAGGGCTCAGCCGGCGGTGGCGGACACGTCAGCATCGGCTCCCTCGGAACCTTCCACGCCTCGGAGCCCGGCGAGAATGGCACGAACCTCAAGCGAGAATTCTCTCGCTTGAGGGCCTATCTCCTTGAAGATGTTGAAGACCCACGCGAGCAGGCCATCGCGTACTTCTGCGCCGCGACGAGGCGACAGTTCTACTTCGACGGCAACAAGCGCACCGCGAAGCTGATGATGGCCGGGCACCTGATGCAGAACAGCTACGACGCGATCTCCATCTCGGCCAGACGCCAGCTCGAATTCAACCAGCTCCTCGCCCCCCTGTTCGACACCGGCGAGGCCACTGAGATGATGCAGTTCATCATCGACTCGCGTCCCGCGTAACGCAGCAGGTCACCGCCGGAGCGCGGCGCCGCACCCCGCACCCCGCACCCCGCACCCCGCACCCCGCACCCCGCACCCGAACCCTGCACCCTGCACCCTGCACCCTGCACCCTGCACCTGCACCCTGCACCCTGCACCTGCACCCTGCACCCTGCACCCTGCACCCTGCACCCTGCACTCTGCACTCTGCACCCGAACCCTGCACCCGCGCCAAGCGCAAAAACACCACCCCGCCAGCCAATACGCTGAGCGGGTACCATCACATTCTTCTGGGGGAACCACCATGACCACATTCCTACGCACCATCCTGGGCGCGAGCGTCGCGCTCGCGCTCGCTACGGGCCTCACCGGCTGCGCTAGCGGCTCCAGCGCCCTGGGCGGCCTGGTGCCGACCGCAGCTGCTGAGTCGCCCGCGGTTACACCGAACGCAGCCGCTGCCACAGCAGCAACCGGCGACATTGTCGACGCCGCTCAGGCGGACGTCCTCCTGAAAGCCGGCCAGGGCCAGCGCGCGTACCCGATGGCCGACGGCACCTTCGTCGTCGTGAGCAAGACGGAACCGTTGCCAGCCAACGTGCAGGCTGACATGGACGCGAAGACTGCCGCCACGCTCGCCCCGTTCGTCGACATTCTCGCTGACGAGGAAGGCGCGGACGCCGCTCTCGGTTCGGCTCAGCTTTTCATCGCCAAGAACACGGGTAAGCGCGTCATTATCGCGTTGCATGCGCTTGGATACGCGACTTCCTACGATGAGGTCAAGACCATGAAGTGGTCCATCTCCGGCGGCCCAGCTGCCGGGGTTCTGCTCGACGACGAGGCTGCCGCGCATGGCGCCGTTGACGCGTTCCTTGCTGGCCGGGACAACGCGAGCGAGTACGCGGTGGTGTACGTGCGCTAGACCTGCTGGCTGCGCGTGAGTGCAGAAGCAGTATTCACAGCAGGCGTCGCCTGGTCCAACGATCTGCCTGAGCCACAACGAGGCGCAGGCCGCAGTCGACGCTTTGGGTGCCGCAGGGTCTACACGCGCGACGGCGCGGTCATCTCTGCGGGATAGAGCTCGTCAGGCAACCGCCCGCCAACACCACGCGGCACCACCGCAAACACCACCCCGCCAGCCAATACGCTGAGCGGGCACCGACACATCCCTTGGGGGGAACCATCATGACCAAATTCCGACGCACCATCCTCACCACGACCGCAGCACTGCTGCTCGCCGCACTCCTCACCGGGTGCAGTCCCGCCAGCGGTGACGTCGCCGGGCTTATCCCCGGCGCAGCCCCCGCGCCGGCCAGCGCGACTCCCACGCCGACCGCGATCCCCGGCGACCGCGACGGCAACGGCACGCTCTCCGCGTTCGAGACGGAGCAGCTGGCCAAGAACGCGCTGCGCGACTACACGATGCCCGATGGCAGCGTCGTCACGATCGACCCGACGCAGCCGCTGCCGACTGAGGTGGTGGCTGTGATCAAGAGCGGCGCATCCCCGTTGATGAGTGCGTTGAAAACAACAGAGAAGGACGGCGTCCTTCTGAGCCTCATGAACAACGCTGACGCCGTTGCCGACGCCACCGGCAAGGAAGTCGTCTTCGTCTACAACACCGCAAGCGCAACCGCCGACTGGGGCTACGAGATGCTGTGGGCGACCACGGCCTCGCACAAGGACTCCACCGGAATCGCAGCCGTTGCGAGCCGGGACAACGTTGTGGCTGACGCTCAGACCTGGGCCGGCACTCGCGGGTACGAAGTCATCGTCTTGGAATAGAACGTAGCAGCCGGGCATTCGACCAGCCCGCGCGTCAGAGGTGCCATGGAGGATCAAGGCACAGCCGTGACGCTGCACTGCGCCATCTAACTATCCGGGGGGATCGTACTAATGGGGAACAAGACCGCATGCTGATTCTGATGTACGCCTCGAAAGAGGAGATCGCCCGAGCACACTATGCGTATCTGGACGGGATCGGCGATGCGCAGGGCCGCATCCGCGAGCACCTCCGGAAAACCGGCGGCCCCGAAGCAGACGCGAGCATCGAGAGCCTCCGAGGCATCGGTTCGTGGTTCTTGGAGCACCTCCCGGAGACAGCCGAGCCGATGCCGACGTCCTGGATTCCGGCCTGGTGGAATCCTCTGGTTCTACCTGCTGGAGACGGCGTCGAGACGCACGCCCCTGTCACCCGGCAACAACTGCGCCTGATCGACGAGGTCCAGGCCTACGTCGCCGAGGTCGTCCTGGGACACGTTCCCGGAGCGCACTGGGTCGTGTACAAAGGCCGCCGGAAGGACATCCGTCACGGAACGACGGTGATCCAGCTGGACAAGCGGCGGCAGTTCTATCCGCGGTCCCTTGTCTACAAGGCAGCTCTCACGGGGGTGCTGCTCGCCAAGCCGGTGGAGGCTGCGCTCTTCTACGACGTCGTGCGGCAATACATCAGCGACGCGGGCTGACACGTCACTACCTCACACACGTCCTACGAAGGGTGCAACGCCATGTCGAATGCCGCAACAACCGAGGAACCCCAGAGCGCCACGCACCCCGAATGCCCCGCCTGCGGGACCTGGGTCTGCGACGACTGCGGCGCCCAGCGGTCCTACGCCAGCAGATTCTCAGCCCAGGCGCAGCACTGCGCGAGCTGCCGAAGCCTGAGCGGGCACATGACGCCGGCGCGTCACCGCGCACGCCGCGCAGACGATCACGCGGCTTCGTATCAGTCGTGCATATCCACTGGTCTCGCGCTGCGCTACCCGCTGTAGGACGCCCGTGGCGTCAATCAGCAACAGAACCGGGACGATGCTGCTGGTTGAGCGCGGCACGTTCACCCGGACAACCAGAAGAAGGACGCGGCATTGAACACCTTGACCATCGACCTCGGCGCCCGCGTTGGACTCATCGGAGATGTTCACGGCAACCTCCCGTTTCTCCGCGGTAGGCCGGACTGGCCTGTGACCGCATAGCTGTTGAATTCTCTGCGGACAGCGCGCGAAGTGCTGACCAAGGTGAACTCCCGTGCTCTAGCCGAAGCAGATAGCGGTCGTTGCAACAATGCACAGAGATGTGTACAGTTGCAAGCATGACAGCGCTGCGCATGCCCGTATCCACCGCCGCCCGCAAGGGGATCTCTGCGGTTGCCGCCGATGCGGCCCAGCAGCGTATCGTGCTCACGCGAATGGGTCATGACGTCGCTGTGATCGACTCGGCAGAGCGCCTCGACGAAACAGTGCGCGTGCTCAGAGACACATCGCGTGAGGTTCTGGGGGCATACGCGAATCTCGCCGAAGCTCGAGGCGGTCAGAACTCCTTGGCTGACGTGTGCGCCCGACTGGGTCTCAACGAGACCGTCGTTCGTGAGCGAGCTGTGCGGTTGCAGGCTGCGCAGGCTGCGCAGATTCCTACTGCACGCTAGTGAAGCCTGGCAACCGTCTTCCGGACGACCAGGCCGAGATCGTCTTCTCCGACGTGTTCGTCGAGCAGCTGGAAGCCTGCTCCAGCGTAGAACGCCTCGAGATCATGACGACCGTGGTCGCCCTGTGCTCTGATCCCGGCGGAAGCCACACACTCAGTGCTCGGGGCAACGACCGCATGCTCGTCGGCTGGAACACCGTAGCCGTCGTAGAAAAGACGAAACGAGTTGTCTATCGCGTCGACGAGAACGTAGCGAGCATCTACGTGCTTTGCGTCGGACCTCGACGAAACGACGAGGTCTATGACTTGGCCTCAAGCCTTGCCTCCTCCGGACTGTTGACCGACGAGGAGGTCACTCAGCTCTGGGAAGCGCTGAGCCTGCTCGACGTCGCCGCCGAGTCAGTAGGTCTCGATGGCTGGGACTACCTCCCCGAGGCTGCGCCGGAAGGACAGCAGCGCGCTGCCGTAGCGGCCGGGCTGCTGTCCGAGTCCATGGCAGCGCTTCTGTCGAAGGATGAGATCTCAGCCGCTCTGGAGCGCGGCTGGGGCGAGAACGGGCCCGACAAGACCAAAGCGCTCCTCGCTGCGTTGCAACGTGCCCGCGGCGGCGCACACTTCGACTCAGCCGAGTGGGTAATGACCAATCGTCAAGAAGACCGGTGCAGCAAGCAGATGCCTCGAGCGGGCCGCAAGTGCATCCGCAAGGCCGGCCACCCCGGACCGCATCGCGCCAGCGCCTAGCAAAGGACAGTTCACGATCGCGCATGTCGGCGCCCTGGCACTCCCGGCTGTGAACGATCGCGCATGTCGTCGCCCCGACGCCTGCGCTCGAGCGGGCTGCCAAATAAAGTGTCGCCGTCGTTGTCCAAATAAAGTGTCGCCCCGAGCAAGCCGCTTTGGCAGGCGACACTTTATTTGGCAATCCAACGTGCTCTCCGGCCCCATCAACCGGCGCAGGCCCTGCTCGACGACGTCTAGGCGCTGAAGGAGCTAAGCACCACTGTTCGGGTGCTAATTCGTGTTTAGCAATGACAAACCCCATCTAGGTGCGATAAAGTTGTGGTTATGAGCGCTGAGATCACCAACACTGCCTGGTCTCCACACGGGGTTGAGACTCTGCCCTGGCGTCAGCAGGTACGCGGCGGCACGCGTGAAGACCGGGTGCTGAGCTCGGTCGACGCGACAATCCCGCCACTGATCCAGACGCTCGACTACATGCCGCCTCTGGCAGTGTTGCTGGAAACCGAGAAAGCCCTTCTCGCCGTCGCGCAGGCTGATACTGACGCCCAAGCAGGCACTGACGCGGAAGGCCATTCTGCTGCATTGAGCCGTTTCATGGTGCGTTCGGAATCTGTGGCCTCCTCGAAGATCGAGCGCATCTCTGCATCGGCGCTGGACTACGCCCAAGCGGTTGCCGGCAACCGGGGCAATGCCTCGGCGATGAGCATGGTCGCCGCCTCGGCTGCGCTTCATGAACTCATCACCACCGTTGAGCAGCACAAGTGTTTTGAGCTGGAGCACATCACGAGCGCGCACCGCGCGCTGATGAAGGATGATCCAGACGAGGCGAGCTACGCAGGTCGTCTGCGGGACATGCAGAACTGGATCGGCGGAAGCGACTACTCACCGCGGGGTGCCCTCCACGTGCCGCCGGCGCCCGCACGAGTCGCTGAGCTGATGACGGACCTGGTGGCGTACCTCAACCGCGACGACGTTCCGGTGATGGTGCAGGCCGCGATCGGCCACGCCCAGTTCGAGTCGATCCACGCCTTCACTGATGGCAACGGTCGCATCGGTCGTGCGCTGGTATCCGCTGTGCTGCGTCGCCGCGGCGTCACCCGTAACGCCGTTGTGCCTCTGGCCAGTGGTCTCCTCGCCCGCCGCGACGACTACTTCGCATCGCTCGGCGCGTACCGCTTGGGCGACCCGGCGCCGCTGATCGACTTGTTCGCGCACTCAGCCCGTGCTGCCGCCGAGTGCTCGCGCGGCACCATCGCTCGCCTGAAGGCAATGCCGGATCTTTGGGCAGCAGAGCTGCGCCCTCGCGCTGGATCTGCGGCCGCCACACTGATTCACGCGTTTTATGACCACCCCGTGATGAGTGCAGCCGAAATCGAGGCACGGTCCGGGTCCGTGGCTTCTCAGGCATACCGGGCCATCGGCCAGCTCACCCAGGCTGGGTACATCCAGGAAATCACCGGGCGCAAAAAGAACCGCGTGTGGGCTGCGTCCGAGGCGCTGGCCGAGCTGGATGATCTCGACCGCCGCATCCAGGCCGCGATGATGGCGTGAAATGGAGACTCGCGGACGCAACGCGCACCGTTGTTTTTGACAAACAGTGTCGAACTGCGGCATGCACTCGAGGAAGACATCTAGCCGGTTACGAGCTCGCTGTCTTGGCGAGAAAAGAAACTACTTCGCGGCGGGTGTCTGAGAAAGCTTGACGATCCACTGTGGCGTCTCCACGCCGACGCGGCGGTCTGCGTTCACTCGAACGCGCGCGGCTACGGCCTGAGCTTTCGGGCTAGGTCGGCTGTCGCTCTGACGTTGCGGAATCTCGTTGATCGTCATGGTGTGCCTCCTGTTCCTGTACTGATTATGCGCGGGGGAGCCTGAAAAAACCACGTATGGCACTGAAGATTCGACTGCACCCTCACGTCGACGAGCCGCGCTGTCACCGCCGCGGAATATGCTTATCTCGGCGGTCTGGACCGCCGCACTCCGAGTCTGAATCCCCACGCGATTCAGACGCTAAGGACAACGGTTGCCGATCCAGAAATGCAGTGCCTATCGAGTTGAGTTCTCTCTCTCCTTGCTCTCTCTCTCTCTCTCTCTCTCTATCTCTCTCTCTCTCTCTCTCTCTCTCAGGGCATGCAGGCGTGGGGTGTAGAGCCCGGAAAAGATTGAGATGACCTCCTCCAACCACACCCGCGATCGAGCACTCCAGCAGGACGCTCGTGCGTGGCAAGCCTTCACCGGCCAGAGCTACACCGCTGCCTTGCGGCAGATTGAAGCCCCTTACGCGCGAGGCACGTCGCGCGATGAGTTGTCGCGCCTCGCGAGGGCAACCGCTCGCATCATCGAGACCGCGACAAACGCGTGATAGAATCGCGACATAACCGCGACACTATTGAACCATCTCTGCACAGCCTGGAGGCGAACATGACTAAGGCAACTTCGGCAACGGCTGCAACTTCGGTAGCCCCACGCCGACGAAGCGCTCACGAGCGGGCAGTGGGCAGCGACCAGAACGACGCTCTGCGGGCGCTTGTCGCGGCGCTCGGCAAGCACGCCGTCGCCGCAATCTTCGACAAGGACGCTCGGACGATCGAGCGCTGGCTGAAGCCGGGCGCCCAGCTGAAGGTCGACGATGAGAAACGACTGCGCGACGCCTTCCACGTTTTCTCTTTGATCGAAGGAGCTGATGATGCCTACGTTGCACGAGCATGGTTCATTGGCATGAACCCACAGCTGGGTGACGACTCTCCGGTCGAACGGCTCGCCGTCGGCGACGCCCGCAGCGTACTCGCCGCAGCGCGCGCGTACGTGAACGCGGGCTGACCCGTTGCCGCCGCTGGCTACAGCGCTCATCACAGAAGAATTCCCCACCACAGCCTTCCGCGTCGGGCGCCGATCCGGCGTGATCCACTTCGCTGAGATTGACGCGGTAGACGCAGCGAACATCGAACAAGGCGGGCGCTTTGACGTGGTTGGTGGTGGCGTGCTCTACTGCGCTACCACCAAGACGGGCGCGTACAAGGAAGTCCTTGCTGACTTCCGGCCGTCGGCCAAGGCTTATAGGATCGCAGAAGGCGAGTCGATCATGGCTCAGGGGTCTATGCCTCGTAGCTGGCGTGACGCTCGAGCCCTGGCAGAGTTCTCGCTTGAGGACCCCCTGCCGTTCGTCGACATCGAGCGCGACTCAACGCTCACGCATCTGACGGCGGCGATGGCGGAGCAGCTCGACGAACTGGGAGTCCGAGCACTCGATGTCAGCTTCGTTCGCGGCCCGAACAGGCTTCTCACGCGCTCGATTGCGAAATGGCTTTACACGCTGCGTCGACGAAGAAGGGGTGCCGCTGTACGGTGGCATCCGCTATCTGTCGCGGTTCCAGAGCCACGAGTGCTGGGCAGTGTTCAACGGCAGCATCATCGGCACCGTGCGAACCGAACCGATCCTGCTTTCGGACGCCGAGCTGACAAACGTCAGCCGCGAGTTTGGCATCACGCTGCACTGACTCCGACGAGGTGATCTTGTCGGCGTGCTTGTTCGCCGATCTGGGCGGGACGCTCGTCGTCGCCGAGTTGGTGCACCACGACCGCACCCCTCGGGTCACCGACGGATGCCCGGCCGCACCCCGGTGCTGCCGGGCGGCGTTGAACCTGTTGTGAACGACAGCGCAAAATGTCGCCGTTGCCCCAGCCTTTGAGCGGGCTGCCAAATAAAGTGTCGCCGTCGTTGTCCAAATAAAGTGTCGCCCCGAGCAAGATCTACGTCTCCGACCATGCTTCCGACGGGAAAACGAAACCCGCGAGAAGCCCGCCGACCCGCGTCCACGCCGACCACGGACCGCCGTTGCCCAAATAAAGTGTCGCTCCGAGCAACCGGCGACACTTTATTCGAGCAGGCGACACTTTATTTGGCAATCCAGAGCACGTTCCGACCCCCAAATATGCGCAGCCTCATCTCGGTTCAAGGGGGTGGTTTTTTACACCCGATAATCGCACTTATCCCTACTATCGGCGGTAGGGGTGTTTCCCGGATTCGAGCGTGAACGCGGCGATATTGTGCATTGCGCAAGGAAACCGGCTGCTGCCGTCGCGCCATCCAAGGCGTGCGCGACGGGGCGTCCGACGCATCGACGGGCGCGGGCGTCTGTAGAGGGTCCAGCGAGATCAGGCAAGTACCCATCATTCGACCGTTGAATGTACGGAGGCTAGAGCGAGAGATGAGGCGACCCTCGTCAAGCTGCAGATGCTTGATAGACCGGATTTCTCAGGTATGCCGCAATCCAGTGATTGGCGTCGCGTTGTGTCCGAGTTGAAGGCGGGCTTGTTAAGGTCGCGAGCGTGTTCATACTGCTCCCAGGGGCGATATAGACGGGGGTCCACTCGCCGCGCTCCGCCATGAGCGCAGGCAGCTGCCGACCGAATTGCCCGTACGTGCGGACAGGTAGCTGCAGGCCTTCGGACCCTTGCCTGTGAACCCATTTCTCGTACTGCTCGTAGACGAATCTGAAGGTCACGATGGGCCCGGTGAAATGTTGGGCGTGGCTCTTCCAGAACCATCTGATTTCCAGGTCGATGTGTACCTTGTAGATCTGCGCCCGAGACGAAGCCGAAACGGTCGGAGTTCTCCGGAGAGCCGGCGGCCTCGTCTCGGGGTGCAATGCCTCCATATCCTGATCATCACGACAGCACGGAATGAGGCTCACGGCGTCGGATTGGATGGCGTAGCGGAACGCAGATATCGAGTACCCGCCATCCTTGAGCTCCAGGATGGATTGCGCGGTCCTGCGGTGAATAGAAGCGGCGATGATCATGAGCACCTGAGATTCATTCACGGTCTCTGGTAGTGGGTTGCCGAAGTGGCGTTGAAAAGCGTCCGTCAAGTCGACGTTCAGATCACCGTCAGCGACGAGGCGAATGATGCCCTCCCTGTTTAGCCGCTTGATCCCGCGCCGGTAGGCGAGCACTTGGGTGATGATTGCGGGGGAGGCTTCGTTCAGCTTCAGTTCGATGATGTAGATGACGCCGTTCGCGTCGATCGCGAGCAGATCGATACGCCCTCCGACCGTCCTCACCTGCCTCCCGATGATCAACAGATCCTGTCCCAGAAGCGATAGGAGAAACGGTAGGTGGAACTTCAGGTAGCTCTCAAGGTTCGTCTCGGCCCGGAACACGAGCCGCCTGGTCCGGGCGGTCACCACCGGTTGTCCGACTCTACGATGGCTCTCGGCCCTGTCGACGTCTCACTCAGACTGTCGATGATCCAAGCGGTGTCGCCGTCCGGCCCTGCAGGTGCATCGCCGAGTTCCTCGAGGGTGTGATCCGGGTCGCTGGCTCCTTGCGTGTGTCGGGGCGCGGGGCCGGGGTTGGGACTGGAAGCGTGTCTGGACTGGTTCATAATTAGCGAGCGTAGGACTTGTCGGGGCCTTGTCCGGGTAGCAATACTGCCTCTGGTCGGCGGGCTCTGGTAAACGAGCAGAGACGCGTTTTTGCGGCGTGTCGCGCACCGTAGCCGCACCGCTGGCCTCCTCGGCAACAACAGAAGCGCTTACGACCTCCCGGCGAATGCCCCGTCTTTGGTAGGTGGCCTCGCTGGCATCGTTGAGGGAATGGTTGGTTGCTTAAAAATAGTGTTGCGCTGAATCATTCGTATAAATCATTCAGAGAATGATTTTGCAAGGTTGCCGATCACTGCTTGGTCCTACGACGGCTCTCCAAGTACGGAGTGGATGCCCTATTAAGGCAGCCAAACTCGTTCGGCCAGCCTCAGATGGCAGACCGAAGACCTCAACACGACGGTGTCGGGACACCTGTTCGATCTCGGCGTTGGCAAGTTAGTCGCACCTTGCGCATCGGTTGGCCTTGGGGCGCTCGCCTAACCTAGTGGTCGAACAACCCGGCGGATCGCGCGCTGCAGTTGCTCTCGCACGGCCTTGGCAGGTGTTGGCGGAGCGGATTCGCAGAGTTGGTTGCTCTTGGCGCGCCAAGGACTTCTGAGCGACTCGCGGTCAGCTCCCCGCGCATCCCAGAGGTCACCGAGCGAGGCGACGTGGATATGGGCCAACAGTTGCCCCTTGGGCCTTGAGATTTCGGGAATTGGGTGTCGGACTCCTACTGCCACTCTCGGCGCGCCAGCGTCGCGATCGCCGCGCACCATCAGCTTTCGTTGGCCTCAGTGAGGCAGCTTCAACGCTTCACTGTTCACCGAGTGGAACCGGTGGATCCTGTCGGCGTCCGTGGGGGAGCGCAGCGGAGGAGAGGCGTCGGCAGCAAGGCACCCGACAAACCCCGGCGGGGGTTGGGAGCGCGAGGGAGCGCAGCGAGTGAAGTAAGGACCCAAGGAGCGCAGCGACGAAGGGCAAGACCGCAGCGTAGCGGAGGGCGCAGCGATCGTCGGCTGCGCCGACCACCACGCAAGATTTTCATGGAGCGCAGCGGAATGAAAAACGTAGCGTGGTGCCAATCGTTCTTATGCCCTTTCCCTTCCTCCCCCGTATTCGGAGCTCCAGCGGAGAATCGAGGTCAAAACTGCTGGTGCATCAGCGTAAATGGATGATTCACCTCATCTGTTCACAACCCCGTTGACGCAGTCAACAGCACTAGGGGTTGTTAACAGTGGCATCCATTTCCGTTGGAAAGGCGGGGTTTGGTTCTCAACAGCTTTTCCGGGGCCTTGGCACCGGGTTGACAGCCATGGAGCGCAGCGACGCAGAGCGCGTTTCACCCTTTGACTCAAGCTCGTTTCACCCCGCCGCAGCCGCGGGCACGCGGCTGCCTTTGCCTCATCACCGGCGCAGGTCGGAGCAACGCGGAGACCTCCCTCCTAGCGATTTCAGCCGTGTCTGAGCTCGTCTCAGACCATCCGTTTCGATCGACGCAGATAACGAAGCGGGAATCGCCACAGCCGCGCAGCGGCGCTCTGGGGCAGTGGGAGCTTCATTGCCTTGGAGACGTCAGTCGACACGAATGCCGTCGCCTGGTTGGCCGCAGACCCGGTTGCAGATCAGCTACCTGGGAGCAGCAGAGCTCCTTCATGGCCGAGGCGCGCGCGTGGCACCTTGTGTCACTGTGCCGAGTATCAGAGCCCGCTTCAGAGCACGTCCCAGTTCCGACGCGGAGGCGCTGTCACTCCGCAAGTCTCACGGCCGTCACAGTCACTGGCACGGTCTCGCGCATCCTGTAATTCGGAACTTTGCTAAGCCTTGGCCCAGTCGATGTCCAAGTTCCGATTCAAGGGTCAGGCCGACCTCGCACCCTCGGACATTCAGGGGATCCAGGTTCGACGCTTGCGTCGAGGCTGGATTGCGCGTCCATGCCGACGGGGCGGTAGCCCCGGGGACGGCTTTGGCCTGATCGGCTCCGCCGTCGCTGCGGCACAGCGGCAGCCTTTTCGGTGCACAGCTCCTCGGCCGCAGGAGCTCGAGACCCTCGTCGTTGGAGAGATCCCTTCCAAGGGGGCGAGGAGCGGCCACCAACGGGCCGTTACGTGGTCGCTTTCTTGGTTACGCCTGCATCTCCGAGGGGCATTCTGAGGAATTCAGGCAGGGGAGACCAGGATCTGTGCCTTATTGCGGGTTGCTGACCAGCGGCTGACCAGTAGCTGGTCAGCCGCGCAGGGACAGATACGCGCAGCTTCCGCAGAGAAGCGCAGGGGGCGCGAATGGGCCGCAGGCTGACCGGACTCTGGTCAGGCGCCGCCCTCGTGTTTGGCTCTTGAATCAGGGTGCCCGACCGCGGGCGCGAAGCGACCGCGCGCTGGTCAGTTGGTGGCCTCGTGCAGGCTAGTCACGGGTTGTCGTCGGCAGGCAATAGATTTTCCAGCATGGCCCACACCGCTGAGGTTCTCGCCGCATTCCAGGATGGCGAAGTGCGACTGATCTTCGCCCGCGACAAGGACACCGACGAGCTGGTGCTTCTCGAAGACGGAACAGCGAAAGCGCAGCGCGCGTACACGAAGGCGTCCCTGCAATGTCCGATCAGGGACTGCCCCACGCCGCACCTGACGACGGTGGCGCGCAAGAAGAAGCGCGACGGGTACATGCACCTCTCCGGCGGCGGCCACGCGCCTGAGGGCATCTTTCACATTCAGGGCTGCGAGATGATCGCGCTCTGGCTGCGCGAGAAGTACCCGGCTCCCGGGTTCCGTATACAGAAGGAAGAGCGCTCCAACTCCGCGGGCGAGCGGCGAGCAGACGTGATGGTCACGCATGTCGCCACGGGCTCACGGATCGCCTTCGAGATCCAGTACGCCTACCTGAAGCGGGACGAGTGGCAGGAACGCCATGATTCCTACGTGAGGCAGGGGATCCCGGATGTCTGGCTGTTCGGCCATGTCGGCGCGCAGCTGGTGCTGGACAAGCACACGCCCGACCAGGTGCGCCTGAGCCCGACCCACGAAGCGGTCGCCGCCAGCGGTCTGCGGCTCCTCTGGCTGAACCCGTATACTCACCAGCTCGGCACGACGGTCTCGAACGGTCATGGCCCAGGGAGCACCACAGTGGACATCCCGACGGTCAGCGGGTCGGGCCGGCTGGTGCTGAGTCCGCTGGACGACTTTCGCCTGGCTACGTCGGGCGTCGTGTCCACCGGCCTGGCGAGCGACCTGCTTGAGCATCTGGAGACGAACCGTGTAGCCGACGCTGCGCACCGCGCCGAAGTCGCGCGTCAAGACCAGCTGCGGCAGGAGCGCCTCGCGCTCGAGGCGGCGCGGGAGGCTGAGCGCACCATCCAGCGCGCCGAAGCCAAGACGCTGGCTCTGGCGCAGCGACGCGGTAGGGCACTTCTCGCTGCTGAACGCCTGGAGCCCGCATGGCAGGCGACCGAGGCGTACAAGACGGTGCTGGACAGGTTCGATGGCCGGTGGCCCAGGTTCTTGAACGTGAAGACCAGCGTTGGACCCGGGATTCCCATGCCCGCGGGGCAATGGCAGAGCGCGTTATTCGAGGAGTTCTGGGAGGGCCGGCCGACCGGCTCCGCGATCTACGAAAGCAAGTGTGTCGCGCACCTGGCGATTCCGGGGATCCCCAAGTACGAGATGAATCTCATGGTGCGAGAGTGGCTGGAGGCTCTGGTCGCAGCTGGGTACGCGCAGTCCAAGCGCCGGTTGGGCTGGGACGGCGAGCTCACGACCGGTTTCATCGTTGGGAAGCCCCGGGGGCCAATATCCGCCAAGGAGATGGCCCACCGGGTCGCAGCGTCCGTCAGGGTCGAGGCCCAGCGGATCAAAGACCGGGACAGGGAGCATGCTCGCCGGCTGGACGAGTTGCGGATCGCTCAGCAACGCACGGAGGCGTTTGAGGCCGACCGCAATAAGCCGCTCGAGGCACGTGCTCCCAAGGCAGTCGGGCGGTCCCCGGCCGAGCAATCGTCGAACCCGACGTGCACGGTGTGCAAGCGACCGCTCTTCGACGGACAGCTGGGGCGCGGGATGCACACGCCTTGCACCTCTGGATGGCGCGCATAAGCGCAGCGGCAGCAGCTTTTCGGTGCACTCTTCCACCGGACTAAGAAAGTGCGTACTCCACATCCTTCGGGAGATCTCGTCCAAGGGGGCGGGGAGCGGCGCGTCAGTTTTGGCGAAGCCGAGCACAGTGGAACACGACCCCCGATGCAGAGCGAGGCTGGGCAGCCGGCGCCAGCGGAGCTAGGCGGAGGAAGAGGGATGCAGGAACGATTGGGGAGACGACGCTGAGCTGGTAGCGGGCGGCCGGGCTTTCGCACAGGAGTCCGCTCTCGTAAGTACGTTCCTTGGTCCCGCCCACTGTGACCGCTTTTCTTGAGGTCAGTTGTGGGGTGAATCCTGATGCGCAGCTCGAGCAGATGCGGCACCCACCAGAGCAACTTCATCGACCCAGGCAAGGGAGCGTGCGAGCTACCGATGCACAAAGGCACTATTTATTACCTTTATACGATATAAAGTTAATATACTAACTCGGTAAATGACGTTAGGAGTAATTCGTGGCTCACTACGTCGACCTGCTCTGGAACCCCGAGGACGCTGCTCACCTCGGCCGGAAAGACCGCGCGCCCGGGCGCTACCGGGCCTACGTTCCTGACGAGCTGGGCGAGCACTTGCCGCAACTCGGACGGGACGCTCAGCAGGCCGCCGAGGATGCGCTGGCAGTGCTTGCACGCGCGGATGAGCGAATTGGCCAGCGCGGTGGATACCTGAACCACTTGCTGATCCGGTCCGAGAGCATTTCGTCGTCCTGGATCGAAGGCAACAGCGTGACCCCAAAGAAGCTCGCCATCGCTGAGCTACTGCAACGGGGCACGCGCGTTGCGGTAGAGGTCGTGGCAAACGTCCGCGCCACGGAGGAAGCCATCGCTGAGTTGGCTGACCGCGATCGACCAGTCACAACAAGCGACATCGCGGCCTTGCAGCACATCATCGAGCCCGCGCTCGAGGTGGGTCTGCGCACCGAGCAGAACTGGGTCGGTGGCCCCGGATGGAGCCCCCTGCGCGCCGACTTCGTGCCGCCGCCCCAGAGCGAGGTCCCGCGCCTGGTCGACGACCTCGCGCGCTTTGTCACCGCCACAGACGGAAACCCCGTCCTGCGAGCAGCGATCGCTCATGCTCAGTTCGAGACCATTCACCCGTTCATCGACGGCAACGGCCGCACCGGCCGGGCGTTGATCCACACCGTGCTGCGCAGGGCTGACGCTCTGAGGAACACCCTGATCCCGATCAGCACCGTGTTTGCTGGCGACAAGGACGCCTACCTCGAGGGGCTGACGGCTTTCCGGGAAATACCGTCCCGTCTGGATGATTGGGTGATCGGCTTCGCCCACGCGGCCGAACTTGCCGCAGCAAACGCAGTGCTGCTCTCGGACGAGATCGCCGCTCTGGATAGAACTGTGCTCGAGGACCTGATCCGCTATCGCGGCGAGCAGGGGATCAGACCGGCCACTCCGCGCAGCGACGCAGTGGTGCTGCGAATCGTCGCTGCCCTGGCCACCGACCCGGTCCTGACCATCGAGACCGTGGCCAGGCAATACAGAGTGTCCACAATTGCAGCGCAGCGCGCTCTGGTGCAGCTCGCCGAAGCGGGCATCCTTGACCGCACTAAGGATCAGAAGGGGAGACTGGTGTGCTGGACGGCCGACAGGCATCTAGCCCTGGTCAGCCTGACCGAACGCAGCAACCGCGTTGGAGCCGGAGACACCGGACACGGCAAGCCTCGGCTCGGCCCGGCCGCTCCGGCCGTCGGCCAGGTGGGGGCTCTGCGCAACAAGGTGTGACAGACGCGATCGCGCGGGGAGCATCGCCCAGCCGGGCCGGCCGGATGAGTCTCAGTGCGACCTTGCTCTTGGGTACCTGATTGCATCTCGTGGTGAAAACGCAGTTGTGCGCGAGACGGAGGACCACAGCACAGCGTTGAGCCCTCCCCTGAATTCGGTAACGGGGTCCTCTACTTACCCCGGCGACTCGGGTGAGTTGTCGCATCTTCAATCGCAGAAAGCTCTTCCGGTGATAGCAACCAGGCGTCCATCATGCTGCTGCCACGCGCGCGACCGTCCATGATCCGTCGATACTCTGCGAGCATCCTCGTGTAGACGTCGAGCATCTGCATGTGCGAGTTGCCTCCATCGTTGTCCTGGATGTAGGGCTTGAGTTCCTCCCAGCGGCCCGTGCTGACAAGATGCTGGACGTATCGCGCCATGTGGCCTTCGAGGGCGTCATTGTGGTCAAATCCGCGAAAAGACAGTCGCTCAATGAGGGCGTCGTCGACGGGTGCACCCTCCCTTTCGTGATGCTTCACGCTCGCGATGATCACCCGGAACATTTGCAGAACGTCCGTCAAGCGCTGACTGTCGCGCCGGGACAATTCGGTCTCGAACCCCGCTGCTTCTCGCCAGTACTCGAGAGTGAAGCCATGCTCCAGGTTGCGGGCCATCTGCAGCTGATCGTCTTGATTGCCGTCGTCGTCATTCTCGTCGTCGGGAAGGACCCTAGCGAGAATGCGGTGTAGCAGCGAGAGAACCTGCCGATCCATGAGTCGCAAGCTGTCAGGCACGGGAGCGTCACCGTGACGACGTTCGGGCTCGCCGCCGATTGGCACGACCGACTCAAGGAGAAGGTCGCGCACATGTTCGCTGAGCGAAATCCCTTGATTGTCGGCCATGATCTTGAGCTGCTCGTAAACGTGATCGTCCACTCGGACGTTTAGCACTGCCATTAAATCCTCCTGTAAAGTGTATGACATTTACAGTAACACGTCATACAGTGCACGCACAGCGTTCGTCACCTGAAGCGCTGAAACGGCGCGAAAGAGCGAACTGTGGCAGCACGCAGAACGCGTCAGAAAGTCGCGAACAGGGCGCGATTCTGGTGCGTCTGAAGGCAACAACGATCTTCTGCACCGTTGCACAGCCATCAGATTGCCGCGGTCCTCGTCGCCAGAGATGTCACAGGTGTTTGGCGACGCAGCGTGCTCCGCGCTTCGGGCGCCGACGTGATGTCCGGCGGTACCGGGCGTGCCGCCGGCGAGGGCCATCTTGTGGTCGACCCCTTCACGCAAGGCCCCGGTGCGTGCAACGAACTGCGAGCGGCTTCAAGCCTCGTAGCAGCAATCTACGTCGGTCAGGGAGGAGCGGATGTTAAGACTGGAGGAAACTGTCGAGGATGTCCACGAGCGCCTGAGGGTCGCCGGCGTGCAGCAGCCACTCCACCGGAGTCACGCGTCGGCCTTCAACGAGCAGGTCCTCCTGGGGGGTCAACATGAAGCCCTGAATGCTCGCGGGGCGCATGTCTTCCGGGAGGCCTTTCACCAGAGCGGCGAGGCCCGGAAGCAGGGGCTGTGCGGGGTCGTTGGTGAACTGCCAGAACGGGTAACGGCGCTTGCCGCCGGCCGTAAACGAGTACAAGCCGCCCTTTGCTTGGCGATGGCGCACCCGGGACGCGTCGATGCCGAGTCGCAGCGCAACCTCGGCGGCGCTCAGCGAATTGATGACTGCCTCCAGTCGTGTCTTGCGCTCCTGCTTCGCCAGATCACCGCGTGCGAGGCTGGCCTCGATGTCAGCAAACTCCGCGGCCGTGAAGGTCCCTGACTCGATCAGGAACGCGACCTGCTCGTCGGAGAGGGCGCCGCCGCGCGGCTGGCGCTTTTTGAGCAAAGCAGCCGCCTCGCGAAGGATGGCAATAACCAACTCATCGCCGTGGCCTTGCGCCTGGGCGGTCTCGATGAGGTAGTGCATGCTTTCGCGGACTTCGTTCGGGATCGTGCCGTCTGACATGGATCTCCTTTTCGATGACAAAGAGAGATAGCGAGCACATCATCCTATGAAGGGAACTCTGTGCGAACAACGGTAGGGGGTCCATATTGCGGTGCCCGCTCGTGGTGCAGGGCGGGGGTGTCGGACGGTGGTCATCTTCGGTGATGATTGCTGGAATGACGTCCCCGGCCCGGCTTCACAGGTCAGGCGTTGTCAACCCCTCATTTGTGAGGGACTGAACGAAGTATCCCAGAGCCCACACCGTTGAAGGATTCTGGACCGATGCCGCCCACGAGGCTGTGCAGCTAATGCGCGAGACACGAGCAGACGTATAGGGCCGCTACTGTGCGCTTGCGATGGCCCATTCATAGCCGGGCTGGGTTGCATCCGGTAGCCACATGAGTGTTCCGGAAGTCGAGTTCACGTCGAGGACGATCTTGCCCGAGCCATGTTGGCCGGGCCCCATGGCTGCAGGCAGAATCTCACCGAGTGGAAAGCAGAACCTCGCCGCGTTCGTGTACAGCCCCGCCGACATGGTGGCCCCATCTGATCCAATCCACTTGAACCCGAAGCTGTTCAGTGCATTCACGCCGTCGTGCTGTCCTAAGTCGACCGTGGTCGAAAGGACCAGAAAGTGTCCGTTCTCCGGGGCTCGGGAGCTGTCCTCAGTGCACGGCGGATCAAACACGGCGCCGTCCACCACAGCGACGGAATCTTCGAAGTCAATGGGGACCCCAAACGAAGCGGGGTGGTTTCCGTAGGCAGTCAGCGGTGCCGCGTCGCTGGCCTGTTCGGGAGCCGTATTGAGCGGAGCTATGGCGATCGGTTGCTCCGCGGGCACGCTCACGTCCGACGGTGCGACTGTGCAAGCGCTGGCTGTGAGCAGAACGAGTAGTGCTGCTGTGAATAGGGAACCAGTGCGCATGTGTCTCCGGTCTCGGCGGTCATCCGCAGCCTAGCGTGCGGGTCCCGCATGGTCTGCAAACGCTGCCTCCGCGGCTCACGACTAGTTCCACCCCCTTCGCCCGGACCGGCTGTCACAGAGCGCCTCGGCAATTGCCGGGGCGTTTTGCTTTTCTGGTCTGGGGGAGTGACGGTCGCGTCCTGTCGGATCACCGCGCCTGAGGCTCGAGCTGCTCCTCGATCCAAGCGTCGACGTCGGATTGACGCCACCGAACCGCGTGCCCTCCGAGCTTCACGGCTCGAGGCAGAGACTCTCCGGTCGAGCGCTTGCGGTAAATGGTGGACATCGACATGCCGGTCTGATCCGCCAGGTCCTGCGCGGTGAGGAGTGCGATTGGACGCGCTCGGGGGTGCTGTACTGTCATTACGACGTTCCTTTCTACAGGTTCTATAACGTGTAATTTGATGCTAGCGGCTTTCCTTTTCTTATACAAGTTCTGTATCCTGTAAGCATGAGTGAAACCGAAACGATATCTGCGGCCGTAGGGGCGTTCGTCTCGCAAGTTCGTCGGGAGCACGGTCTCACGCTTGATCAGATCGCTCGCGCCGCCCGTTCTTACGGAGCCAGTTGGAGTGCCAGCAGCGTCAGTAACATCGAGCGCGGACAGGCGTCATTGACGCTGCCCACTCTGCTGCTGCTGGCTCTTGCCCTGGGGGACCTCGTGGAACAGCCGCTCACGCTCTCAGCCTTGCTGGGAGACGCGGAGCTCCTCACTCTGGTGTCCGGCGGCCAGCACCCTGTGAAGCGCTCGTGGGTCGATGGAGTGTTGAAGGGTGCTGAGGTGACGAGGAGCTCTGTCGAGCGCGTCTATGCCGAGGATGACCACGAGGTTGACGAGGAGCTCGAGGCCGAGGTCCTGCTCAAGATGCGCGAGATGCGCAGCCGAGAGGCGACGCGTGCCGATGTGGCCGACCAAGTCGCTCAGCTCCTCGACCAGTCCCAGATGCCCCCCGAGCCGGCGACCCGGAACCCCGCCAAGGGCGATGCAGGCAGCCTGGCCGAGGAGCGTGCAGCCAAGAAACTCGGCATAAGCATCGCCCAACTCCGGCAGCTAGCTCTCGACCTCTGGGCGCGTTCGCTCGAAGAAGAGTCGTCCCGGCGCGCCGGCACGGACAGCACGCCGCAGGCCCGCGGCCGTGTAACTCGCGTGCTCGTTGACGAGATCCGAGAGTCCATGCAGGAGGGGCGCTGATGGCCAGGCCGAGGATGGGAATTGGAACGTACGGCACCATTAACACGAGCGAAGTCCAGCCCGGGAAATGGCGCGCACGCACCCGCTACCGATTCACCGATGGTAGGGCCCGTCAAGTTGAAAAGTACGGTGCAAGTAGGGCAAAGGCGACCTCTGCGCTGAAACAGGCGATCACGACCATTGAGGCGGATCGGGGCGGCGAGTTGAAGCCGACCACTTCCTTGCGCGTCCTCGCGCAGATGTTCCTGGACGCCAAACGTGATGTGGGACGATCCGAGGGCACGTTGGAAACTTATGGCTATGCGGTCTCCGCCCACATAATCCCGAAGATCGGCGACCTCACCGTCGCCGAGGCCAAGCCGGAGCGTCTGCAGCCATTCCTCAACCGCATTGAGAAGGAGAGCGGGGCCGGCGCCGCGAAGAACTGCCGCTCGACACTGAGCGGGATGATGGCCTTAGCCGTAGTCAACGGCGCCATAGATAAGAACCCCGTACGTGAGTTGGAGCGAATCTCCCGAAGCAAGGGAAAGAGGCGTGGCAGTGCAGCCATCCCTCTTGACGAACTGCCCGCGTTCTTCGCCCATGTCCGAGCCGATGCAGACTTGATGAGGTGGGACACTGTCGGGTTGATCGAGTTCATGCTTTCGTCAGGCTGGCGTGTTGCGGAGGCCTGCGCCCTCGATGTGGCCTCAGTGGATTTTCAAGCCGGCACGGCCACCGTTGAGGCAATCAACGTTCGGGTGAAGGGCCAGGGGGTTGTGCGGCAGAACTTCCCCAAGACCGAGAAGTCAGCACGCACCACGCCCCTGCCGGCGCAGACGATGGAGCTGCTCCGCCGCCGTCACGAAGTACTGCGGGAGTTCACGACGCTGCTATTTCCGACGCCGTTGATGCGCCTACGCGACCCGTCGAACACTCAGCGCGAGATTCGCGACCGGCGCGATGTGCTTGGTTATCCGGCACTTTCCACGCATTCGTTTCGCAAGACCGTAGCGACGATCCTCGACAAAGCGGGGTTGTCAGCCACTGAAATTGCCGACTACCTCGGCCACGAGAACCCGTCCATGACTCAAGACGTCTACATGAACACAATTAAGGGGTCAAAGCGGGCTGCCGAAGTGATGGGCCAGCGACTTGAAGGCCTGATCTGAATGTGCGGGGTTTATGCGGGGTGGCCGACTGAAAACTCACGCAGAAAAGGAGAAATCCCCGTAAGTAGAGCCTTACGAGGATTTCAGTGGCCCCGACCGGCGTCGATCCGGTGACCTTTCGATTTTCAGTCGAACGCTCTACCAACTGAGCTACAGGGCCAGAAGTGGCTTCGAGAAGCCGCTTCAAGGAAAAAAACCCTCTCTGTCGAAAGGGCTTGTTGCCTGTGCGACCCTGACCGGACTTGAACCGGCGACCTCCGCCGTGACAGGGCGGCGCGCTAACCAACTGCGCTACAGGGCCTCGTAAGAAGAACTAACGAGAGTCGAACTTTGTCTAGCTGTTTTCGTACTTGCTTATTCTTGCACATCCCAGACCTGCAGGATGCGTAGCCCCAACGGGATTCGAACCCGTGTTAACGCCGTGAAAGGGCGCCGTCCTAGGCCGCTAAACGATGGGGCCGAGACGCCATAAACCTCATGGCTTCCGACGCATAAGCATACGGTCTACCGCCCGGGAATCTCAAATCGAGAGCAAAAAGTGTTCCTTCCGGGGGTGTCGCAGGCATTGAGCCCGTGAATTTCCCAGGTTTCGCTTGACGGGCCGCTAGATTCAAGGGGGGTGTTTTTACCCTGTTGTTGTTACTCTGAGCCGGTCTCAAGCAGTAGCAGATGTGTGTAACGAGCCCGATCGGGGAGTAATGAAGCGCACGGCAGTTCTCTTCAGCCGGGAAGCACGAGCGGAAAAGGGGGGTGACGGATCCGCGGGCAGCAGGCGCAGTCGCCGCCACCGTGTCAGCCTGGCGACCGGTTTCGTCGCTGCGCTCTCCCTCTTTGTTTCCCTCATCGGTCCGGCCGGCCCGGCCCAGGCCATCGACTATCCAACGTGGCAGGACGTGCAGAACGCCAAGTCCAACACGGCCGCCGCCTCGGCGCAGGTCAGCCAGATCCAGGGTCTGATCGCCGACCTGCAGACCCAGGTGGAGCAGACCCAAGCCGAATCCGAGGCACGCGGAGCGGAACTGCAGGCGGCGCAAGAGAAGTTCGACGAGGCCAGCCGGCGCGCCGCCGACCTCGAGGCGCAGTCCGCCGCGAGCTCCGCGGTGGCGGCGACCGCGACTCGCCAGGCCGGCCAACTTGCCGCCCAGCTCTACCGCACCGGCGGCACCGACCTGAGCGTGAACCTCTTTCTCGACGGCGAGGGGCGCGGCGAAGACGCCGATGCGCTCCTGTCCAAGCTGGGCAGCATGAGTAAGCTCGTCGAACGCAGCAGCAGCGTCTACGAGCAGGCGCAGACCGCCACCAACGTGGCCGAGTCTCTGGGTGACCAGGCCAAGGTCGCCCAAGCCGAGCGCGAGAAGCTCCGCATCGCGGCCGAGGAAGCGCTCGTCGCTGCGCAGGCCGCCGCGCAGGCGGCCGCCAGTGCCCTAGCCGAGTCGGAGGCGAAGAGAGTCGAACTCGACGCCCAGCTGGCGTTCATGCAGGATGCGCAGGCCACTACGTCGGCCGGCTACGAGGCCGGAGTGGCCGAGCGGGCGCGACTGGCCGCCATCGAAGCGGAACGGGTGCGCGTCGAGCGCGCTGCGGCCAGCGCGCGGGCGGCCGCAGCGGCCGCAGCTGCAGCGGCCGCGAGGCCGAGCAACGGGGGAGGCTCGTCCAGCAGCTCCGGCAGCTCCGGCGGCTCAGTCGGCGGCGGTGGCTGGGCGGTTCCATCCGGCGGGCGCATCACGGACGGCTACGGCCCGCGTGCGCAGATCTGCGGCAACGAGGGCTGCAGCAAGGGCTTCCACAGCGGCACGGACCTCGGCGCCGGCTGCGGCTCGGGAATCTACGCGGCCAGCAGCGGCACCGTCGTCTACGCCGGTCTCTACGGAACCTACGGCAACTTCGTTTTGATCCAGCACGCCAACGGCATCTCCACCGGGTATGCCCACATCCGCTCGGGCGGCATCTTCGTCTCCAACGGCGAGAGCGTCTCCGCGGGGGAGAACATCGCCAGCGTTGGGGAGACCGGTGCGGCCAGCGGCTGCCACCTCCACTTCGAGGTGCGCACCAACGGCAGCCAGATCAACCCGGTTCCGTTCATGTCGGACCGGGGCGCTTCCCTTGGCTAGGGACACCGACCGACGGGGGTGGCGCAAGAAGCCCTCCCGTCTGTTCGCGGCGGTCGCCCTCGGAGCTGTCTCGGCATCCGTGGGCGTCGCGGCGCCGGCGGCGTTCGCCGTGCCCGGCTACCCCAGTTGGGACGACGTGGCGAAGGCCAAGCTCAGCGAGGCCACCAAGCAGGCCGAGATCGAATCGATTACCGAGCTGCTCCAGGGCCTGCAGATCTCGGCGGCGGCGGCCACCAAAGCCTCGCTGATCGTGGCGGAGGCCTACCGGGTCGCGCTGGACGACCTCGAAGCGGCCACGGCCCGTGAAGCGAGCCTGGCGAGGCAGGCCCAGACGGCGGAGGCCCGTGCCGCGACCTCGAAGCTGCGGGCTGGCCTGATCGCAGCCCACCTGGCGAAGACCGGCGCCCAGGATCTGTCGCTGAGCCTGTTTCTCAACGGCGACAACTCCGATGAGTTGCTTGGACGGCTCGGCACCGCGAGCAAGCTGAGTGAGCAGTCGGACACGATCTACCGCGAAGCACTGCAGGATAAGAACACCTCCGAGTCGCTCGGGAAGCAGGCGGCATCCGCTGCCGAGGAACGCACCCGGCTCAGCGCGGAATCGCTGGCCAGGTACGAGGCGGCGAATGTGGCCGCGCAGGCCGCCGAGACGGCCTACGAGACCGAGCAGCGGCGCTCCACTGAGCTGTTCGCGCAGCTGGCCCTGTTGAAGGACACCACGGCCGAGGCCGAACGCGCCTACCAAGCCGGTCAAGATGCCGAGGCGGCGACGGCGGCCCTCGCCCGGGCGCAGGCGGCGGCCGCCCAAAAGACCGCAGCCGACGCCCAGAAGGCCGCGGGCGGCAAGAGCACGCCCCGGCAGCCGGCGGCCCAGCCCGCGCCCCAGCCCGCAGCACAGCAGCCCGCTTCACGGCCGGTCACCCCGGCCCAGGCGGCCCAGCCCGCTGCCGCGGCAGCTCCTGCGGCTCCGGCCCCGGCAGCTCCTGCGGCTCCTGCGACTCCGGCCCCGGCGGCTCCGACCACCGCGGCCCGGGCCCCGAGCGCCGGAGCGGTCGACACGGCGCTGTCATTCGCCACCCAGCAGCTCGGCGACCGCTACGTGCTCGGCGGCTCCGGGCCGAACGTCTGGGACTGCTCGGGGCTGACCAAGGCCGCCTACGCGGCGGCGGGCATCTACATTGGCTCGCACTCGGCCACCAACCAGTACCGCACCATGGCCAACGAGGGTCGCCTCGTGCCCTTCAATCAAGCTCAGCGCGGCGACCTCGTATTCTGGGGCGGGGGTGGCGACTACTACCATGTGGCTATCTACGTGGGCGGCGGCAAAATCCTCGAGGCTCCGAACCCGTCCTCGCCCGTGCGCATCCACGGCATCTGGTCTGCGGGCGACGTGGCTCCCTACGTGGGACGACCCGGCTGACCGGCGAAACGGATCACCGGGTTGTCGGGTGCGCGGGCATCCGGGGCGTGTCTGCGAATTCGTGTCACCACACCACGATGGCGCTCAGGACAGCCCCGCCCCGGTAAGTGAGGGCGGGTTTGTCGTGGCGAGTGGCAAGTCCGCGCCACAGCTTGCGGGTGTGGCAACCCGGCGTCGCCGCTCGGGGAGCGCGGGGACGAACGAGGCGGCAGCACGTGTGGGGTCGCCACTTCACTGGTTGCAGTAGTCGCACCATTCTGGGGCTGCCAGTGCGTGATTTCGTGGTGGTCGGATCTGGTGAGTGCACCGGCCGCAACCGTGGATATCGGCTGTGATGGCCTGGGTTGCCGATCCGCAGAAGGAGCAGGGCAGGCCGTGTTCGACGTTGACGTGGCCAAACCCGGGCGCCCGGGAGGCCGGACACTCGGTTGAGAGACGCTGGGCCATTTTCTCGCACAGTGCTCGGATGGCTGCGGCGCGGGATGGTGTCTTGTGGGCGCGGTAGTCCGGAAGTATCGCAACGGATTGGTGCTGTTTCAGAAGTGCTTCAGCGGTGTCGCCGAGGATCTCGAATTGGGTGATGTTTTTGTGGATGACCGTGTGGTTCTTCTGTGTGCCGTGCAGGATCACGCCTTGGTTCAGGAAGCCGATAGCCGACGCGAACGTGATGGCTTCGCTGGCGCGAATGATGTGTCGTCTTCCGGCCACTGGCGAGGAGCTGACGCTGCCTTCGGCGATCTTCAGGCCCAAGGTGGTTCATGTCCCGCCGGGCAACTGCTTCCCGGCGGGTACGCGGGCCCGGTATGGCTGGACATCGGCGGGATCATTCCTGGTCTGCGCGTGATCCAGGCCCGGGACGAGCCCCGGCAGCCTGACCTCACTCACGCCCGCCCTCACAGCAGTACGAGTCACGAATCGATTCTGCCGACAATCCTCACCGGACTGCAGGAGACGCGTCCTAGTGGCCCTCTTCCGCCAGTTTCGTGAGGCCGTCGCGCACGATCTGGTCGGCCTCCGCGGCGTCGCCCCAGCCCTCGGTCTTGACCCATTTGCCGGGTTCGAGGTCCTTGTAGTGCTCGAAGAAGTGCTCGATCTCCTTGCGGGTGTACTCCGGGATGTCGGTGACGTCCTGGATATAGTCCCAGCGCGGGTCGCCCGCGGGAACCGCGATGACCTTTGCGTCTGAGCCGCCGTCATCCGTCATATTGAACACGCCGACCGGGCGAACCGACAGGCCGACCCCTGGGAAAAGGGGAAACTCGATCAGGACCAGGACGTCGACCGGGTCGCCGTCGAGTCCCAGGGTGTTCTCGAAGAAGCCGTAGTCGGTCGGGTACACGAAGCTCGTGTAGAGAACCCGGTCCAGGTACACCCGCCCGGTCTCATGATCGACTTCGTACTTGTTGCGGCTCCCGCGAGGGATTTCGATTACTGCGTCGTATGCGGCCATGGCCTGGTCTCTCCCTTGTTCACAGTCTGTCGATAACGTTACTGGATGGAGTCCCCACGCCGCCCGAGGCTCACCCCGGCGATCGCCGATGTGCGCCGCCATGTACGCACCCTGCTCACCGAGGCCGGCCCGGCCCGCGGCGGCGGCCTGGTGCTGGTCGGCCTCAGCGGGGGAGCCGACTCGCTCGCCCTGGCCGCAGCCACCGCTTTCGAGGCGCCGCGCGCGGGCCTGCGCGCCGGGGCGGTCATCGTCGACCACGCCCTGCAGGCCGGCTCGGCCGGCGTCGCGGCGGCCGCGGCCGGGCAGGCGCGGGAACTCGGCCTCGACCCGGTTCTCGTTCTTCGGGTCACGGTCGACCACGGCACGGATGCCGGCGGTCCGGAGGCCTCCGCCCGCACCGCTCGGTACGCGGCCTTCGACCAGGCGCGGCGGGAGACCGGCGCGAGCCACATCCTCCTCGGGCACACACTCGACGATCAGGCCGAGACCGTGCTACTCGGCCTTGCCCGGGGATCGGGCCCCACAAGCCTGCAGGGAATGAAGCCGGTCGGCGGGCCAATTCTGCGGCCGCTGCTGGGCATCCGTCGCGCCCGGACCCGGCAATTCTGCGTGGATGCCGGCCTGCACCCCTGGCAGGACCCGCACAACGACGACCCCCGCTTCCAGCGGGTGCGGGTACGCCAGACCGTGCTCCCCGTACTCGAGCGGGAGCTGGGGCCCGGCGTGGCCGAAGCACTCGTGCGCACGGCCGGGCAGCTGCGCGAGGACTCGAGCGCGCTCGACGACCTGGCCCGTGGTCTCAGCGAGCAGCTGAGTGAACCGCTCAGCGACTCTGCCGACGGCGCCGGAATCCGGCTGGACGCGAGCCGGCTCGAGACGAATCCGCCCGCGGTGCGCCAGCGGATCATCCGATTCTCGGTCGAACGGGAGTTCGGGGTGTCCCTGGAACGCGTGCACACGCTGGCCGTGCTGCGCCTGGTCACCGACTGGCACGGGCAGAAGCCGCTTGACCTGCCAGGCGTTAGGGTTATACGGCAGGACGGCTGGCTGATATTGACCGCGCCTGGACACGCCCCGAGTAAAGGACCCTCCCGCTCCCATGGAACCCCGCGACATTGAAGGCGACCTCACCGAGATTCTGATCGAGGAGGAGCAGATCCGCACCCGGCTCGCAGAGCTGTGCCGCCTGATTGAGACGGACTATGCCGGCAGGGACCTGTTGCTGGTCGGCGTGCTCAAAGGAGCGGTCATGGTCATGGCCGATCTGGCGCGCGAACTCGTGCACCCGATCACGATGGACTGGATGGCGGTCAGCTCCTACGGGTCCGGCACGCAGTCCAGCGGCGTCGTGCGCATCCTGAAGGATCTCGACACCGACCTGCTCGGCCGCAACGTGCTCATCGTCGAGGACATCATCGACTCCGGTCTGACGCTCTCGTGGCTGCTGTCCAACCTGAAGTCTCGCGGCCCGGAATCCGTTGAAATCTGCGCCCTGCTGCGCAAGCCGGATGCCGCTCGCGTCGACATCGACGTGAAATACCTCGGTTTCGACATTCCGAACCAGTTTGTCGTGGGCTACGGTCTCGACTTCGACGAACGCTACCGCAACCTGCGCTCGGTGGGCGTTCTCGCCCCGCACATCTACAGCTGAGCCTGGTAGCGCTTTGGGCGAACACACGGTCTTCGTCCAGCGCGGTCACGGTAGCCTGTCACCACGATGAACGTCAAGAAGCTACTGCGCGGGCCGCTCCTCTACATTCTCCTGGCGATTGTTGCTGTGTGGGTAGGGTCGAGTCTCATTACCATGTCGGGATTCAAAGAGATTCCGACCCAACAGGGACTGGAGTTCCTGAAAGACGGGAAGGTCTCCGAGGCCACGATCGTCGACGGCGAGCAGCGCGTCGACCTCACCCTGACCAAGGCGGATAAAGACCTCGGTAGCGAGGTCCAGTTCTACTACGTCGCCCCGCGTGGCGAAGAGGTCATCACGGCCGTCACCACTGCCAATCCGGCCGACGGCTTCACCGACGAGGTGCCGAAGTCCAGCTGGATCCTGTCGCTGCTCGGCATCATGCTGCCCCTGCTCCTGATCGGCGCTTTCTTCTGGTTCATGCTCGCCGGCATGCAGGGTGGCGGCAACAAGGTGATGCAGTTCGGCAAGTCGAAGGCCAAGCTGGTATCCAAGGAGAGCCCCCAGGTGACGTTCGCGGATGTCGCGGGCGCCGACGAGGCCATCGAGGAGCTCGAGGAGATCAAAGATTTCCTCAAGGAGCCGGCGAAGTTCCAGGCCGTCGGGGCGCGCATCCCCAAGGGCGTTCTGCTCTACGGCCCTCCCGGAACCGGTAAGACCCTCCTCGCCCGGGCCGTGGCCGGCGAGGCCAACGTGCCGTTCTACGCGATCTCGGGCTCCGACTTCGTGGAAATGTTCGTCGGCGTCGGCGCGAGCCGCGTGCGCGACCTGTTCCAGCAGGCCAAGGAAAACGCCCCGGCCATCATCTTCATCGATGAGATCGACGCCGTTGGCCGTCACCGCGGCGCCGGGATGGGCGGCGGGCACGACGAGCGCGAGCAGACCCTCAACCAGCTGCTGGTCGAGATGGACGGCTTCGACGTCAAGGCGAACGTCATTCTCATCGCGGCCACCAACCGGCCCGACATCCTCGACCCGGCGCTGCTACGCCCCGGTCGCTTCGACCGTCAGATCGGCGTGGACGCGCCCGACATGCTCGGTCGCAAGCGCATCCTGGAGGTGCACTCCAAGGGCAAGCCGATGGCTCCCGGCGTCGACCTCGAGGTGCTGGCGCGCAAGACGCCCGGCTTCACCGGCGCCGATTTGGCCAACGTTCTCAACGAGGCCGCGCTGCTCACCGCGCGTTCCAACGCGCAGCTGATCGACAACCGCGCCCTCGACGAGGCAGTCGACCGCGTGATGGCCGGTCCGCAGCGCCGCAGCCGTGTCATGCGTGACAAAGAGAAGCTGATCACCGCGTACCACGAGGGCGGCCACGCGCTCGTGGCGACTGCGATGCGCAACACCGACCCGGTCACCAAGATCACGATCCTGCCCCGCGGCCGCGCCCTCGGCTACACGATGGTTATGCCGGTCGAAGACCGCTACTCCGTCACCCGCAACGAACTACTCGACCAGCTCGCCTACGCAATGGGCGGTCGGGTGGCCGAGGAGATCATCTTCCACGACCCGACCACCGGCGCCTCGAACGACATCGAGAAGGCCACCTCGACCGCGCGCAAGATGGTCACCGAGTTCGGCATGAGCTCGGCTGTCGGCCCGCTCAAGCTCGGGCAGGGTTCCGGTGAGGTTTTCCTCGGCCGCGACATGGGCCACCAGCGGGACTACTCCGAGCGGGTCGCCGAAAGCGTCGACGCCGAAGTGCGCCAGCTGCTTGAAGACGCGCACGACGAGGCTTACCAGGTGCTGATCACGAACCGGGCCATCCTCGATGAACTGGCCGCCGAGCTGCTCGAGCACGAGACGCTCGACCAGCACGCGCTGGCCGGGCTCTTCACGGGCGTCGTCAAGCTGCCCCCGCGGCCGCAGTGGCTGTCCAGTGACAAGCGTCCGGTCTCCGACCTGCCGCCCATCGCGATGCCGACCCCCAAGGCCCTCATCGAGAGCGGAGTCGCCGATGGCAGTACCGCTGGCGAGACCGCCGCGCGCACTCCGGCCCGCGCGCCGGCCCGTACCCCTCGTCCTGCCACCGCGTAGGCCCCCGGGTGGCAGTGGACAGGGTTCGGATCGAAGCCGCGGTCGCCGAGATCCTCGCCGCAATCGGTGAAGATCCCGCCCGTCCGGGCCTCAGGGCGACCCCTCGCCGGGTGGCCGAATCCTACGGTGAGCTCTTCGCCGGGCTGGCGGTGGACCCGGTCGACCACCTGCGTGACACGATCCCGGTGGGCCCGCACACGGGTGAACTGGTGCTCCTGCGCGACATCGCCTTCCGCTCCGTCTGCGAACATCACCTGCTGCCCTTCCTCGGCATCGCCCACCTTGCCTACGTGCCGAACGAACGGGTCGTGGGTCTGGGCAAGCTGCCGGCTGTCGTCGACACGATCGCCGCCCGGCCCCAGATGCAGGAACGCCTCACCGAGGAGATCGCCGAGGCGCTCCAAATCGGGCTCGCACCGCTCGGCGTACTGGTCGTGCTCGACGCCGTGCACGGCTGCGTGACCGCCCGCGGTTCGCGCCAGACCGCCAGCTCGACCGTCACGATGGCCAGCCGCGGGTCCCTCGCCGAACCCGTGAAGCGCGCCGAGATCATGGCCCTGATCGGCTCCGGCCGGTGACCCGGCCGCGCACCCTGATCATGGGGGTGCTCAACGTCACACCGGATTCCTTCAGCGACGGCGGCCGGTGGGCATCGACGGATGCCGCGATCATCCACGCCCTCGACCTGCAGTCCCAGGGAGCCGACCTGATCGACGTGGGCGGCGAGTCCACGCGCCCCGGCGCCGGCCGGGTCGCGCCCGCCGAGGAGCAGTCCCGGGTGATCCCGGTGATCAGCGAACTCGCCCGGCAGGGGCTTTCGATCAGTGTCGACACCCTCAATTCGAGCACCGCGGCCGCCGCGGCCGCCGCCGGGGCGCAGATCATCAACGACGTCTCCGGCGGCCTGGCGGACCCGCAGATGGCATCCATCGCCGCACGCAGCGGGCTGACCTACGTCGCCATGCACTGGCGGGCGCACGCCCCGAAGATGGACGACCTCGCTGTCTATGGCGACGTCGTCGCCGAGGTGCGGGCCGAGCTGGTTTCGCGGGTCGACATGCTCACCGCGGCTGGCCTGCCGCCGGAGAAGATCGTGCTCGACCCGGGGCTCGGCTTCTCGAAGCTGCCCGATCACAACTGGCGTTTGCTGGCCCACCTGGACGCCTTCGCCGACCTGGGGTTCCCGGTCATGGTCGGTGCCTCTCGCAAGCGGTTCCTCGCCGGGGTGCTCCCGGCCGACGCGGGCGTGCTGGAACGCGATCTGCCGACCGCCGTGGTCAGCGTGCTGGCCGCGCAGGCCGGCGCCTGGGCGGTGCGCGTGCACGACGTCGCGGCGACGCGAACGGCGCTGAATGTGCTGGCACTGGCGGATTCCGCCAGAATGGGACCATGAGAAGCGACTCCATCACGCTCACCGGCCTGCGGGTCAACGCGCACCACGGCGTCTACGACTTCGAGCGGGAAAACGGACAGGACTTCGTCATCGACGTAACGGTTTGGCTCGACCTGCGGCGTGCCGCCGCGAGCGACGATGTGACGCAGACCATCCACTACGGCGAGCTCGCCGTGGAAGTGACGGATGCTGCCCGGCACAACCCGGTCGACCTGATCGAAACCGTCGCCGAGCGCATCGCCGTTGCGGTGCTGGCGCACGACGCCGCCGACACGGTGCAGGTGACGGTGCACAAACCACAGGCACCGATCTCCGTACCGTTCACGGATGTCGCGGTGCAGATCGTGCGGACGCGCGCATGACCGACGCGACCCCGGCGCTGCTCGCCCTGGGCAGCAATCTCGGCGACCGCATGGCCACCCTCACCGCGGCGATCGACGCGCTGGAGCAGGTGCCCGGGCTCGAGCTGACCGGCGTCTCCCCGGTCTACGAGTCCGCCGCGGTGAAGGTCGGCGGCGTCGACGACGAGGCACCGCGCTATCTGAACCTGGTGGTCGGCATCCGTTACACCGGGCACCCGCACACCCTGCTCGACGCGGTGAACGCCATCGAGAACGACCACGGTCGGGTGCGGGTCGAACGCTGGGGCGACCGCACCCTCGACATCGATATCATCGTCTTCGGAACGGCCTCGCTGCACGACGAGCGCCTGACCATCCCGCACCAGCGGGCCGCCGAGCGCGACTTCGTGCTGGCCCCGTGGTTGGACCTCGACCCGGCCGCAGTGCTGCCGGGCCGCGGCCCGGTGCGCGCGCTGCTCGGCGCGATCAACACCACCGTGCAGCGGTACCCCGCACTGCCGTCCGCGGGCGGCAACCGGTGAAACGTACGCAGCCGTCGGCGCTGATCGCCCTGGGTCTGGCGGGCCTGGTCGTCGTGTTCCTGCTCGAGCTGGCCGCCGCGGCCGGCGGCTCGGCGATGTTCCTGCCCCCGGCCACCCTGCCGATCGCGTTGATCGCGATCGGGATCGGCGTCCTGGCGCTGGCCTGGCCGATCCGTCAGGCCATTCGCGGCACGGTGCGGAAACACGTCAACCCGTTCCTGGCCATCCGGGTGGCGCTGCTGGCGAAGGCGTCGGCGCTGAGCGGGGCGCTGCTGCTCGGCGGCGGACTGGGAATCGTGCTCTACATCCTGACCCGCTCGGTCGTGCCGGCGGTAACATCGTTATGGCCTGCAATCGGGACGGCGGTAGGCGCCGGGATCCTTCTGACCCTGGGGCTCGTGGCCGAGCACTTCTGCACGCTTCCCCCCGATGACGACGATCAAGAGCAGGGAGAAGTGCGTGCCTGACGCGGCTGTAGGACTGGACCTCCCCGACGTGGAGGAGTGGAAGCGCGTCTCCCCGCGTTATGTGGTGGTGGAGACGGTCGGCACGATCGTCTTCGGACTGGTGCCCACGGCCATGGCCGCGGCGGTGTGGCTGCTCCTCGACGTGCAGTGGGCGCTCTACGTGATCGGCGCGATCGTGTTGATCACCGGGGCCAGTGTCGCCTTCGAACCGCGCCGGGTGCGGGCCATCGGCTATCAACTGCGACGCGACGACCTGCTCTTCCGCCGGGGCATCATGTTCACCCGGTTCGTGTCCGTCCCTTACGGGCGGATGCAGCTGGTCGATATCACGCGCGGCCCGATCGCGCGCTGGCTGGGTCTGGCCGACCTCAAATTCGTGACCGCGGCGGCCTCGTCGGGGGTGCTCATCCCGGGGCTCGCCGAGGCCGACGCGGAGAGCCTGCGCGACCGGCTCGTGGAGCTGGCCGAGAGTCGCCGGGCCGGGCTGTGACCACGCTCGCCGACGGGGAATGGCACCGGCTGCATCCGGCCAGCCCACTGCTGCGCGGCGGCATCTTCATCGTCGCCGTGGTCGGCTTCATCATCGCCAACCTCCGCGAGCGGCTGATCGACGTCTTCTTCGGGGTGCAGAGATACGGCGGCGACCCGATCGACGCGATCCTCGAGCGCGGCGTCGTCGGCTGGGCGCTGCTCGCGGTCGCGGTCGTGCTTGTGCTGATCCTGGCGGTCTTCTACCTGTCCTGGCGCATGCACACCTTCCGGGTCACCGGGGAGGTCGTCGAGGTGCGTAGCGGAATGCTCTTCCGCAGCAACCGCCGGGCCCGCCTCGACCGCATCCAGGGTGTCAACATCGTGCGCCCGTTCATCCCTCGCCTGATCGGCGCCGCGAAGCTCGAAGTCAGCGTGGCCGGTCAGGACGCCAATGTGCAACTGGCCTACCTGGGTTCGACCCTGGCCGACCAGCTGCGACGGGACATCCTTCGCCTCGCGTCCGGACTGCGGCAGCAGGTCGTTCCCGCCCCGGATGCCGCGCTGGCCCAGACCTCCCGTCTCGGTCTCGCTCCCGCGTCACCCCTCTCTCCCGCGACCGCCGCCGCCGACCGGGCCCGGGATCTCTTCGCGCCCGAGCTGGACCCCGACGCCGCCCCGCCGGAATCGGTGGTGCGGATTCCGCCCGGGCGGCTGATCGGATCCGTCGTGTTCAGCGGCTTCACGGTTTTCGTCGTGCTCGCCGGAATCGCCCTGATCGTCGGCGTGACCGCCGGCGGCAGCGACTGGCTGCTCGTAGCCTTCATCCCCACCCTGATCGCCAGCGTCAGCTTCTATTTCACCAGGGTCATCAAGTCGCTGCGCTACAGCATCGCCGGCACCCCCGACGGCGTGCGGGTCGGCTTCGGGCTGCTCACTACTAGCAACGAGACCCTGCCGCCGGGCCGGGTCCACGCGATCGGCGTCTCGCAGCCGTTGCTCTGGCGCCCGTTCGGCTGGTGGCAGGTGCGCATCAACACGGCCGGCCACTCCAGCACCCAGGGTGCCGCCGGCGAGGCCAACACCACAACCCTCCCGGTGGGCACGCTCGCCGACGTCGCCCGGGTGCTCGAATTGATCCTGCCCGGGTTCGACTCGGCGGAGCAGCAGGCCCTGATCGAACGGGGCCTCCGCTCGAAGGGCGGCGACGACGGCTTCACGAACGCGCCGCGCCGGGCGGCCTGGCTGCATCCGTTCTCGTGGCGCCGCACCGGCTACACCGTCGTGGGCGGCATCGCTCTGCTCCGGCGCGGCGTGATCTCGCGGGAGCTGGTGCTGGTGCCGCTGGCCCGGTTGCAGAGCGTCGCCATCTCGCAGGGCCCCGTGACTCGGATGCTGCGCCTCGCCTCCGCCCGGCTGCACACCGTCGCCGGGCCGGTCTCCGCCTACCTCGGGGTGGTGGCCGCCGCAGAGGCCCTGGTTTTCTTCGACCGGATCGCCTCCGGGGCCATCTCGTCGGCCCAGTCCGACACCAGCCACCACTGGAACCAGCCGATCCAGGACCAGCCGACCGCGGCCCAACCCACCTGGAAGCAACCGAACGGAGTCATCGAATGACGCCGCGTCCCGGACGCCTCGGAATCGGCATCATCGGTGCCGGCCGGGTCGGCCCCATCCTCGGCGCCGCCCTCGCCGGCGCGGGCCACGCGATCGTCGGGATCTCCGCCATCTCGCAGTCCAGCCGCGACCGGGCCGAGGCGATTCTTCCGGGCGCGCCCATCCTCACCGTTCCCGAGATCGTCGAGCGCAGCGAACTGGTCATCATCGCCGTGCCCGACGCCCAGCTCGAGAGCCTCGTCAGCGGGCTCGCGGCCACCGGAACCTGGCAGGCCGGCCAGCTTGTGTTGCACACCTCGGCCCGGTATGGCACCTCGGTGCTGGCCCCGGCGCTGGCCGGTGGCGCAATCCCGCTGGCCATCCACCCGGCCATGAGCTTCACCGGCACCAGCATCGACCTGGCCCGCCTCGCCGACAGCTACTTCGCGGTGACGGCGCCCACGCCAGTGCTGCCGATCGGGCAGGCGCTGGTCGTGGAGATGGGCGGCGAGCCCGTGATCGTCGCGGAGGCCGACCGGGCTGCCTATGCCGAGGCCGTTGACACCGCCACGGCGTTCTCCACCTCGATCGTGGAGCAGGCCACCGGGCTGCTGGCCGGCATCGGCATCGAGCACCCCGGAGCGGTGATCGCGCCGCTGATGCGGTCCGCCATGGAGAACGCGCTGGCCCGAACCAGCCCCGACCGTCTCGACCTCTCCCAGCTCGACGCGCTGGACGCGCTCGACACCCGCGACCAGGACGGTTTCGACGAATGACACAACCGCAACACACCGGAGGACGAGTGAACGTGCTCACCAAACCAGCAGTCATCGGCAGCATCGAGGAACTGCGGAGCCGCCTGACCGACGCGCAGAGCCGCATCGAGAGCGCGCGCGCCGGGCGCGGCGAGGCCGGGCTCGGGCGACCACGCATCGTGCTGGTCCCGACCATGGGGGCCCTGCACGCCGGGCACCTGACCCTGGTTCGCCGGGCCCGCAGCCTCGGCGACATCGTCGTGGTGTCGATCTTCGTCAACCCGCTGCAATTCGGGGTCGGGGAAGATCTCGGCAGCTACCCGCGCATGCTCGAGGCCGATGTCGCGGCTCTGGCCGCGGAGGGCGTGCCGTTCGTATTCGCGCCAACCAGCCAGCTGATGTACCCGGACGGCGCCGCTTCCACCCGGGTTGTCGCCGGCGCGGTCGGCAGCCTCTTCGAGGGCGCTGCGCGCCCCGGGCATTTCGACGGCATGCTGACGGTGGTTGCGAAGCTGTTCAACATCGTCGGCCCCGACGTGGCCGTGTTCGGCCAGAAAGACGCGCAGCAGGTCTTCCTGGTCGAACGGATGCTGGCCGACCTCAACTTCCGCACCTGCATCGAGGTCGTCCCGATCGTGCGCGAAGACGGCGGCCTCGCCCTCTCCAGCCGCAACCGCGCGCTCGAACCGGCGCAGCGCGCCGCCGCCCGGGCGCTGTCCGCGGGGCTCGAGGCCGCAGCATCCGTCGCCGCCCAGGGGGTCGGCGCCGCACTGCAGGCCGCCCACGCGCGGATCGACGTGCAGCCGCTGGTTAAACTGGACTATCTCGTTGTCGTCGACCCGCGGACCTTCCTTCCGGTCGGGGGCGAGCATCACGGCCCGGCCCGCATGCTGGTCGCCGCGCTGGTCGGTCACACCCGGCTGATCGACAACGTGGCCCTGGACCTTCCCTAGGCCGCACCACCCGCACGACCGTCACCAGCCAGACCCTCACCAGCCCGACCTTTCATCAACACGTCGTCACATCAATGAGCACGCGCGGGAGCGCCGGGCATCGCCCGGCCGCCACCTGCCACGGAGAACCGCATGAGCGAGCAGAACCCAGCACCGACCGAGGCTGAAATCGTGGCCGCCGCAGCGGCGGAGGCCGAGACCAACGAGCAGAAGGTCGTGCGCCTGGCCAAGCGTGACCGGTTGAACGCCGCCGCGACCAGTCCCGCCGGCGGCGCCTACCCGGTGTCCGTGCCCGTCACCGACACGATCCCCGCCGTGCGTGCGCAGTTCGGCGACCTCGAAGCGGATGCCGTCACCGGCGTCATCGTCGGCCTCGCCGGCCGCGTCGTGCACCTGCGCAATACCGGCAAGCTCTGTTTCGCGAGCCTGCAGTCCGGGGACGGCAGCCGCATCCAGGCCATGATCTCCCTGGGGGCGGTGGGGGAGGAATCCCTCGCCGATTGGAAAGACCTCGTCGACCTCGGCGACCACCTCTTCGTCTCCGGCGAGGTCATCTCCTCCCGCCGCGGCGAGCTCTCCGTCATGGCGTCGGAGTGGCAGGTCGCCGCCAAGGCGCTGCTGCCGCTGCCGAACCTGCACACCGCGCTCAGCGAGGAGACCCGCGTGCGCAGTCGGTACCTCGACCTGATCATTCGCGAGCAGGCCCGCCGCAGCGTGATCCAGCGCTCGCAGACCGTCGCTAGCCTGCGCCGCACCTTCACGGAGCTGGGCTTCATCGAGATTGAGACGCCGATGCTGCAGGTCATGCACGGTGGCGCATCCGCTCGCCCGTTCACGACCCACAGCAATGCGTTCGACACCGACCTCTTCCTGCGGATCGCGCCGGAGCTGTTCCTCAAGCGCGCCGTGGTCGGCGGCATCGACCGGGTCTACGAGATCAACCGCAACTTCCGCAACGAGGGCGCCGACTCCACCCACTCGCCGGAGTTCGCGATGCTGGAGGCCTACGAGGCTTACGGCGACTACAACTCGATCGCCGACCTCACCCAGAAACTGATTCAGGATGCCGCGTTCGCCATCGCCGGCTCGCACGTGGTGACCTGGGCCGACGGCACCGAATTCGACCTGGGCGGCGACTGGGACCGCATCGGCATGTACGACAGCCTGTCCGCGGCCGTGGGCTACGTGATCTCGCCGGCCACCCCGCTCGCCGACTTGAAGGTGCTCGCCGACACGGAGGGGCTCGATATCGACCACCCCATCCACGGCAAGTACGTCGAGGAGCTGTGGGAGCACTTCGTGAAGGGCGGCCTGACCCGCCCCACGTTCGTGCTGGACTTCCCGATCGACACCAGCCCGCTCGTGCGCGGCCACCGCGGTGTGGCCGGGGTGGTCGAGAAGTGGGACCTGTACGTGCGCGGCTTCGAGCTGGCCACCGGCTACTCCGAGCTCGTCGACCCGGTCGTGCAGCGTGAGCGCTTCGTCGAACAGGCGCGCCTCGCCGCCGGCGGCGACCCCGAGGCCATGCGCCTCGACGAGGAATTCCTGCGGGCCCTCGAGCACGGGATGCCGCCGACCGGCGGCATGGGCATGGGCATCGACCGTTTGCTGATGGCGCTGTCCGGGCTGGGAATCCGGGAGACCATCCTGTTCCCACTGGTGAAATGATCATCCGATGAGGTCGAATCCGCCTCGCGAGCCTGTGCCCGGCGAGCCTGTGCCCGGCCAACCGATCCCGCGCGTCCGTCGTCGTCCGTCCCTGCTCGAAATCTCGATCTGGGTCGGCGTCGGGGGAACCGGGATCTACGCAATCGGAACCGGTATCGCAGGGCTGCTGAACACGTAAACGCCGCGCGCCTGCCCGCCGTTTTCCCGTATCGTTGGAGACATCATGGATAACTTCTGGGTCAGCGCTTTCTGGGCGCTCCTGCCCACCGTCGCCGTCGGGCTGATCTTTTGGATCGTGATGCGTTCCATCGTGCGGGCGGACCGCACGGAGCGTAAGGTCTACGCCCGGATCGAGGCGGAAGAGCGCGCCAAGCTCGGGCTCGATAAACCGGTTACGTAGCACCGAATGTTCGGCATCGACATCTCGACCATCATCCTCGTGATCGCCCTGGTGGTCGATTTCTCCATTCGCGTGGTGGCAATCGTCGTCGTTCCTCGCAACCGTCGGCCGACATCGGGCATGGCGTGGCTGCTAACGATCTTCTTCCTGCCCTTCATCGGCGCCTTACTCTTCCTGCTCATCGGCTACCGAACCCTGCCGAAAAAGCGACTGGAAATGCAGGAGGAGATCAACCAGTTCATCCTCGACAGCACCGAGGGAATCGATCAGGTGCGTCGCGATCATCCGTGGCCGCTCTGGCTCGACTCGGTCGTCGAACTCAACCGCAATCTGGGGGCGATGCCGCTGGTCGGCGGCAACGAGGCCCGCCTGCTCGGCGACTATGAGGGCACGTTCGCCGAGATGGTCACGGACATCGATCGGGCCCTTAATTTCGTGCACGTCGAGTTCTACATTCTTTCCCTGGATCCGACCACGGCACCATTCTTCGACGCCCTCGAAAACGCCGTCAAGCGCGGCGTGACCGTGCGCGTGTTGATGGATCATATCCAGTCGATGCGCAAGCTCGGCTACCGCGAGACGCTGCGCCGGCTCACCGACTCCGGCGTGAAGTGGGAGCTCCTGCTGCCGCTGCAGCCGCTCAAGGGGAAGTGGCAACGGCCGGATCTGCGCAACCACCGTAAGGTGCTGATCATCGACGGCACGGTCGGTTACATGGGGTCGCAGAACGTCATCGACCGCACGTACAACATGCCGGGGAACATCCGTCGCGGCCTGAAGTGGAAAGACCTGATGACGCGGGTCGAGGGACCGATCGTGTCGGGTCTCAACGCGATTTTCATCACCGACTGGTACAGCGAGACCAACGACCTTCTGACCCGGGACATCCAGCCGGTGTCAACCGAGGTTGTGCCGCACTCCCTGGACTGCCAGGTCGTGCCCAGCGGACCCGGCTTCGAGGGCGAGAACAACCTGCGTCTGTTCCTCGCTCTGCTCTACTATGCACAGGAGCGCATCATCATCACGAGCCCATACTTCGTGCCAGACGAGTCGATCATGTACGCCATCACGACGGCCACTCAGCGCGGGCTGCGGGTGGAGTTGTTCGTTTCCGAGGTCGGCGACCAGGCCCTCGTCTACCACGCGCAGCGCTCCTACTATGAGGAGCTGCTTCGGGCGGGCGTGAAGATCTACCTGTACAAGGCTCCCTACGTGCTGCACGCCAAGCATTTCACGATCGACGACGAGGTGGCCGTGATCGGGTCGAGCAACATGGACATGCGCTCGTTCAGCCTCAACTTCGAGGTATCGATGATGGTGCGCGGACGCTCCTTCGTGCAGCAGTTGCGGGCGGTGGAAGACGGCTACCGGGAGGACAGCCGTGAACTCACCCTGGCGGAATGGATGAAGCAGCCGCTGCGCTCCACGGTGCTCGACAATCTCGCCCGGCTGACCTCCGCGGTGCAGTAGCGGCGTCCGGCTCGGCTCCGAGCCCCGGCACCTCGCCTCACCCAATTCGGCGGTGGTCGAGGGGGCACTCCCTCGACGATGCGCGACGTGCCCAACAGGCGTTCACGAGCCGGAGACCGCACGACCAGGAGCTCGGTTCGGTGGTGAACCAATTCGACGGAGATTTTGGGAAAGAGGGAGGTTTTTCGAGCTAACCTAACCGCTTTTGCCAAAATCTCCGTCGAATTCGTTCGGGGGCGCGGGTGAAACGTGTTTTTGGCCGGTGCCCGTGCAGAGGCGTGTGTGCATAGTACGCTTGCGCTCTTTCTCGCCACGTTCATGTTCTTGCTCACGGTGCTGCGGAGCATCCGTTCTGACGGCGTGATTGCTCTGGTTTTCTTCCTGGCTCACCTGGCGACGCAGATCCGGGTCGAGGTGATCGCACAAATCTTTCTCCCGCACAGGGGCTTTATGCCGGTCGACTTGGCTGGTTCCGAACCCGGGGCGCGCGGTTCGAAAGCGCCGTCTCCGGGTACCTGCTGGACATCGTCGCCACGGCCGCCTGTGCGGCCGTCGTCGGACTCGCTGAAGCTCGAGCAGAGGCACAACTCCACGCCCGATCTCAATACCTGCGTGCACTCACTGAGATCGAGTGCGTGGAGCCGGTCGTAGTCGTCCTCAGCCGGTGGCTGGGTGCAGGCTCGACGCAGCGACCCGCGCCACCCGGGGAAGGGGTGCGTTCTCCCCGGATACGATGCTGCGAATGACGGCGATCGGCAGTTTGGGCTCCCGGTTCGCGTCGGTCAGGCCGTTGGTCTCCTGCATTGTGTCCGTCAGCTGGGTGTAACAAAAGCCCGAGAGGATCGGGTTGTCCCGAAGGCTTCCCACGAGACCTGATACACGATTTTCGAAGTCCTCATGGCTTGTCGCTGTCGTGTAGCCCCACGAGTCATCGGCAGCATCGGGCGCGAAGCTGACCCCGCCGAATTCAGTGACCATGATCGACTGGCCATCGACCTCGCGGGGGATGAGCTGCAGGCGACGGCCTGCCGGACCCATACCCGCAACGAGGGATCGGATGGCGTCGATGTCCTTGTAATTGGCGTCGAGCTGCTCGGCCGTGCCGGCATAGTCGTGGATTGTGAGGATGTCAGATATGGCGTGTTCCCAGCCGTCATTGGAGATGACGGGGCGGCTCGGATCGAGCGCGCGAGTCAGGTGGTAGAGCGACTGGGCGAAGCTCAACTGGGCGTCGTCGTGTGCGATCTGTTGAACACCCCAACTCTCGTTGAGGGGAACCCAGGTGACGATTGACGGATGCGATCGGTCGCGGCGCACTACTTCGGTCCATTCGCGGGTGACTCGCGATACTGCCTCCGAAGAGAACTCGTAGGTGCTGCCCATTTCACCCCAAATGAGCAAGCCGAGCCGGTCCGCCCAATAGAGGAATCGAGGGTCCTCGACCTTTTCATGGATTCTCGCGGCGTTGAACCCGAGGGCCTTGATGAGTTCCACTTCGGCTCGCAGAGCTTCGGCCGAGGGCGCAGCGAGGTGCGACTGCGGCCAGTAGCCCTGCTCCAGCACCGATCGTACGAAGTACGGTCGGTCATTGAGCAGGAACCTGCCGCCCGCGACACCGACGCTGCGAAGCCCGAAATAGGAGAAAGACTCGTCGAGAATGCTTCCGTCGTCAGCAATGATCGAGACATGCGCGTCAATCAGTCGTGGGTTTTCCGGTGACCAGAGGAGAGCTTCACAGGCCTGACCGTTCGCCTGCCGAGAAATCTGAATGGTTGCCTGTGATCGCGGCTCAACGGCCAAGAAAGACTGCCGGGCGAGAATTTCGCCCGCGATGGACAGTTCCACCTGAACAGTAACGCTCGGCGCCGGTCGCCGCGTCAGCTCCACCTCGATCGCGACGTCCCCAGCCGGCACGTTTGGAATCCAACGCAGTGCCGTGATGCGCTGATCCGGCACAGACTCGAGCCAGACCGGTTGCCAAATCCCCGTAGTGCGGTGGTACCAAATGACGTGCGCATCCTCAAGCCAATCCTGTTTGCCCCGCGGCTGAGCTACGTCGTGGGGGTCATCCTCGGCACGAACCACGAGCACGCAGTCCTCTTGGGGCGACAGAGCTTCGGTGATGTCAAAGGAGAATGGCGTCTGGCCGCCCTCGTGAGACCCGATGAACTGGCCATCGATCCACACAGATGCGCGGTAGTCGACCGCCCCAAAATGCAACACCACTCGGTCACGCCCGCGGGACAGTCCGCTCGCGGCCACGTCTTCGGGGCTGATGATGCGGGAATACCAGACAACGGGATGGAAGCCCGGCTCGGCGATTCCTGACATCTCCGACTCAGGCGGAAACGGAACAGTGATGACCCGGCCAAGGTATGCAGGGTTTGCGAACCACTTCTCGCTTCTGCCGATGTCGTGATCGTCGTGTTCGAATGCCCACTCGCCGGCGAGATCGTGCCAATTCGGGCGGACAAGTTGCGGGCGGGGATACACGCCACCCTGGGCACTGGCAGAAATCGGGAGAGAACGCGGCATACCGCAATCATGCCGCCAAATTACAGCGCTGTAAAGTCTGAGTGTCAGTCGAGGCGTCAAGGAGCAAATGGAGCGCTCTCGCGCACCTCGAGTGAATGCCCCACGATCCTGTGGCGGCCAACCCCCCGGTATCCAGCGATTCGTTCCTCGAGGAGATCGAAAGCAGCCGCGGCGATAGCGGTCTTCCTCGGCGCCACGGAGGTGAGTGTCGGGGACGTGTACGCGGCCAGGAAGGTGTTGTCCCAACCGACCACGGCCACATCTGCGGGTACCGATCGCCCGGAATCATGGAGGGCTTTTAATGCTCCGATCGCAAACCGGTCGTCGCGGCTGACCACGCCGTCAAAACACACCCCGCGCTCAATCGCCTCGGCAACCGAACGAAGGCCTGCTTCAGCCGTGAATTCCAAGGCCGTGAATACCAGCTCAGGATCCAGCTGGACCCCGGCCTCCAGGAGACCCTGTTGGTAGCCGAGAAGGCGCTGATTCGTCGAACCAGTGATGTCCGCCGCTATGACACCGAGAAAAGCGATGCGTCGACATCCTCTCGCTAAGAGGTGCCGCGTGGCATCGAGAGCGGCCGAGATGTTGTCGATCATCACGTGGTCTGTCATGACAGGCATGGCCGCCTCGCCGAGCAAGACCAGCGGAGTGCCAGGATCGAGCTTCGCAATGTCGAGCGATTCCATGCGGACGGGGTGAAAGATCACGCCGTCGACCAGCCCAGCCTCCCGATCGCTGAGTACCGCCCGTTCCGCGACGGGATCGCTCAAGGTCTGCTCGATGATGACTCGGTATCCTCGTCGAGTTGCTTCTTCGGCAATGTGACGGGAGAGTTCCGAAAAGTACGGGTGGTCGATTTCGGGGATTGCCAGGGCGATCATTCCGGTTCTTCCGGTAGCCAGACGCCGCGCCGTAAGGTTGGGTCGGTAGCCGAGCTGGTCAATTGCCGCTTGCACCTTCTCGCGGAGCGCCGGGGCCACGTGAGGATAGTTGTGAACGACGTTTGAGACGGTCTTCATGGATACGCCCGCGAGCTCCGCGACGTCTATTAGTCGAACCCTTGCCATGTTTGTCCCGTCCCGTCCGGTCCATCCTAAGGCGACTGTGGCCAGGCGCTGGAAACGGCGTTTGTCGCGGATCCTCGCAGACTAGACAAACATCTTTCTAGCGCTGTACATTGACGGAAGGCGCTCGTCTGCCGCTCCGATTGGTGCGGGGAATGGGCGGCCCGCTTCGCGCATGAGTCGCGGAGCGATGTTTTCGATGAGGAGGACGAACGATCATGAAGCAGAAAGACTTCCTGGGGCGGCGAGTGATTGGGGCCACAGCTCTCGGTGCCGCACTCATGCTGGTACTGGCCGGATGCTCTGCGGGCGGAACCGGGCAGGCGGCGAGTGAGCCCTTCACCGGTGAATACACCGGACCTGAAGTGGAGCTGTCCTACTGGAACGGCTTCACCGGCGGGGACGGTCCGTTCATGGAGAAGATGGTGTCCGACTTCAATGCTGAGCATGACAACATCACGGTTGTCTCGAACACGATGCAGTGGACCGACTTCTACCAGAGACTGCCCGCAGCGGTGACCGCCGGCGAGGGTCCCGACGTCGGCGTGATGCACCTGGACCAGCTCGCGTCGAATGCCGCGCGAAACGTCATCGTACCGATCGACGATCTCGCCGAGGACTTGGGTCTCACGTCAGATGACTTCACCGACGAAGTCTGGAGTGCCGGCGTCTATAAGGACGCCCGATACGGCATTCCGCTCGATGTGCATTCACTGGCCATGTACTACAACACCGAACATTTCGCCGCCGCTGGGATCGAAGGTGCCCCGACCGACGCGGCTTCCTTCCAGGATGCGCTCGACAAGCTCAAAGCAGCTGGGTACGAAACTCCATTCTGGATGCCGACGCGGTGGCCGAGCCACCTCATGAACCTCTCCGTGCTGTGGCAGAACGACGGTGAACCATATGGTGACGACGGGGCAACGTTTGATTCAGCAGCCGGGGTAGAGGCACTTGAGTGGCAGCGCTCCATCGTGGACGACGGTTACAGCCCGAGTGACGTCGCCATCGACTCTCAGTACGTCGCCTTCAAGAATCGTGAGACCTCGATCACATGGGACGGCATCTGGCAGATCAACGATCTCGCCGAGTCCGGTCTGCCTTACGCGGTCGCCCCGGTCCCCACAATTGGTGACACGGATGCCGTATGGGCCAACTCCCATAACTTCTTCCTTCCCCGCCAGGCAAACGCGGACCAGAACAAGGTCAACGCGTCGAAGGTGTTCATCGCCTGGATGAGCGAGCAGTCCGCCGAGTGGGCAGGCTCGGGCATGATCCCCGCTCGCCAGTCGGTGCGTGATGCGGGTGCCCTCGACGGCCTGCCGCAGGAAGCAATCGCGGCAACGATCGATTCGATGCGTTTCTTGCCGCCCATTCCCGGGATCGGTGGGGTTCAGGCCGAGACCCTCGAAATCGCAGTCGCCGACGGGGTTCAGGGAACGACGACGCCGAGTGACGCGCTCAAAAAAGCCGCCGGCACGGCGACGAAACTCATGGCCGACAACAAAGCCTCGTTCGGGGACTGACCAGTGTCGACGAAGGTCGGTGAGCGCGCCCTCCCCATGGGGAGGGCGCGCCGCCCCTCGGCCTCCGACCCGGAGTCGCAGAAGAATCGTGGAGTGCGAGCGGGCACTCGGCGGCAGGGGGTAGCCACCCCCTGGCTATTCCTTGCCCCCTACCTGCTTCTGTTTGGCAGCTTCGTCGTCCTCCCGGCAGTTTTAGGGGTGTGGATCAGTCTTCATTCCTGGGACTACACGTTGCCGAACAAACCCTTTGTCGGCCTCGACAACTACGTCGCCTTGTTCTCACCCGGATCGACGGTTTTTGGCCCGTTCTGGGGGTCCATGCGGGCCACCGGCATCTTCATGGTACTCAGCGTGCCATTGCTCCTGATCGTCCCGCTCGCCGTTGCCTTACTCATGAGCAGGAAGTTTCCCGGACGGGACTTTCTCCGAGCAATCTACTTCGCCCCCTACGTACTCGGCGTCGCCGTCATCTCGGTGCTGTGGCGATACCTGCTCGACAACAACATCGGGCTGGTGAATCACTATCTGGGACTCCTAGGACTTCCGGATGACACCGCTTGGACAACAACGACGCCCGCGGCCTGGGTCGCGCTCGTGGGAGTGACCGTCTGGTGGACGCTCGGATTCAACGCCGTCATTTACCTTGCCGGCCTTCAGGACATCCCGATCGAACTCTACGAAGCCGCACGTGTTGATGGGGCCGGACCGTGGATGCAGTTCCTGCACGTGACGATCCCCGGGCTGAAGCCCATCCTCTCGTTCATCACGATCATCACCCTTCTTGCATCCGCCAACATGTTTGGCCAGTCCTATCTCATGACTCAGGGCGGCCCCGGACGTGAAACGCGCACGGCCATATATCAGATCGCCGACGCGGGTCTGCGCAACTTTCAGATGGGCAGCGCCGCAGCGATGAGTTATGTCCTGACCGTATTCCTCATGGCGATCAGTGCTTTTGTCTTCTACATCTTTCGCGAGAAACAGCCCAAGAAGCTCAAGAAGGAGGTGCGCTCGTGAACGCTCTCACGACCAGGATCAGTGCCGGTTCCCGTGCACGCAGTGCACGTCGACGGAGTGGCACAATCACTCGGGTCGTCGTTCTCGGCGCGATCGCAATCGCGTTCATCAGCCCGATCATCTTCATGATCGTGACCAGCTTCAAGACCCGGGCTGACGCAACGGCTATTCCACCGGCGTGGATTCCCAATCCGATTTCCGTACAAGCTTTCGCGTCTATCCTCGCTCCCGGGACTGCGACTCCGGTGCTGCAATGGTTCGCAAACAGCATGGTCGCAGCCGCCCTCAATGCCACGCTCGTCGTCGTCACGGCGTCATTGGCGGCGTATCCGCTCGCACGAATGCAGTTTCGCGGCAAGAATTTCGTCTTCGTCATCATCGTCGCGACATTGCTGGTGCCGCCGGTAATCCTGGTGATTCCCAACTACCTCATCGTGAGCGAACTGGGGTGGCTCAACTCGCTCGTCGCGATCATCATTCCCACGGCGGCGTCCGCATTCGGAGTGTTCTTCATGCGACAGTTCTTCGTCGGCCTGCCGATCGAGTTAGAGGAGGCCGCCCGGCTCGATGGGGCGAACCGATTCGTCATCTTCATGCAAGTGGTTCTGCCGCTCGCCAAACCCGCACTTGCAACACTCGCGCTGCTCGCCTTCCTCGGCAACTGGAACGACTTCCTCTGGCCCGTCTACGTCTTGTTCAGCCCGGAGATACAAACACTGCCAGCTGGACTGTCCACGCTTCAGTCCGCAAATGCGGTGCGCTACGACCTTTTGATGGCCGGCGCGGTTGTCGCGAGCGTGCCCGTGCTGGCGCTGTTCATCTTCCTCCAGCGCTTTATCATCGAGGGCGTTTCTCGCTCCGGAGTGAAGGGATAGCACGTGTTGACCTCTGCTCGCCGCGCAGCGGTAGCGTGTGTGGCTGGAGCCATCATGACCGCCTTCGCGGTGAGTGGCTGCACGGCGGCTCCGGAGCACTCGGCACCTCCGGCGTCTACCGCAGCAGGCGCTGCGGTACTCAACACGAATTTCGCGGACCCCGACGTGGTGGAGGTCGACGGCACTTATTTCGCGTATGCCACCAACGACAACAACCGCAACGTGCAGGTCGCCTCCTCCACCGATCTCCTCGATTGGGAGGTGTTACCGGACGCGTTGCCGGATCTCCCAAGCTGGATTATTCCGGGAAAGACCTGGGCGCCTGAGGTGACGAGACTCGCCGATGATTCATTCGTCATGTACTTCACGGCGACGAATTTTGCGCCAACGCTGCAGTGCATTGGTGTAGCCACTGCCAGCGACCCGGCCGGACCGTTCATCGTTCAGAGCGACGCCATGATCATCTGTCCAGAAGACGAAGGCGGCGCGATCGATGCAAGCACCGTGCTCATCGACGACGCCTTGTACCTCGTCTGGATAAATGACGGTAACTGTTGCGACCTCGACACCTGGATTCAGGCGGCCACGCTCTCTCCCGACGGGCTCAGCATCACGGGCGATCCCATCAGGATCCTGAAGCAAACCGAGGATTGGGAGGGCAACCTTGTCGAGGCTCCCACCATTGTGGTCCGAGGTACAGGACTCCTGATGCTCTACTCCGCTAACTCCTACGGAGACGACCGATATGCGGTCGGTGCTGCAACGGCTGCCTCAATCGATGGCCCGTGGACGAAGGAAACGGGTCCGATCCTCTCGACCGAAGGGTCGGGGGGCCTATATCGCGGCCCTGGTGGCCAAGACCTGGTCTTTGGTCTGAATGGCAAGGACTATCTCGTCTTCCACGGGTGGGACACGGACTACACGTACCGCGCACTTCACGTTGCCGAGACCGAATGGGACGCCGACATTCCTCGGGTCCTGACCCCCGAGTAACCCAATTGGGGTGCGACCCTTCTTTCGCGGCGCCATCCTGGCGCCGTGGCCGAACCGAGTCGTGGATGGAAAGTACACATTCGGTGGTGTCGAGCAACAGCTCAGCATCACCGAGCCGTCGAGGGGTCACGCTCTCCATGGACTCGTGTCCTGGTTGAACTTTGCAGTGGTCAGGCAGGCGGCCGATCGGCTCGTCCTCGCGGCAACCGTCGAAGCGCAGCCTGGATACCCCCACCGGGTGACGCTGGAGGTGGATTTTGCGCTTGACGCCGGTGGCCTTCGAACGGCAGTTACGGCAGTGAATGCCGGTCCAAATTCCGCCCCTTTTGGCGTCGCTCCGCACCCGTACCTTGTTGCCGGCGATGGCCGCGTCAACGACTGGACGCTGGAGCTCGCAGCCCAGCGAATCCTGACCGTGACTCATGACCGCCTCATTCCCCTTCACCTCTGTGATCTCGATGCTGGTGATCTTGCCGTGTTTGACTTTCGCACGCCGCGGACTATCGATGACACCTTCATCGACCATGCATTCACTGGCTTCGACCGGGACGATGAAGGCATGGCGACACTTCGATTGACGACGACCGCGGGCAGTGGAGTGGAAATGATCTGGGGTCCCGAATGCCCTTGGGTTCAGGTGCATACGGCTGATCAATTAGTACCCTCGATCGACAGAATTGGACTCGCCGTCGAACCAATGACCTGTCCGCCGGATGCGTTCAACTCTGGAATGAACCTGAACGTCCTTGAGCCATCCGGCTCAACGCGCGCCTCCTGGACGGTTCGTGCAATCGACCAGCTATGCAGACCGCTCCGGAATTGACGCGACTCGCGTCGCCGAATGACCAAACCGGGACAATAGCGCTTGACCGACGATTTCACATACGTTCTGACGCGGGGGTCGCTGAACGCCCGATAGCCGAACGGCTAGCGGCCGTTCCGTCGTAAGAGAGAATGCCTCGGTGCCCACCTCGTGGTGTCGACGAGGCACCCCTGGCGCTGGCAGGGGGCAACGCGCAACCCGAATTCGGTCGCATCCTCGCAGTGGCGGGTCATGTGCGATCGTGATAGATCTGGGATATGCACATTTTCCGCGCAGCCTGAGACTCTGCCCGGACATTCACCGTAAATGCACCTCCGAAAGTGAGGGCGGATCTTCCGTCTTTCATGGTCAAAATTTAGGGAGTGAAAGAAATGAAAGCAGTCGTTTATAAAGGCCCCAACGCGGTCAACGTTGAAGACGTTCCGGATGCCAAGATCGAACGCCCCACTGACGTTCTTGTTCGCATCACAGCGACAAATATTTGCGGTTCCGATTTGCACATGTACGAGGGACGCACCGATTTCGAGGTCGGGCGCACCTTTGGTCACGAGAACATGGGTGAGGTCATCGAGATCGGGAACGGCGTCGACGCCGTCAAGGTCGGCGATCGGGTCGTGCTGCCATTCAATATTTCCTGCGGGTTTTGCAAGAATTGCGAACGCGGTTTCACGAACTACTGCATGACCACTCAACCAAACCCGGTCGGCGCGGGCGCCGCCTACGGCTTCGCTGGCATGGGTCCGTATCCCGGCGGGCAGGCCCAAATGCTGCGTGTGCCCTACGGCGATAACAACTGCTTGCGCCTGGGTGAAGACGCGGTAGAAAAGCAAAACGATTACGTGATGCTGTCGGACATTTTCCCTACCGGTTACCACGCTACCGAGATGGCCGGAGTGATCCCCGGTGACACGGTCGTGATTTACGGTGCGGGTCCAGTCGGACTGATGGCCGCCCTGTCCGCCACGATCAAGGGCGCGAGTAAAGTTTGGGTCGTGGATCGACGCCCTGACCGGCTGGCCCTCGCCGAGCAGATCGGTGCGATCGCCATTGATGACTCGAAGACGGACCCGGTTGAGTTCGTTTTGGACCAGACCAAGGGTATCGGCGCGGACCGGGGATGTGAATGCGTGGGTTATCAGGCCCACGACCCCCAGGGCACCGAAGATCCCGCCATGACTCTGAATCGGCTGATCCAGTCCGTGCGCATCACCGGGGGAATCGGCGTTGTCGGAGTCTTCCTTCCGGCAGATCCCGGCGGCTTCGACGATAACGCCAAGCAGGGCAAACTTGCCATTGATTATGGCCTGCAGTGGCTTAAGGGTCAAAGCATAGGCAGCGGACAATGCCCGGTGAAGAAGTACAATCGGCAGTTGCGCGACCTGATCGCCGCGGGCAAAGCCAAGCCATCCTGGATCGTTTCCCACGAGATCCCCCTCAGCAAAGCCGCGGATGCCTACAAGAACTTTGGCGAACGCACCAACGGTTGGACCAAAGTCATCCTCAAGCCGGAGTAGGCCAATCGATCCTTCGTTGGGTATCCGCGCGTGCGCCGCCGCACGGCTACCCGGGATGAGGGCAGCAGCGCGTTCCGCGATGGCGACGACGGCGGCATCCGTGTTGCCGGACATTGCCGAGGGCATAATCGAGGCGTCTGCGACACGCAGTCCGACGATTCCGTGCACCCGCAATTCCGGGGGGCAGCAGCCCGACCGTCATCGGACCGTCGGTGCCCCGGATCACGGCCCTCCGTCGTCTCACCGCGCCGATCGTGCTTCCATGCTCGGCAACATGGTGCTGATTTGCTCGGCGGTGGACCGGCCGCGGTCATCGACCACGCGACCATCGGCCAGGAGGATGATGCGGTCGGCATAGCTGGCGGCCTGCAGCGCGGCGATGACCTGCGTCTGGCTGAGCCGCAGCGCCTCTTCTTAGGCGGTTGCGAACGCATCCGAGGTCACCACCTGTTCGGCCGACGAGGCCGCCACGTGCGGTCGAGATCGCCCGCCACGTGCGGTCGAGATCGCCCGCCACACCTTCCGAAATCGGCCGAAGGTGACGAGGTCGGAGCCGGTGCGCGACGACATCCGTCACGCCTGCGGCGAACAGAGGCACTCATTTCAGGGTTCGCTCGTTACTCTCGATGTATCGGCGCCACAACTGCCCTGGCGCCAAGGGAGCGATCACATGTTTGAGAGATTTACCGACCGAGCTCGACGCGTCGTTGTTTTGGCCCAGGAAGAGGCCAAAATGCTCAACCACAACTACATCGGTACTGAGCACATCCTGCTCGGCCTGATCCACGAAGGCGAGGGAGTTGCGGCCAAAGCCCTCGAGAGCCTGGGTATTTCCCTCGACGCCGTGCGTGAGCAGGTGCAGGACATCATCGGTCAGGGCCAGCAGCAGCCGACGGGGCACATCCCGTTCACGCCGCGCGCCAAGAAGGTTCTCGAACTGAGCCTGCGCGAAGCACTGCAGCTCGGCCACAACTACATCGGCACCGAGCACATTCTGCTCGGCCTCATCCGCGAGGGTGAAGGCGTTGCCGCCCAGGTGCTCGTCAAGCTCGGCGCCGACCTCAACCGGGTGCGCCAGCAGGTCATCCAGCTCCTCTCTGGTTACCAGGGCAAGGAGCAGGTGCAGGTCGGCGCGAACGAGCAGGCGAGCGGTCCGGCGGGCAGCCAGATTCTCGACCAGTTCGGGCGCAACCTCACGCAGGCCGCCCGCGACAACAAACTCGACCCGGTCATCGGGCGCGAGAAGGAGATCGAGCGGGTCATGCAGATCCTGTCCCGCCGGTCCAAGAACAACCCGGTTCTGATCGGTGAACCCGGAGTCGGCAAGACCGCCGTCGTCGAGGGTCTCGCCCAGGCCATCGTCAAGGGCGATGTACCCGAGACGCTGAAAGACAAACAGCTCTACTCGCTCGACCTCGGCTCGCTCATCGCCGGAAGCCGCTATCGCGGTGACTTCGAGGAGCGGCTGAAGAAGGTCACCAAGGAGATCCGCACCCGCGGCGACATCATCATCTTCATCGACGAGATCCACACCCTCGTCGGTGCCGGTGCCGCTGAGGGCGCCATCGACGCGGCCAGCATCCTGAAGCCTCTCCTCGCCCGAGGCGAGCTGCAGACCATCGGTGCCACCACGATCGACGAGTACCGCAAGCACTTCGAGAAGGATGCCGCGCTCGAGCGACGCTTCCAGCCGATCCAGGTGGCCGAGCCGTCTCTGCCCCACACCATCAATATCCTCAAGGGGCTGCGCGACCGGTACGAGGCGCACCACAAGGTCTCGATCACCGACGGCGCTCTCGTGGCCGCGGCGAACCTGGCCGACCGCTACGTCTCCGACCGGTTCCTGCCGGACAAGGCCATCGACCTGATCGACGAGGCCGGCGCCCGCCTGCGCCTGTCGATCCTGTCCAGCCCGCCCGAGCTGCGCGAATTCGACGAGAAGATCGCCGTGGTGCGCGCCGCCAAGGAGACCGCCATCGAGGAGCAGGACTTCGAGAAGGCCGCCGGCCTGCGCGACGAGGAGAAGAACCTCCTCGGCGAGCGTCTGCGCCTCGAGAAGAAGTGGAAGTCGGGCGACGTCAAGACGACCGCCGTCGTCGACGAGGGCCTGATCGCCGAGGTTCTGGCCCAGGCCACCGGCATCCCCGTCTTCAAACTCACCGAGGAGGAGTCCTCGCGGCTCGTCTTCATGGAGAAGGCGCTGCACCAGCGCGTCATCGGTCAGGAAGAGGCCATCTCGGCGCTCGCCAAAACCATCCGTCGCACCCGTGCCGGACTGAAGGACCCGAAGCGCCCGAGCGGTTCGTTCATCTTCGCGGGCCCCACCGGCGTCGGAAAGACCGAGCTGGCCAAGGCGCTCGCCGAGTTCCTCTTCGACGACGAGGCCGCCATGATCTCCCTCGACATGAGTGAGTACGGCGAGAAGCACACCGTGTCCCGACTGTTCGGCGCCCCTCCCGGGTTCGTCGGCTTCGAAGAGGGCGGCCAGCTCACCGAGAAGGTGCGCCGCAAGCCGTTCTCCGTGGTGCTGTTCGACGAGATCGAGAAGGCCCACCCTGACATCTTCAACTCGCTCCTGCAGATTCTTGAAGAGGGCCGATTGACGGATGGCCAGGGTCGCGTCGTCGACTTCAAGAACACCGTGATCATCATGACCACGAACCTCGGCACCAAGGACATCAGCGGCGCGCCCGTCGGTTTCCAACTCGAGGGTGACACGTCCACCGGTTACGACCGGATGAGCGGCAAGGTGAAAGAGGAGCTGAAGAAGCACTTCAAGCCCGAGTTCCTCAACCGCGTGGACGAGATCATCGTCTTCCCGCAGCTGACCAAGCCGGAACTGCTCCAGATCGTGGACCTGTTCATCAAGCGCTTGAGCGAGCGCCTGCTCGACCGCGACATGACCGTGGACCTGACCCTCGCCGTGAAGGAGCACTTGATCGAGGTCGGCTTCGACCCCGCACTCGGTGCCCGTCCGTTGCGCCGTGCGATCCAGCGCGAGGTGGAGGACCGCCTGTCGGAAAAGATCCTGCAGGGCGAGCTCAACGCCGGCGACCACGTGCACGTGGATTACGTGGGTGGGGAGTACATCTTCACCACGACGGTGCGCGCCTCCGCCGTAGCCGTCGGCGTCAACACCACGGCCGCAATCGGCACGGGGCCGGGCTCACCCGACCTCGCGGTGACCAGCGAGTAGCGGTAACCCGTTGGACAGGGCCCGGCGGAAACATCCGCCGGGCCCTGTCTCGTGCTCGCCCGGCCCCGACTCCCTGACGAATTCGGCGGAGATTTTGCTCCTGCGGGCCTGTTTCAGGCTCAAAACGGGCAGGTTCGGCAAAATCTCCGTCGAATTCGCTCCCCCCACAGCTGCCTAGACTGAGCTGGTTGGTTCGCGTGAGTGAACCGAGAGAGATCGGTGGGCAGCGAATGCAGGAGTTTTTGGTGCGCCGGGCACGCACCACCGATGTGCCCCGAATCCAGGCGCTCGTGGCGCCGCTGGTGCAGGAGCGCATTCTGCTCGGCAAGGAAAGCGTCGTCTTCTATGAGGCGGTGCAGGAATTCCGGGTGGTCGAGGATGCCGACGGCACTCTGATCGGCTGCGGCGCCCTGCACGTGATGTGGGAGGACCTGGGCGAGGTGCGCACCCTCGCCGTGACCGCCGACCGGCTCGGCCACGGCGTCGGCCACGCGCTGATGGACCGGCTCGAAGCGGATGCTCGCGAGCTCGGGCTCAGCCGACTCTTCTGCCTGACCTTCGAGGTGCCATTTTTCGCCCGGCACGGCTTCACCGACATGGGCTCCGAAACGGTCGACCCGCAAGTGTACGCCGAGCTCGTGCGCTCGCACGATGAGGGTGTCGCCGAGTTCCTCGACCTGGCCCGGGTCAAGCCGAACACGCTCGGCAACACCCGGATGGTCAAGCGGCTCGACTGACCGTCTGAAAGCTGACCGCAGTGGGCAGAAGACAGCGAGAGACTACCCGTTCAGGTGCCGCTCAGGTGAGGGTAGTTCTGGAGATTTCTGCTCATCCGAGCGAAACGCTCAAATTCACTGATTGTTACTTCGCAGGTAGCGCACTGGCAACACCGCGTCCGTAGCATGGCGATCACTGTCGATCGTTAATAGCTGAGGAAAACTATGTCGCCTGCACCGAACAGCCGTCTGAAACTGGCTTTTTCTGCTCTACTCGGAGTGGGGCTGGTCGCCAGCCCCCTGGTGGCCCTGCCCGCCTTCGCCGACGTCGGCGGCACCGGGGTCGTGATCAACGAGGCCTACCTGAACGGCGGCAGCACGGGAGCGACCTACCTCAACAAGTTCGTCGAGCTCTACAACCCCACGGACGCTGCCGTCTCCCTCGACGGCACCTCGCTGCAGTATCGGTCGGCCACAGGCGCGGCGAACCCGTCCGGCACGCTTGCACTGAGCGGCTCGATCCCCGCCAAGGGGTACTACCTGGTGCAGGGAACGGCCAACTCGACCAGCGGCGCGGCGCTGCCCACCCCCAACGCCACCCTCGGCTTCTCTTTCGGCGGCGGAGGCGGAACCCTCTTCCTCGCCAGCCAGGCCACGCAGCTGACGGCCCCGGCCACGGGATCCCTCCTCAATGCCCCGGGCGTCATCGACCTACTCGGCTACGGCACGTCGCTCACGTTCGAGACCACGGTGGCGTCCGCCGCATCCGTCACCACCGCGCTCACCCGCGCCACGGGCCTCGACACTGACGTCAACTCGGCCGACTTCATCGTCGCGGCTCCCACCCCGACGAACGCCGCAGGCGAGGCCGCGGCGACCCCGGTCGACCCGACCGCGACGCCCACCCCGACGCCCACCGCGACGACTCCGCCCGTGCCTGCCGCCGCCCTTGCGATCAACGAGATCCAGGGCTCCACGGATGCCGGCGCCCAGACCGGCAAGGTCGTCACGACGACCGGCGTCGTCACCGCCACATATCCCACGGGCGGTTTCAAAGGCTTTTACCTGCAGACCCCCGGCACCGGCGGCGCGGTCGACCTGACCACGCACACCGCGTCCGACGGCCTCTTCGTCTACACGAACGCACTGGCCGCCCCGGTCACGGCAGGCGACTACGTCTCCGTCACCGGCACCGCGAGCGAGTTCTTCGGCCTCACCCAGATCACGATCACCGCGCTCAGCGACGTGACCGCGTTGGACAAGGCCGGGATCGTCGGCCCGGTGCCGGCCACGGTCGGCCTCCCGTCAACGGATGCCGCACGTGAGTCTCTCGAGGGCATGCTCGTCTCCCCGCAGGGCGACTTCACCGTCACCAACAACTACGCGACCAACCAGTACGGCGAGATCGGCCTCGCGGCCGGAACCACCCCGCTCGTCGGCCCGACCGTCACCGCCCGCCCGGGAACGGACGCGTACACCGCGGCCGTCGCCGGCAATAAGGCGCGCGCGGTCACCCTCGACGACGGCGCCACCACCAACTTCTTGTCCAGCATCAACAAGGACAAGCCCGTCCCCTACCTTTCGACGACCAGCCCGGTGCGCATCGGCGCGGCCGTCACGTTCGCGACGCCGGTCATCCTCGACTTCCGCAACAGTGCCTGGAAGTTCCAGCCGACCACCGAACTGGTGCCTGCGACCGCCGCAGCCGTGCAGCCCGCAACCTTCGCCGACACCCGCACCGCGGCACCTCGATCGGTGGGCGGCGACATCCGTCTGGCCACCTTCAACGTGCTCAACTACTTCGCCACCACCGGGGACTCGATCACCGGCTGCAGCTACTACACCGACCGGGCCGGCACGCCGATCACGGTCAACAGCGGATGCGACGCCCGCGGCGCGGCCACCCAGGTCAGCTTCGAGCGCCAGCAGGCAAAGATCGTCTCGGCGATCAACGCCCTCGACGCCCACGTCATCACGCTGGAAGAGATCGAGAACTCGGCCCGCTTCGGCAAGGACCGCGACTTCGCCCTCGCCAACCTCGTCACCGCCCTGAACACCGACGCGGGCAGCCCGGTTTGGGCGTTCGTACCCTCACCGGCCGCCCTCCCCGCCAGCGAAGATGTCATCCGCACCGCATTCATCTACAAGACCGCCGCGGTCGAAACCGTCGGCGGATCGACCATCTTCGACGACGCCGCGTTCGTGAACGCCCGCCAGCCGCTCGCCCAGGCGTTCCAGTTGGTCGGCGACGCCGGCAGCAGCTTCCTCGCGATCGTCAACCACTTCAAGTCGAAGGGTTCCGGAACCGGCGCCGACGCCAACACCGGCGACGGCCAGGGAGCCTCGAACCTGTCCCGTGTGAACCAGGCGACCGCGCTCGTCAAGTTCGCCGACACGCTGAAGACCAGTACCGGCATCGCGCGCGTCTTCCTCACCGGTGACTTCAACGCCTACGACCAGGAAGACCCGATCAAGGTCATCACCGACGCGGGCTACCTCAGCCAGGAGGCCAAGACCGGCGAGTACACCTACGCGTTCGGTGGCACCGTCGGCTCGCTCGACCACGTGTTCGCGTCACCCGAGGCAAATGCCGCGGTCACCGATGTGGACGTCTGGAACATCAACTCGGTCGAGTCCGTTGCGCTCGAGTACAGCCGCTACAACAACAACGTCACCGACTTCTACGTGGCCGACGCGTTCCGCTCGTCGGACCACGACCCGGCGATCGTCGGGTTGGACCTCGCCAGCCCCACCGACGTCGACATCAACCTGCTCAACATCAACGACTTCCACGGGCGCATCGACGGCAACACGGTGAAGTTCGCCGGAACGATCGAGCAGCTCCGCGCGGAATACGGAGACGCGTCCACTTTGTTCCTCTCCGACGGTGACAACATCGGCGCCTCCCTGTTCGCCTCGGCGTCGCAGGGCGACAGGCCCACCATAGACGTGCTGAACGCGCTCGGCCTCAAGACCTCGGCCGTGGGCAACCACGAGTTCGACCAGGGCTTCGCCGACCTCACCGGGCGCGTCGCCGACGCCGCCGACTTCGACTACCTCGGCGCGAACGTCTACCTGCTCGGAACGACGACCCCGGCGATGCAGGAATATGCGATCTTCGACGTCGACGGCGTCTCGGTCGGTGTGATCGGCGCCGTCACCAAGGAGACCCCGGCGCTGGTGTCGCCGAACGGGATCGCCAGCCTGAGCTTCGGTGACCCGGTAGCCGCGGTCAACCGGGTCTCGGCCCAGCTCACCGACGGTGACCCGGCCAACGGCGAAGCCGACGTGCTGATCGCCGAGTACCACGAGGGTGCCAGCGCCGGAACGCCGGACAACGCGACCCTCGAGCAGGAACTCGCCCTCACCGACAGTGCGTTCGCAGTGATCGTCACGCAGACCTCAGCCGAAGTCGACGCGATCTTCACCGGCCACACGCACAAGCAATACGCGTGGAACGCACAGCTGCCCGGTGCGCCCGCCGGCATCACCCGCCCGGTGCTTCAGACCGGCAACTACGGTGAGAACATCGGCCAGGTCGTGCTGAACTACGACATTGCCTCCGGTGACACCACGACCGTGAAGAACCAGAACGTCAAGCGCTCGGTCACCGCCGACGCCACCCTGGTCGCCGCCTACCCGCGGGTCGCCTTGGTGAAGACAATCACGGATGCCGCGCTCGCCCAGGCGGCCGTCATCGGCAACCAGCCGATCGGCTCCGTCACCGCCGACATCACCCGCGCCTGCCTCGGTGGCACCGCACCGTGCGCGGAGAACCGGGCCGCACCATCGGCGATGGGCACCTTGGTGGCCAACTCGCTGCGCGAATCGCTGGCTGACCCGCTCAAGGGCGGCGCCGAAATCGGCGTGGTCAACCCCGGCGGCATGCGCGCCGAGCTGCTACTCGCACCGGACGGCGTCGTCACCTACGCCGAGGCCAACGCGGTGCTGCCGTTCCTGAACAACCTGTGGACGACCAGCCTCACCGGGGCCCAGTTCAAGACGGTTCTGGAGCAGCAGTGGCAGCGTGACGCGGCCGGCAACATTCCGAGCCGTCCATACCTGCAGCTGGGCCTCTCCGACAACGTCAACTACACGTTCGACGCGAGCCGGACCGAGGGTGACCGCATTACGGGCATCTGGATCAACGGCTCGGCAATCGACCCGGCGCGCTCCTACCGGGTGGGCTCGTTCAACTTCTTGCTCACCGGAGGCGACAACTTTCGGGAGTTCAAGAACGGAACGGGCACGCGCGACTCCGGTCTCGTCGACCGGGACGCGTGGATCTCCTACATCACGGCCAAGAGCCCGCTGACGCCGTCGTTCGCCACCCGCCAGGCCAGTGTCACGGGTGTCCCGACCGTGGCGGTCGAGCGCGGCGCCTCGGTCACGTTCACCGTGGGCAACCTGAACCTGAGCTCGCTCGGCGCGCCGAAGAACACGGCAATGTCGTTGGTCTGGGCCGGCAGCAGTGCCGGACTGGGAACGGCAGCCGTTGACGCAACGGGTGCGGCGACGGTCACCGTCACGGTGCCGCAGGATGCCGCGGCGAACAGCGTGCTCGAACTCACCACCACGGAGTCAGGCACGATCGTGCGGGTGCCGATCACGGTCGTTGTGCCGGTTCCGCCGACGACTGAACCGGTCGCCGCCAGCCCGAAGGCGCTGACCAAGGCACTCAAGAACGCGATCGTCACGGACGCGGCCACGTATGCCGTGGGTGCCCCGGTCACGGTCGACGTCGGAGTGGCGCGTGCCGGTGAGTTCGTCTCCGTATCGCTGCAGTCCAAGCCAGTGGAGAACCTGGGCGGCTGGCTGCTGGTGAACGCGCAGGGTGAGGTCAGAACGACCCTGCCGGCCGACACCCGTGCGGGCAAGTACAAGCTGGTCGTGCAGGACGAGAACGATAACGTGCTCGGCTGGACCGAGATCAGGGTCGACAAGGCGCCGCGCGGCCGGTAGTACCGCCCGGAGCAAACCGGACCGGCGCGGAACCGAGCCTCTCGAGGTCGGCCGCGCCGGTTCGGCGTTTCCCGCCCAACACGCGCACGACACGCACAGCATTGCCGGCGGCGCCGGTATACCTCGCTAGCCTTGGGTAATGTCGACGATCAAACATCCGGTCGGCCCCCAGTCCAGCAAGGTGTACTGGCGCCGTCGTCTCGTGGTGGGCCTCGGCCTGCTCATCGTGCTCGCCCTCCTCATCCTGGTCATCTCGTCCATCGTGCGCCCGGCCGCCGGCACCGGTGTGCCCGACAGCACTCCGGCGCCCGCGGCCGAGGCGGCCGGAGCGGAGGTCTCCGCCTCCGACCCGGCGGCCGACCCGGCCGCGTGCGACCCCGCATCCGTGCAGATCGAAGCGACCACCGACGCGGTCAGCTACGAACCGGGGGCGCAGCCGATGCTCTCGCTCAGCGTCACCAACATCGGCGACGTGCCGTGCGTGCTGAACGCGGGTACGGCGACGCAGGTGTTCACGGTGTCGAGCGGCACGGATGTCTACTGGACGTCGACCGACTGCCAGCAGGAGCCAGGCGACGCCGACGTCAGCCTGCAGCCGGGTGAACCCGTGAGTTCCGGCGAAGCGATCGCCTGGGATCGCACCCGTTCGAACCCGGACACCTGCGGCGAAGCCAGCCGCGATGCCGCGCCGGCCGGCGGAGCGGCCTACAACCTGACCGTGAGCGTCGACGGCATCGAGTCGGTGAACCCGAAGCAGTTCTTCCTCTCCTGATACCGGCCCGGCCGCCGTTCGCTCGTGGCGTGCCCCCCAAGGGTCGGATTCGGCGTGTCACTACCGCGCCAACTGGTTGAATGGAAGCCGTGACTGACGCTACTCCACCGACGCATTCCCCTGCCCTCGCTGCCGCTCTGGCCGCCCAGGATGTGGTCGCTGTGGCCTATGCCCTGCGCAACGACGTGATGATCGTGCCACAGCTGGTCGTCAACGGGCAGGCGGAACAGGTGCGGGTCTTCGGCCGTGAAGGCACCGACCGCCGGATGCTGCTGCTCTTCTCCTCCGCCGAGAACTACGCCCGCATGGTTCCCGACGAGATCGATCCGCAGATCATGGTCGGTGACGCACAGTGGCTTCGCGAATTCCTCACCGTGCACCAGCAGGTGCTCGAGATGGTGTTCTTCGACGTCGCCGGTCCCCATGTCATGCAGGCCGCACCGGCGGACCTGATGCGCGCCCTCGGCTCGCTGCCCGGCGAGGAAGTAACCGGCACGAGCGAACCCGGCCGGTAGCGCCCGACTGACCCCCTCAGGCTGGGGGTCCCCAGACCCCCGGCCGCGGAGTCGGCCCGCGCTAGGCTGGCGCTAGACAGTGTTCGGCCCGCTCCCGAAGCGGAATCCGACGGACTTTTCACGGTCAGCATTCAGCCTGTCAGGGAGCAGGTCAATGTGGTGGAGACCGAACAGGGTCTGACCGACGCCCGCCTCGCGGGCGTCGAGCGACAGTACTGGATCGACCGCAATGTCGCCCTCCAGGATGCCGAGGCCTGGCTCGCCGAGTTCGGCGACGGGGAGCACGGAGCGACTGCGCGACGGCTGCAGGTTGTCGTCGCGGCTGTGCGCATCCGTCGCGGCGACCCGAGTCAGAGCGCCGTTGACGTGCAACAGATCCTGAGCTGGGCGGAGCAGCACGGCGAGCTCGCCCTGCAGTCGCGCTGTCACGACGTGCTCGGTTCCGTGTTCGAGATGGTGGGCGACCGCGCCCTGGCCCTGGAACACGCCGTCGCCGCGAACGACCTGCTCGAGGAGTCGGAGGTTCCACTCATGCGTGCAGCCGCCCGCAAGTGCCTGGCCGACGCGCTCGGCTCGGCCGGGTCCCTCGACGAGGCGCGCCGCCGATACGACGATGCCCTCCGCCTCGTGATCGATGACCCCGAGACCATCATCCGCTACAACATCCTGAACAATCTCGCCTACACCGAATACCTGGCCCACAACCAGGTCGAGGCCCTCGCGGCCGTGGAACAGCTGATCGGCCTGTCCGAGGTGGGCGACCGACAGATCGGCATGTACGCCCTCGACACGGTCGCGCGCGTCTACCTGACGGCGGGGCGGCTGGACGAGGCGGAAGCGAAGCTGCTGCCGGCTATGGACCCGGCCGTGGGCAACCTGCATCCCGACGGGTCCGCAGTGGCCCTGGTCACGCTGGCCGAGATCTATCGCACGCAGGGCAATCTGGCCCGAGCGCAGACCGTCATCGACCGGTGCCGCGAGCTGTCCCAGCGGTTCGGGCTCACCCGCTGGTCGACGGAAGCGGCAAGGGAGCAGGCCGAGATCCATGCGGCCAACGGCGATTTTCGCGCCGCGTTCGAGGCGTACCGGCACTTCCACGAACAGTCCGAGGCGCTCGGTGCGAGCGAGAACGAGTCGCGCGGGCGCATCCTCGAGGCCATGTTCCAGACCGCGGAGTCCCGCCGAGAGAGCGAGCGGTACCGAGAGCTGGCTGAGCGCGATCCGCTCACCGGGCTGCACAACCGCCGGTTCGTCGACGAACATCTCAGCGCCGCGCTGATGCGCCTGCGCGAGGGTGGGCCGAGCGTGGCCATCGCCATGGTCGACCTCGATCACTTCAAGCGCATCAACGACACGCTGTCGCATGAGGTCGGCGACACTGTGCTCCGCGAGGTGGGCAGCATCCTGATCGCCGCTGCGGCATCCGCGGCCGACGGCATCGCCGCACGCTTGGGCGGCGAGGAATTCCTGCTGATCATGCCGGGGATTGACGCCACCGAGGCGCACCGGCGTTTCGAGGCGGTCTGCCGCTCGATCGCTGATCACGACTGGTCGCCGATCACCGGCGCCCTGCCGGTGACCGCGAGTCTCGGGATTGCCCTGGCGCCTGCCGACGGCCAGCAGAGCTCGGACCTGCTGCGCGCCGCCGATGTGCGTCTGTACGTGGCCAAACGCGACGGTCGCAATCGGGTCGTTCACGCCGCCATCGTCTCCACGTCGACCCCGGAGGCGGAACTGCTCGAGGCCCGATGATCACGGTGGGTCGGGCTTCCCGCTGGTCGAGCGCCCGGTGGTTGAGCTTGTCGAGACCCCGGTGACCCGAACCTGCCGCTCGCCCGGGACATCCGTGGCGGCCCGCGCCGGATGTTCCCTGCTAGAACGCGCGGTCGAGCTCGGCGTCCCGTGCGGACTGGCCGGTCGCGATCGCCGCGGCGACCGCGGTGCCGATCGCGCCGGCCTCGGCATCGAGTCGGATGGTGAAGCCGAGCCGGGCGGCCTCGGCTGCGCGCAGCTTGGCCGCTGACACCGGTCGCACCTCGCCGGCGAGGCTGATCTCGCCGAACGCCACGGCCCCTTGAGCGATCGGCTTGTCCTTGAACGCGGACGCGATGGCGAGGGCGATGGCGAGGTCGGCGGCCGGTTCGGTGAGACGGATGCCGCCTACGGTCGACACGTAGACATCCATGCTGCCAAGCCCCGACAGGCTCGCCCGGCGCTCGAGCACCGCGAGGAGCATCGCCACCCGTGAGGAGTCCACCCCGTTGGTGACGCGGCGGGGGTTCGGGGCCTGGGTCTTGATCACCAGAGCCTGCACTTCGACCGGCATCGCCCGGCGGCCCTCGAGTGCCACCGTGACGCAGGTGCCGGACACGGGGGTGGAGCCGCGGCTGAGGAACAGCGCGCTCGGGTCGGGCACCTCGGCGATGCCGTCGCCGGTCATCTCGAAGCAGCCCACCTCGTCGGTCGAGCCGAACCGGTTCTTGAGCGCCCGCACGAAGCGCAGCGCGCTCTGCCGGTCGCCCTCGAACTGGCACACTACGTCGACAAGGTGTTCGAGCAGGCGGGGGCCGGCGATCGAGCCGTCTTTGGTGACGTGCCCGACGAGCAGGATGGGCAGGTTGCGGTCTTTGGCCACCCGGATCAGCGTGGAGGCCACCTCCCGCACCTGGCTGGGCATGCCCGCGAGGCCGTCGGAGAGTGAGCTGGCCACCGTCTGCACCGAGTCGACGATGACGAGGTTGGGTTGAATGGCGTCGATCTGGCCGAGGATGGTGGCCAGGTCGGTCTCGGCGGCGATGTACAGCTCGGGTTGCAGCGCCCCGGTGCGCTCGGCGCGCAACCGCACCTGGCTGACCGATTCCTCGGCGCTGACGTAGAGCACGCGGGACTTGGCGGCCGCTGCCTTGGAGGCCACCTCGAGCAGCAGTGTCGACTTGCCGACGCCGGGCTCGCCGCTGAGCAGGATGACCGAGCCAGGCACGATGCCGCCACCCAGCACCCGGTCGAACTCGGCGATGCCGGTAGGCCAGTGCGAGACGGCCGTGGTGTCGACGTGAGTGATCGGGCGGGCGACGCCCGCGCCGGTGACGCTGGCCGGCTTGAGCGCGCGGGCCAGGCTCGCCTTCTCGGTGGTGTCCACCACGGTGCCCCACTGCTGGCATTCGCCGCAGCGGCCTGCCCACTTCAGGGTGGTCCAGCCACACTCGGTGCAACGGAAGGAGGAAACGGGTCTGGCCATTCTGCGAGCCTAGCTCGGGCCGCTGACACCACCCGATTCCGAAGTGTTCGCCACCGGAGTCGACGCGGGTTCCGGCGTGGGGGAGGGCCGGCTGGCCGGCACGGCCGAGGGCAGGCCGGCAGGCGCGTTGGGGGCATTCGGCCCGGCCAGGTCGGCAGGCCGGATGCCCCGCACCAGATGAGCGCTCAGCGCCGGAACGAACGCCTCGGCCCAGGCCCGGTAGCCGCGGTTATTGGGGTGGAACAGGTCGCCCGCGACGTGCGTGGCGACGCTGCGCAGCCCGAGCCGCTTCGTCGTGGCGTGGAGCGGCACCACGCGTAGCTGGTACTCCGCGGCCACCTGGCGGATGATGCGGTTGGCGACGGCGACCATCCGTTCGTTGCGGGGCAGGTGGAAGCAGGGCAGGTCGGCGACCAGGGCGTGCGGGGGCAGCGCCGCGCAGACCTGCCGGATGCCGGCCTCGAAGACGGCGGCGTCCCAGAGGGCGATGTCGTTGGCGCCGATCGCGACCGTGACGATGTCCGGGGTGAGCTTCGCGAACGTGGGCAGCTGGTCGCGCACAGCCATTTCGACGGTGGCGCCCGACACGCTCAGGTTCACCACGCGCACCGAGCGGCCGGTGGAGAGACGGATGTGGTCGGTCAGGATTCCGACATAGCCGCGGTGCGGGGAACTCGCCCCGATCCCCTGCGCGGCACTGTCTCCGATGACGGCGTAGATCAGCTCGCCCTTGTCTTTCGCGCGGGCGCGCCACCAGAGAGAGTGCACCGGCAGGGTCTCATTGAGAATCACCGAGCTCTCGGCGATGCGACGCTGGAAGCCCCGGTAATTGACCACGGCGGCGGCGCCGAGGCCGGCCGCTGTGGCCAGGGTTCCGGCAGTGAGGGCAAGGGAACGGAGCCTGTGGTTCACGGTGATCACCCGGTGAGAATACCGCTTCGTGCTGGGTTCTCGTCGTTCAGGGCCGTTCGGGGCCGTTCAGGGCCGTTCAGACACGGATGTTCGCCGCCGCGATTCGCGCAAGGCCCCCGATTTCAACTAAACTCTCCCTCGGTACCGTGTCCGAGCGGCCGAAGGTGCAACTCTCGAAAAGTTGTGTGGGGGAGACTCCACCGTGGGTTCAAATCCCACCGGTACCGCCACAGAAAACCCTCTGCAGCCCTGTGTTTCACTGGGACTCAGGGGGTTTTTTCTCGCCGGGATTTCCCCAGCGGTAACGCAGCGGTAACGGAACATCTGTGAGCGGGTGTGAGCAAGTGCGAGTTGAGGCATGCGGTGGATGGTGACGCACGTGACTGCCGGGTGGCCCGCACCTTCCTGGCGACGATCTCCATGGTGCGCTGTGGCGGCTCGAGAGCAGTCGAATCGACGTCCTCGCATCGGTCACGGCGAGCCCGGTGCGCTGCCGGTGAGCGCGGGGGGATACGCGTCCTCGACACGCCCGACGTGTCTGGGAATAAGCTGTGTGGCCGCTATCTCCGAAATGCACATATACACATTCACCCTCGCCGGTACGTGTACGTGTACGTGTCCGGAAGCGGTGCGACCCATACGAGACAAGGGGAGCGGGCATATCCAGCTTCAACGGTCGTACACATTCTCGCGGCGACAACCCAAGTTCAGGACCCCCCCCGGGCGCGCACAGATTCAAGGGAGTTGGGAGGAGAGTGCACATCTGTACACATACTTATCGTGGGCGCGAGCAGAGTCGCTAGGATTGTCGATCCGGCGGTACAAACGGCAGAAGCGGTCCGTCCACCCGAGATCCGCGTAAATCCGCGGAGGTTAAGGGAAATTCGCAGGGTTTTCGATTTTTCAAAAGCGGTACATCGCCGGTGCTTTTCCGGAGGGCTCGCGCCTGACGCACGACGACCGCCACGTCTGAACGCATGATGTGCTAACAAACTGCTCTTAAGGCAGGGAGCCGGAGCCACCGGAACTTAGTCGCACTATCAGAGGCGAGTGCCGTCGTTCTTGTTCCAATCTGGAGGCCACTCCTCGCGCGCAGCGTCCACCCACTCCGGTGACCTGTCTGGCCAACCTGTCGGCAGTGTGTCCCTTTGAACGTAGTAATGGCTTCGGTGCTCCGCGCCGTCCGTCCCCAGCACAGCTCCCCCAGGAGTGCGGCGCCAGGCGCGCCATACTTGTCCTCGCTCGGCGGTCTCGACCACGAATCGAAGATCAAGTCCGCCAAAAAGCACTTCGCCGCGATCGGCATCGACGACTACGCAAAGTCGAGCCCGGAGAATTGGAATCTGTGATGCATATGCGCCGGCGTCGATCGATTTGAAGGGTGATTCCCCGCTAGCTGTTTGCATAGTCATTGCCGGTTTGCTGCCCGAGTAACCAGAGACGGGCCTCCGCGAATTTCCCTGTTCTGATGTGCTCAAGACTCGTTGCCAGAATCAAACGTTGCCAGCGGAGCGCTACCGGGATTGAAGCTCAGGTTGGGCGATCCTCATGCCAATCTGGGTACACCCCAACGGGACGTCAGGTGCACCTTCCGATGCCGTCCGGATAGGGTCTGATTCGCGATGGTTGGCAGCCCTGATCGCTCGGTCTAAGAGGTGGTTGTTTTTCTGCGTGGCCTAGCGGCCGAGTAATCGGTTCCTGGGAGCCCGCGATTGCAGGCGAGTCGGGTTGTGGGCGTCGCGAGAATCCATCGATCTGGCGGATGCCGCATTGGACTGGGTCGTGTCGTCGACGCGCTTAGATGAGTACGATCTCGAGCGGCGTGCGCGCACAGGGCACCCGCTCGGCGTTGCGATACCCGTCACTGCGTAGCGATTCCCCGGTTGCTAGGCGGCGGTTCGACGACACCACGACTCGGCCGGCGCTATTGATGATGGTGATGGCGGAACCGAGCGCTGCGAGTTGGGGCGTGAGATCGCGCTCGACGGTGTCGATGAGTAGGTCGAGTCCACTGACGCCGACGAATTCGTCGTCGATTCGCACCGGTGCGGCCACAGTGATCGTGTACTCATCGCTGCACAGGTAGTCGACATAGGGCCCCGCGACGTGGGCTTGGTTGGTGAGCATGGGAACCCGATACCACTCGAGTTCGCTGTAGTCGATGTTGCCCTTGTTGATCGCCTGGTTGGCTAGGGTCAGTCGGGCACGCTGTGGTCCCTGCCACCAGGCGAGGTGGCTGGGAGCGTCGGCGAGTGAGTCGTGGGCGGCGATGAAGCCCGCGCCGTAGACGGAGATGCCGGGAGTGTCGAGGGTTTGGCGGGCGTAGGGCGCCACTAACTCGTCGAGTCGCGATGTGGTGATCGGCCCGGTGCGCCGCGCCGCGGCGATGTCGACCGCAATGTCGAGCTGCCAAGCCTCCAGTGCATCGAGGGCGTCGGCGAAGTAGTCATCGACGGCTGCGACCGCTCGGGATGCGACCGTGGTGACTTCTGCCGTCATGGCAACCTCCTCGTTGCGAGTCGCGCCAGGGTGCGGATCCTGGGCGACTGGGTTATACAGTACCGGGGGAGAGCCCGCGCAGTCACGACCTGGCCAGTTCCGCCTGGCGGTCGATCAGTCGGTCCATGGCATCCGCGATCGATTCACGCACTTGGCGGGTCGCAGTAGCGGAGTCCGCGGCGGAGACGGCGTCGAGGACAGCGAGGAGTTGGCTGCGGCTGCGATCGCGATCGGCTTCGGATGCGTCGACGAGTGCGAGGAACGGCGAGAACTCCGCCTGCAGGCGCATTTGCTCGCGGGTGAGCCTGGCCGACTGGCTGAGCGCTGAGATCTCGAGGTGTGCGTCGTCGGCCAGTCGCCGCCATGTGAGCGGGTCGTTGCCGGTGTAGCGATCGAGCCGGCTGCGGATGCGCAAGACCTCGCTCGGATCGGCCCGTTGGGCGGCTAGGCCAACGCAGGCGCCCGTGACAGCGAGGTAGTGGGCGGCGAGGTCGCGGAGAGCGACCCGTGACATATCGCGAAGGGCTCGCAGGGCGAATTCGGCGGCGTCGGCAGTTTCGACGACGAAACTGCCGCCATTGCGTCCGCGTCGGGTGACGACGAGGTGACGTTCGCGCAGGGACTGTAGCGCCTCGCGAGCGGTTACCGGCGCGACGCCGAACAGCTTGGCCAACTCGGACTCGGCTGGGAGTTTCGTGCCGGGGGCCAGGACTCCGCCGGTGATCGCTTCGGCGATGCGGCGCTCCACCAGCGCCGCTCGCCCCGCGTCGCCGATGGGCTGGAACACGGCGCGCTGCAGACGTGAGGGCTCGCCCCGTCGGGAGGGCGTCGTCGTGGATGCGGGCACGGCCTCATTCTCCCTCACGCCGTGGGTGCCGCGACGGATGCGCCGCAAAGCAAAGTTAATCTGCTTGAAAAAAAACCTATGGAACTATAGGTTTATTCTCAACCTCTGAGACCACCGTCGTTCCAAGGAGTCATCGACCAATGACACAGTCTGGCCGCGCATTGCTGGAAGCAGCATCAGCGGCTTCCCCCACCCCCAAAGGCGTCAGCCTGCACGCCGTCACCAAGGTGTTCGGGGATGTCGTCGCCGTCGCAGAGCTCGACCTGGACGTTCACGCCGGGGAGTTCTTCTCCATGCTCGGGCCCTCCGGGTCAGGCAAGACCACGGTGCTGCGCATGATCGCCGGCTTCGAGGACGCCACGAGCGGCACCATCGAACTCGACGGCGTCGACGTCACCCGCATGGCCCCGTTCGACCGCAATGTGAACACGGTCTTCCAGGACTACGCGCTGTTCCCCCACCTGACGATCGCCGAGAATGTCGGCTATGGGCTGCGGGTGCGCAAGATGGGCAAGTCCGAAACGGCGGAACGGGTCGAGCGGGCCCTGCAGCAGGTACGTCTCGCGCACACCGCCGACCGCCTGCCCCACCAGCTCTCCGGCGGGCAGCGGCAGCGCATCGCGCTGGCCCGCGCACTCATCCTGCAACCCAGCGTGCTCCTGCTGGACGAGCCGCTCGGCGCTCTCGACAAGCAGCTGCGCGAAGAGATGCAGGTCGAGCTCAAGCAGATCCAGCGCGAGGTTGGTATCACCTTCATCTTCGTCACTCACGATCAGGAAGAGGCCCTCACCCTGAGCGACCGCGTCGCCGTGTTTAACAACGGCCGCATCGAACAGGTCGGTACGCCCAACGAGGTCTACGAATTTCCTCAGACCGCGTTCGTGGCCGGATTCCTGGGGATCTCGAACCTCATCGCCCCGGCCCACGCCAGCGTCATCAGCGGAATCGACAAGCTCATCAGCGTGCGCCCGGAACGGGTTCGACTCGCCGATGTGGCATCCGTCGTCGCCGCCGACGAGACCTCCGTGCTCGGCACCGTCTACGAAACCGTCTACACCGGCCCGGCAACGCGGTACATCGTCGAGACCGCCTCCGGCCTGCGCCTCACCGCCGAACGCCACAACGACCACCACCCCACAGCGGCGGCCGCCTTCGGCCGCGGAGACGCCGTGCGGGCCATTTGGAAGACCGACCACGTGTCCATCGTCCCCTGAGCCGACTACGACCCTCACGACGCACCATCCCTGCACCACGAATCACTAGGAGAGTTCCATGAAGAAGAAGTACATGCTGCTTCCCGCGATGGTGGCAGCGGCAACGCTGGTGCTCGTCGGCTGTAGCGGCACCGGCGACACGGCGACCGGCGACACGTCGGCCGGCGGCCTCAGTATCGACGTTCCCGACGTGCCCATGATGGACAAGCTCGGTAAGGCCGAGGGCGAGGTGAACATCGTCGCGTGGAGCGGATTCGTTGAGCCGGCATGGTCCGACGAGTTCACCGCAGAGACCGGATGCGTCGTCAACCGTCGTGTCGCCGGCACGAGCGACGAGATGGTCACGCTCATGCGCACCGGAGACTACGACCTCGTGTCGGCCTCCGGCGACGCGAGCCTGCGTCTGATCGCCGGTGGGGACGTCGCGCCGATCAACGTCGACCTGATCCCCAACTTCGGCGATGACATCGTCGAGGGAATGCAGGGCCAGATCTACGACACGATCAACGGCAAGAGCTACGGCGTTCCGATCGGCCGCGGTGCGAACATTCTGCAGTACAACAGCGAGATCGTCACCGAAGCGCCCACCAGCTGGGACGTCGTCTGGGAGGAAGACAGCCCCTATGCCGGCGAGATCATCGCCTATGACGCCCCGATCTACATCGCCGACGCAGCCGTCTACCTGATGACGCACGAACCCGATCTGGGCATCACCAACCCGTACGCGCTCGACCAGAAGCAGCTTGACGCCGCCATCGAGCTGCTCAAGACGCAGAACGGAATCGTCAGCGAGTACTGGGCCGACCCGGTCGCCCAGATCACCTCGTACGCCGGTGGAACGTCAGTCGTGGGCACCTCGTGGGAGATCCTGCGCAAGCTCACCGAGGACGAGAAGTTCAAGAGCGTGCTGCCCGAAGAGGGCTCCACCGGCTGGTCGGACGCCTGGATGATCTCCGCCGAGTCGAAGAACCCCAACTGCGGCTACCTGTGGATGGACTACACCAGCTCCGCCGAGGTCAACGGCGCGATCGCGATGGGCTTCGGCATGGCCCCGGCCAATGGCGCCTTCTGCGAGACCAGCGATGAGGCCGCAGCGCACTGCGAGTACTTCCACGCCACCGACGAGGAGTACTTCGAGAACGTCTGGTTCTGGACCACTCCACTCGAGCAGTGCATCGACGGACGCACCGACGTCATCTGCACCAACTTCCAGCAGTGGACGGATGCCTGGCTCACCGTCAAGAGCTAGTCACCTTCCGGTGGGGTCCCGACCGGGGCCCCACCGGCCCCCATCCGCATCCGCAAGCATCTAAGGAATCACCGTGACCAGCACAGTGCCCCGCGTCACGCCAGCCGAGCCAGGCCGCGTCCCGACACCCGGCCCGGGCCGGGTCCAGCCCGCCGGCAGCAAGCCCCTCTCGACCCGGCTCCACCGCAGCCCCCGGCTCCGGCTTCTCGGGCTGCTGGCCCTGCCCCTGACCTGGCTCGTCGGCGTCTACATCTTCTCCCTCGTGATGCTCCTGATCACCGCGTTCTGGCGCACCGACCCGTTCACCTCCAAGGTCATCCCGGGTTTCACCCTCGACAACTTCTTCCGGCTGGTCGAAAACCCCGCCTACCTCTCGACCTCGCTGCGAACACTGTCGATCGCGCTGCTGGTGACCCTGCTCAGCGTCGTATTCTCCATCCCGCTGGGCATCTTCATGGCCAAGGTGGCCTCGCCTTGGCTGCGTGCCTTCCTGGCCGTCGCCATCACTCTTCCACTCTGGGCGGGCTACCTGGTGAAGATCCTCGCCATGCGCATCACGTTCACCGAGAACGGCTTCTTCAACTCGGCCCTCGAACCCTTCGGCATCAGCGGTCCCGGATTCAGCTACACGACCGTGGTCCTCACCCTCACCTACCTCTGGTTCCCCTACATGGCGCTGCCTGTCTATACGGCGGTGCGCCAGATCCCGGCAAACCTCTTCGACGCCTCGGCCGATCTGGGCGCCCGAAGCTGGACCACCATCCGCACGGTCGTCGTTCCCCTTCTCAAGCCCGCCATTATCGCCGGCTCGATCTTCACCTTCTCGCTCAGCCTCGGCGACTATATCGCTGCGAAGTTCGTGGGCGGGACTACCCAGATGATAGGCAGCGTCATCGCCTCGAACATCAACCTCAACCCGCCAATCGCGGCCGCCTTCTCGGTCGTTCCCATCGTTTTCGTGCTGGTCTACCTGTTCGCCGTTCGCAAGTCCGGCGCACTGGACCGGATGTAGGAACCCGCCATGCTGAGACTCACCCGCGGAGCCAAGATCGGCCTCGGCGCCATCGTCGCCGTCGTGCTCGTGTTCATGTACATCCCCCTTTCCCTCGTCGTACTCAACTCGTTCAACGTCGCCCGGATCGCCACCTGGCCGGTGACGGACTTCTCGCTCAACTGGTGGGTGATCGCCTTCACCAGCGAGCCCATCCGTGCAGCCCTGCTCAACTCTGTCGTTGTCGGCCTCGGCGCCACCGCGATGGCACTGGTGCTCGGCACGCTCACCGCATTCGCGCTGCAGCGCTACAGCTTCTTCGGCAAGCAGACTGTCAACCTGCTCGTCGTGCTCCCCATCGCACTGCCCGGAATCGTCACCGGTGTGGCCCTGAGCAACACCTACAACAACCTCCTCGAACCCATCGGCATCCAGATCGGGTACTTCGGCATGATCGTGGCCCACGCCACCTTCTGCATGGTCATGGTCTTCAACAACGTACTCGCCCGACTGCGGCGAATGAGCCCGAACCTGCAGGAGGCCTCGATGGACCTCGGGGCCGGGCTCTGGCAGACCTTCAGAATCATCACCTTCCCCCAATTTCGCACCGCCTTCGTCGCCGGCGGCCTATTGGCGTTCGCCCTCAGTTTCGACGAGGTCGTGGTGACCATCTTCACGGCACCGCCGGGAGTAGACACGCTGCCGCTGTGGATCATGAACCAGATGGCCCGCCCCAACGAGGCCAGCGTTGTCAACGTTGTCGCCACCGTCATAATCCTTGCTTCGTTCATCCCCGTCTACGTGTCGCAGCGGCTCTCGCGCGCTGAAGAAGAAGACTGACCCCTCGACCCGGTCCAGAGCCGTTTCTTCCCGGCGCTCTGTGGCGGCGTTCCGTGATCGCTATTTGGTGGCGTCGCTTGTCAGGGTCTGGTCGGCGGATTGATCTGACAGTAATCCCAGGGCGCGCGCGGCGGTAGAAGGTCGCTCGGGACATTCCGTGGTCGAGCGCAACCTGCGCCGTTGTCTCGCCACCTTCTATAAGTCGGCGGGCGTTGCGAATTTGGCTGTCAGTGATGAGCTGCGGGCGGCCGCCCAGATCCTTGCCGGCGTCGCGGCGCTTGTTGATCGAGTCGACCACACGCTCTCGCTTGATTTCGTGTTCCATCTGACCGAGTGCCGCCATCATGGATCCCATCGGTGTGGCCGTATCGACATCGCCGCCGCCCAAGTTCAGTACGCGAAGGCCGGCACCTCGCCCGCGGAGCTCTTCGGCGAAAGCGAGCATGGTCTGCGTCGATCGGCCCAGCCGGTCCAGAGTCGTGATGACGAGCGTGTCGCCGACCTCGAGAGCGTCGCGCGCACGGTCGAAGTGGGGCCGTGATACTCGAGCGCCGGAGACCCCGTGGTCGACGTAGAGGTCGTCACGCCGGACGCTCGCCGCCAAGATGTCGACCTGTTGCCGGTCGGTGGATTGTTGGCGCGTCGATACTCGCGCGTAGCCGATCAGCTTCGTCACTCTGCTCCTGGTTGTTCATAACTAACGGTGAGTACCGTCATTCAATCAAGAGGTTATGCGACGTAGTTATGAGAATCGCCGCGCCGCGAGATTCCGGTGATCTGCAGAGACCCAAGAGGGGAGTCGTGAGACGTCCAATATCCCTAGGGATATAAGACACAACAGACCGTGCTCGAGCTCGTGCGTATGACGCCCCGTCCTCGGGGCCTAATATTGGGCGACTCGAACGGGCGCCGGCATATTCAGGCAGTGTCAGAATCGCCTGACTCCGATAGCTCGCGCATTGAAGGTCCGTCTCTCGACACCTAGAAGACTTAGGTCCAACACATACGTCTGCGTCGGACAAGCGTTCTCCATGTCTCGTGTTTTCCACCCG